>NZ_QRQL01000005.1:0-225259 GCF_003475485.1 Dielma fastidiosa | reverse complement strand
AGATTCGATTGATACAAAGGAAACTAGGTGATGCTTAGGTTGAATTTAATGATTAAATAGATTGTTTTTTGTTACTCATAGTATACCATATTCACAAGATGATTTCATCTGTTTTTTGTAATTTTTTAGATACCTTTTCATGATGAGATATTAAACCTTTGATGCTTGAAAATGCAATTTCCTATAATACAAAAAAACTACCGCATTTGCGATAGTTTAGATTATTTCCAAAGCGGCTGTGGGTAGCGGCCCTGATCAATCAGTGATCGGATACCGGCTTTAACCCCTTCCTTGTCTTCCTGATAAGTAACGCCATACCATTTGTCGCGGCTTGACATCATGACTACATCAGCGGCTTCTTCTCGAAGCAGTTCACCAACGACATTAGGAATATACATCTCACTCTTCAAAGGATTGGCAGGTACAGCATCAGCCATGAAGGCATCAAAACGATGCTCGATTTCCTCAATGATATCTGGTGTAAAGGCCCACATATTCATTGATACAAGCGTATCCTCCGGCAGTGTATGCCATTCATTATCCAGATAGTATTCAATCTTATCATTGCGTTTTTCAATTCTGGTACGCTCAACAACATTCACCAGCTTGCCGTCCTTAACCACACATTGACCACGGGCAACACTGCCGTTTTCAGTAATCGTATTGCGCAGCAGATAGCCAACCATGCCATAATGATGGCTTTTAGCTTCATTATTTAAGAATGCATATAGATCTTTAAAACAGGACTGCCCATAATAATCATCCGCATTAATAACCGCAAAAGGGCCGTCTAATACCTCTTTGCAGCACCAAAGCGCATGGGCGGTTCCCCACGGTTTCACGCGGCCGGCAGGAACCTCATAATCTTTTGGTAAATGATGAAGATCCTGGAATACATATTCCACTTCAACATGAGCTGCCAGCTTATTGCCGATTGCTTCTTTGAAGTCAGCTTCAATTTCTTTTTTAATGATAAAAACAACTCGGTCAAAGCCTGCCTGAATTGCATCATAAACGGATAATTCTAAAATAATTTCACCATTAGGACCAATGGGATCAATTTGTTTCAGCCCGCCGTACCGGCTGCCCATACCAGCTGCTAATACAACTAACGTAGTTTTACTCATCCTATCAATTGCATGAGAGTTCGATCTCATACAGCTCCTTTCTAAATCTCTGTCTTTAGTTTATCGTGAACCGTACAGAATGTAAAGGCTAAAAATCGAATGTGAAGATTAAGAAATGTTTATTTCCTTATAGTATATGAAGACAGCCGGCGGATCTTTCATACCTAGTATAAAGTTTTTATAATTAAGCCTTAAAAAGCGGACTGATATAAAACCCCTCTGCATTGATTAAGCAGCCATCGATCCATTGATTCTTGACCATTTTGCCGTCACTGCCAAGATAGTACCAGCGGCCATTGCTTGATGCCAGCCAGCAGCTGACACGCATCTTACCCTCTTCGTCAAGATAATACCGATCCCTCAGGTAAATTTTCCAGTCACAGCATATCAAAAGGAAGCATTACTTTCATTTATACAATGAATTTAACACTTCCTTATTTCATTTATTTATCTTTTCTTCTTGCGATCAATCTTAACTGCTTCTGGATCTGGGTCATCAAAGTAACGGCCCGGTTTAGACAAATCAAAATATAAACGGCTGTCCTCACTCATACCGAAATTCTTATTGCTGCCATCATCAGTGATCTTATTTAACGCTTCACAGAATAGTGCGTTATGCGCTTCTTCACGTTCCAATAAGAACATAATTGTTTCCTTGACATATTTATCATCAATCTGACGATATAAGTATTCATACACGACCTTAGCACGCTGTTCACTGGCAATATCGGCCAATAAATCGGCGGCCAAATCACCCGTAACAGTTACATAATCAGCTGTCCATGGATTACCGCTTGAGTTGACCAAAGCAGGATTCAGACCATAGGTAACCATCGTTTCAATTTCTCCGACACCTACCTTTTTATAATCTACATCACCGCCGTTAAGCAGATTAATCGTTTCCGCTACCATTTCCATATGACTTAATTCTTCGGTACCAATATCCAAAAATAAATCTTTAAATACCGGATCATTGGCACGGAAGCTTTGAGATAAATACTGCATTGCCGCTTTCAGTTCACCATTACAGCCGCCTAACTGCTCCTGCATCAATACCGCATACTGTGGATTAGGTTTTTCTACTCTTACTTTATGTAATAACTTCTTCTCATGTTTAAACATAATTGTTCCTCACTTTCTATCAGTAGTATGGAGCAATTCATTAAAATCATGAAAAAAAGCAGATAAATATAGCTATTTATCCGCTCATATATTTAATGCTTGGCAGTAATCGTATAAGCGCCGTCCACACAGTCAATGACGCATGTTTCATCCTTATCAACTGCACCCTCGACAATCTTTCTGGCAATTAAAGTTTCAATATTTCTTTGAATATACCGCTTCATCGGACGAGCGCCATAAACTGGGTCAACACCCTGCGTTGCGATTTCCTTGTAAACGGCATCGGTAACCTCAAGATGAATATCCTTGGCAGCCAAACGCTGGGCAAGCTGATTCATGAACTTATGGGCAATCTTACTCATCATGTCATCATTTAACGCATTGAATACGACAATCTCATCGATACGATTAATAAATTCAGGTTTGAAGTAACGCTTTACTTCTTCCATGTATTTCTCATTTCGATGCTCCGCATCAAACGCGAATTGTGAACCAAGATTGCTTGTCATAATCAATAAAGTATTCTTGAAATCAACAGTTACACCTTTGGAATCCGTGATTCGTCCATCATCAAGAATCTGCAGCAGTACATTAAAGACATCCGGATGTGCCTTTTCAACCTCATCAAACAAAATGATTGAGTATGGATTGCGGCGAACTGCTTCCGTCAGCTGACCGCCTTCATCATAACCGACATATCCCGGAGGCGCGCCAATCAGACGGGCGACGCTGTGTTTCTCCATATATTCACTCATATCGATACGCACGATATGAGATTCACTGTCAAATAATTGTTCAGCTAAGGCTTTTGCTACCTCTGTCTTACCAACACCGGTAGGACCTAGGAACAAGAAACTGCCGATCGGCCGATTCTCATCCTGAATTTGTGCTTTTGAACGAATGATTGCATCACTGACTAATTCCAGTGCCTCATCCTGACCAACTACCCGCTGACGCAACGCATCTTCAAGATGCAGAAGCTTTGTCCGCTCACTCTCAACCAGTTTGCTGACTTCAACGCCGCTCCAACGTGATACGACCTTCGCAATCATTTCTTCATTTACGGTTTCCTGAATCAAGGCATCATTCTTAATTGCATCGCTGGCTTCCTGAATCTTCTTTTCCAAGGCTGGAATTGTTGAGTATTGAAGCTTTGCCGCTTCTTCATAACGAGCTTCATTCTGAGCCCGTTCAAGATCAAGCTTTGCTCGCTCTAATTCAACCTTATCCTGTTTGCTGGCTTCAAGATCACGTTTTTCATCCATCCATTTTGTATATAAAACATCTTTTTGCTGTTTCAATTCCTTTAATTCATTTTGAATTTCAACAAGACGTTCCTGAGCTTTTTTATCATTTTCCTGCTTTAATGCCGTCTCCTCAATTTCCAGCTGCATGATTTTACGCATTAATTCATCCAGCTCCTGCGGCATTGAATCCATTTCAACTCTTAACATTGCGCACGCTTCATCAACCAAGTCAATGGCCTTATCCGGCAGGAAGCGATCGGTGATATAACGATTGCTTAATACAGCGCTGGCTATGATTGCTTCATCAAGAATCTTAACACCGTGATAGCTTTCAAAACGATCCTTTAAACCTCGCAGAATAGAGATGGTATCTTCTACACTTGGTTCAGCAACCGTAACCTTTTGGAAACGGCGCTCCAAGGCAGCATCTTTTTCAATATATTTACGGTACTCATTAAAAGTAGTCGCACCGATACATCTTAATTCACCGCGGGCCAGCATTGGCTTCAGTAAGTTTGCGGCATCCATTGAGCCCTCCGTCTTACCGGCACCCACCAAGTTGTGAATCTCATCGATAAATAAGATAATACCGCCTTCAGCATTCTTAACTTCCTCAAGGACAGCTTTCAGACGCTCTTCAAATTCACCTCTATATTTAGCCCCGGCAATCAAGGCACCCATATCCAATTCAATCAGTTTCTTATCCTTTAATGATAAAGGTACATCACCCTTCATAATACGCCAGGCAATACCTTCGACAATGGCCGTTTTACCAACGCCAGGTTCACCAATCAAAACCGGGTTATTCTTTGTTTTGCGTGATAAAATCTGAATCACACGGCGGATTTCTTCATCACGGCCAATTACCGGATCAATCTTTCCATCCTGCACATCCTTAACGAGATCACGTCCGTATTTAGCCAATGCTTCAATGTTGTTTTCACTTGTTTGTGTATCCATTTTCTTCCCCCCTCTGCGTGTAATTTCTTCATTCTCCAACTGTGAAAGATTAATTCTAAGCTCTTTCACCAGCTGTTTGGATATCGTTGATCGATTTCTTAATAAGGCAAAGAAGAAGCTGGCTGTACTCATATAGCTTTCCTGATGAGCCTCACTCCATTTCTCCGCTTCCATAATACTCTCATTGACCGTACTGCTGATGCGCGGTTCAGAACTGTCACTGACCGCCGCTACCCGCAGCATTTCATTGTCAATTATATTTAATGCCTGCTGCTTATTGATATTGACACGTTTAAACAAACCATCAAGCACATCATTCTCAAAAATCGCTTTTAAACATTCGACAGTATCTATCATCGGATGTTTATAGGATTTTGCGATATTGATGGCATTCATGAGTATTGTTTGTAAACTTTCTGAACATTGATTGAAATCCATAATATCGTCCTCCTTTTTAGCACTCTATCTAATCGATTGCTAATAGTAGTATAACACATATTTTAGCACTGTCAACATTTAAGTGCTAAAAAGTTTAACTTTTTTAATTTCACTTTGGCAAAAAGTACAAATTACGCGTTATTCAAAACATATAAAAAGGAAACCCTTTTAAAGATTTCCTGCTCACAAAATTTATCTGCGAATCAACACCCTTTGATTAATATCTTCCTTAGGCTTAGCCATTGCTTCAGTACCAATGCCGCCAAATGGCATCTGCGCGATCAGCTTATATTGCTTAGGCAAAGCAAACAGTTCATGAACCTGCTCATCGATGATTGGATTGTAATGCTGCAAAGAGGCGCCAATACCTAATTCACGCAGACCGCTCCAAAGGCTGAGCTGCAGCATTCCGCTGGCTTGATTCGCCCAAACTGGGAAATTATCAGCATATAAAGGAAATTGCTGCTGCATTGTCTCAATGACCTGCTGATCGTAAAAATACAGGATCGTACCGGCACCAGCTTTGAAGCTGTCAATCTTTTCCCTGCTGATTTTACCATTAAATGCTTCATATATCATATCCCATAATTGATCATGCTGTTCATTGAGCGCCACAACAATAATGGAGCTTTTCATGTTATATGCATCGGGTACCAATTCAGTGATTTCTTTAATCTGTTCAATGATTGTTTCTTCACTGACAGGCAGTATTTTATTTATATGATAATAGCTTCGGCGCTGTTTTAATGATTCTGTGATATTCATAAGATCCTCCTTTTGGCATGAGCCTTCATGTATCTTCATTATGTTCCCTATATTTATAAACAACAAGGCAAATGCTCATTAAAGAGAAAAAATCAGCGGCTAGGATGCGCTGATTCATTGATTTAATTTGCCTGCGTCGTTTTCAGTTCACAACCGCCCCATTCCACGACTGTAAAGCCATGACGGATAAATGGTTCGACTGCCATTTCTTCTACATCAATTGGCTCATTCAATGCTTGATAAACCATGAATATCCGTAAAACACTATCAGGCTCTGGATCAATAGTCAAACGGGCATGATCAGTGTAGTCTGCCTGCTGAAAAGTAATCAAGTTATACGCGTTGTCAGCAAGCTGCGGCAGCCAGTATACGATAAATTCATTATACTCCTTGGGCAGCAGTCCCATTTGACTTAATACGTTCTGCAGAAACTCTGCACTGTCCTCACCCTTAACCACAAAGCCCTTTGACATATCATATTCATTATGATCAAACCCTTCCCAGAACAGATAAGAATATTCATGATCATCTACAAGAAGCGTACCGTCGGGATTGGCAATCCCCTGCCAGCCATCCTTATAAGCCGGGTATGTCGTGGTTAACTGGCCGTCATAATCAATGGATACCTTAAAGTTAACCGGCACCTGCGGGTAGAGATAAATAACCGGCTTCATAGCGGCTCCCCTGTTATCACTGCTGCGGCATTCCAGCCACATTGCCGTGATTTCCACCATGCCGTCATTGTCCTCAATTAAATGCCGCTGATCGTATTCGACAACAACCTCATCACCAAGCATATAATCTTCATTACGCGCCTCACTAATCAATTCATCACTTGGCAAATTGACCTTAAACATAGTCTTCATGGCAAAGCCTGAAACATTATTGCGCAGGGTGCCGATAAAATAATTATCACTGATTTCTGTAATTCGGATATGTGCCGTTTGATAAGGGGTTGCTTGAACATCGATTGGAGCAGCTGTGGTAGTTACGATTTCATCCATCGCATTATAAACATCAATCATCAGGTAATAATGGGCTGATACCAGTTCGGGATAATCCTCTGCCATGATCTCTCCGTCCAACTGTCCATTGAAAGCAACTCGCTCATTTTGATCGTCAACGGCATTAATACGTTTGCCGCCGCTAGCCACTAAATAAGGCTTACCAGCATACAAATCGGCTGCCTTTTGTTGTGATGAAAGTGTGTAATTCAACCCAATCTGCCCCTCAAAATAAAGTGTATCATCAACTGTCTTCAGCTGTAACGGTTGTTTTCCCTTGTTTTCAATCACATCATCCTTACGCAGCGTGTAATATCTCGCGTTCTTTGCCAAAGGGGCATTGCTGGTTATTGTCAGCCAATCATTGATTTCATACTGTGAGCCATCTTCAACCGTAACCTGAAGCAAGTGGCCGCCATTCATCACCAGCTGCAATTTATTCTGGTTTACTTGGGCGATAACCCCGCTGATTTCTGTTTGTTCCTGATTGATGATTTCCTCTTGAACCGGCTCATTCAAGGCAGGTTTGCAGCCAGCAATAATTAATGATAATAGAAGCAATGCTGATTTTCTCATAGGACACCTCCGTTCATGGTCTTCATTTTCCTATCCTCATCATAGCATACAATAACGATTATTTATAGAGACAGAATTATAAATAAGCAGATGTCCTATGCTGCATAAAATGAAATCCTTGATGTTCCGGTAAAAAAAGCACGCCCTTTTCTTAGTGAATTGGGTGTGCTTATTAAGGGCTTTTCACAGCTCCTTTTATTGATTAAGATTTATGCGGTACACTTTTTGGCAATACAATATTCTTATGCATATCCGCTTCTTTCTCACTGCCTGGTATCGAATGTGACAGGTGAAGTGAAAGCTTAGCACAGGCAGGTCCAACCATTTCATAGAGAACACTGCTTGACAGAATAATGGTTGTCAGTAAGGTTCCATATTGAGGCGGCAGCAGACGCTGTCCTAATGCAGCAAGCCCAATTGAGACACCAGCCTGCGGTATCAGAGCCAAGCCCAGATAGTTGGTAATGCTTGGTTCCGCTTGAGTAAGCTTGCCGCCAAGGTAGGAGCCGATATACTTACCAACAATTCTGATAAAGAAATACGCTACGCCAATAATTCCCGCATCTTTTAATGAACTCAGATTCAGGCGCATGCCGCTGCAGACAAAGAATAATGTCAGAATCGGCGGTGTGAAGTTATTCAGCTGATCAAAAAGCCGTTGATTCTTAGAGAAGTTTATATAGCTTGCCCCCAGACACATACAGCATAACAGCGGTGATACATTAATAGCCGTACAGATACCGCTTAAAGTCAAAATAACAATAACCGACAGAATTAATGTAGAATCTTCACTGCGCTCCTCAGTTATGATTCGTTTCAATACATACCCGCCGACGATGCCTAAACCGACAGCCGCCAGATTCAGCAGCACCGGCTCAATAACCACCGATGCTGAGAAGACACCCGTATCCATCGCTTGTACCACAGCCATGCACGCACTGAAGGTTAATAGTGCGACAGCATCATCAAGTGCCGTTACCTGTAAGATCATATTCACAAAGTTTCCTTTTGCCTTATATTGACGGATTGTCATAATGGTAGATGCCGGTGCGGTTGCACATCCGATAGCACCCAATAATAAAGAAAAAGGAAGTGAAAGATGAAAAATAAAATACATTACCAAGGTAACAATAATTGCCGCCCCAAGTGCTTCCATAATTGTGATAATCACCATTTGCCGGCCATTGGAACGCAAAATCTTAAGATTAAAGAAACGCCCTGCCTGAAATGCAATAAAGGCCAACGCAATATCCGTTATCACATCAAAGCGTGCTACGGTTTCTGATGAAATCAGCTGCAGAACCGATGGGCCAATCAGAATACCAGCCAGCAGATACCCAGTCACATAAGGAAGATGGAGCTTCTTACTCAATCGGCTCATCAGATATCCGGCAGACAGCAGCAAGGCCACCTCAAGAATCAGATTTGATTGAATCGCAGCATTCGCAGCCAATAGAAATTGATTCATTTTATCCCTCCTTACACAATTGATTATATGTCCCAAAAGTGATAAAATCTAATTATAATATTTATTAGGCTTATCAAAAATATTTATATTGAAAGAAGGCGCATCTATGATTGATCCTAAAGTAATGACACTGCTGGCATTAGCTGAAAATTGCAGCTATACCAAAACCGCTAAAAAAATGGCACTCACTCAGCCAGCGGTAACCCATCAAATTAAGCTGCTGGAAGAAGACTATAAAATAAAATTATTCCGCCGCGATAAGAAAAAACTGGTCCTTACGCCGGAAGGTGAGGTTCTGGTTAAATATGCCCGGCGAATGAGCGCGCTGAACGACAACTGCCGGCAGGCAATTGAAGATACCCGGATGTCAGTACACAGCCTAAATATCGGTATGACACCGACTGCTGAAGAAACCATCGTACCTCATGTTGTTGCCCGCTACTGTAATATGCACAATGATATTCACTTCAATGTAACTACAGATGCTATAAATAATATTTATGATAAGTTAAAAAATTATGAATTAGATTTAGCTATTGTGGAGGGAAATCTTTTCAATCCTAAATTTACCTCGGTACTTTTAGATACCGATTACCTGTGCGTAGCTGTTTCAAAGGAGCATCCAATCGCAAAAAGTAAACGAAAAAGCATCTCTTTACAGGAATTAAAGAAAGAAAATTTTATTTTGCGTTCACGCAGTGCAGGTACCCGGCAGCTTTTTGAGAACCAGTTAGTCTCTCACTATGAGCATATTAAAAATTTTAATATCATATTGGAGCTGGACAATGTCACGACGATTAAAGAACTCGTTGCCTCTAATTTTGGTATTACGATTATTGCTCACAGCGCTTGTACCCGTGAAATAGCTAAAGGAACATTGGTAACACTGCAGATTGAAAACATGAATCTGACCCGTGAAATCAATATGGTATATCATAAGGATTTCAAACATCTGGATATGCTTGATGATCTTAAAAATCTCTATGAATCAAAATAAAAGAGCGCGAGCTCTTTTTATTCATTTTCTGTGCATTCAAGACCCATTTCACGATTCATGGCTAAAGTTTCCTTGATGCCGATTTGGGTTGTTGTTTCATCAGCATTGCGGACAATGCCGATAGCAGACAGTTCTTCAATCGATGCCGCTGTAAAATCAATATATAATGTCTCAATAAAGAATTGATCATCAATCTCATAGCTATATTCTATTCCCTTAACAGTGCGATAAATAGCTGCCGCTACTTCTGCCGTAGCCGTTAATTCATCAGCGCTTACCGCACTCATATCCAACTGGACAACATTCACATTCTTCTGCGTTTTCACATAATTATCATCATGTTCAAAAATAGTTGTGACCGCCGCGCCGCCGGCATTCATCGTACAGACGCTTTCCTGAAGCTCATTGACCGACGCTGACTGACAGCCGCAAAGCAGTAAAATCATTAACCCTATACTAATTTTCTTCATCGCGTATCTCCTCTGATGCTTATACTTTTTTGCTTAATAAATATCGATTTAATAATCGGCAGGCACGCTCATAACCAAGCAACGCAACCAACCGCCGGCAGCATTTTGCCTTTTTATCTGACGCATAATTTAATATATCTTTTGCGCTGGCAGTCTGTTTTTGACCTTCATCACTCAGATAAGGAACAAACTCCAACAATGAGGCATATTGAAAAGCAAGAAATGCATCCACAGCTTTTTCACTCCCTACTTCATGATCATGAATACAGCGCAGCACTACTGTCTTAAAATCATCAGCGATGCGTTCATAGCGTTGAGTAATTGTATTGCTGTGCTGACGGTAGCAATGCAAAACATGCGGGCATAATGCGATTTGGGGATTTAAACGCATCAGCTTCACATTCCACTCAATATCCTCACAATAAGTATTCGCTTCAAACCATAATTCACCATCAATCAATAAACTTCTTTTCAACACCCGGTTCCATGCACAGCCAAGTGGATAATTGTATCGAATCATTTCATTAAACAGCTGATTTTGAGGGGTGTCAGCATTAAGCAGACGCTTTAATACATGCGGTGTCCGATTGAACCAATGGCTGATATCCTTCTTTGATTCAAAGAAAATCACATCCTTTTGATCCTTCAAATACTTGTTCAGACAGCTGAATACCTGCTCATCCGCCAGCCAGTCATCACTGTCTAAAAATAAGATATACGATCCTCTTGATGCTTTTAAGCCATTGTTGCGCGCCACTGACAAGCCTTGATTCTTTTGATGAAGCACATGTACAAATGGAGAATCTGATGCATATTGATCACAGAGCAGTGAGCTGCCATCCGTTGATCCGTCATCCACAAGTATAACCTCATAATCAAAACAAGCTTGCTGATGCAGTACACTTTGCATACATGCCGGCAGATACTGCTTGGTATTATAAACCGGAATGATAATACTCAGTAAAGGTTCAGTCCGCATAGTTTCTCATTTTTGACTCATTCAATTGCTGTCCCGTGCCCAAACCAAGCAGTATCCATAAAAGATGCGCACTCAGCATATAGCTGATTCCGAAGAAAGCCTGAACTAAATAGCCGCAAACGGCAAAAAGACAAGCGGCGCTAACCCAGGTTGCCTGTTTGCTAATAAAGCGCTGAAGAATGTTTTTCAAACAAGTGCCATAGATACTCAAAAGACACAGCAGCATCGGCAGACCCATGGTTAAAAGAACTTCAAGATATTCGTTGTGCGCCTTATCATAATACTGAGCATTATTTAATGGATAAACAGAATGATAAAGCAATCCAAATGTATCAGGGCCGCTGCCTAACAGCCATGTTTGTGGAATAAAATTTAATGCGTTCTTCCACACCAGATAGCGGCCTGAGCCAGATTTTTCACTGATTGTCTCGCCCAAAAGCGGCCCCAAACCATCCTGAAGCTGCTGTATAAAACGCTGCATCAACGGGTGATTTGTCACAAGCATAATAAGCAGTACAAGAAGTATGGCAGCCGTTCCTAAAATCGTCAGCTGACCTGAATCCATGCACCAATGGGGACGCCGCTTCCATTCCTTAAGCATGACTGTTATCATCAGTAAAAAAACAACACATAATCCCAAAAGGCCGCCCATTGCTTTCGTCATTAAAACAATAGTTATGGAAAACATAAGACTGCCTAAGAAAAACAATTCTTGCCGCCAGTTTTGAGCCATTATAAAGCCAGCCGCGCCGATACCGCTCAGCATTACCATATTAGCTGCCAGAAAATTGGCATTGCCGCATAAACCGGGCACCAATTTTACCTCACGGTACAGCTCACTGTAATATGTCAGTCTTGGCATGATTTCAAAATATTGAATGATTGTATAGATACCGTTGATTAAACCAGCTCCCAGCATCGCATACAACACCCAGCGGCGATGCTTTTCCTCACAAAGACTTAAACTGCTAAGCAATAGTGTAAAGTAACAGCACCATGTTGTGAACCCTTCATAACGGCTTGGTTTACCTTGAAAAGAAAAGCTTTGATTCAATGAATTCAGTGCTGACAGAAAGATCAAACTAATCCCAATCAGCAAAAGTATCAATAATAGCTTTTGCTTAAACCGCATAACCCCCTGGGTCAGTTTAATCAATGTAATAAAAAGCAAGGCAGCGCTGAATAAATCAAGTACAACTGGAAAATATTCACCGCGCATTAAGATCTGCCGGAATATAACGCTGATGGGCATCATAAAGATTAATGCAATCAGCAAATAAGTGCCGCCCAGCTCACAAAATCGATAGATAAGGTTTCGGTCTTTTTCTTTCACAATAGCCTCCTGCTTTCATCAAAACGCCTGAAAACTTCAGACGCTTTGATGAAAAGGCAAATTTTCTTGCCTTTTCAATTAATTGCTTATTCTATAATCATTACAGTATCTGCAGCGCCGTGGTATGTATTTCCGTTATAGATTACACTGCCATTGCTGCCAGCATTAAGCTGTAATGTTCCACTGCCGGTAAATGTACCTTCAATGGTTAATACAGCACCGTTATTCAGCTGTAATACATTTGCATCATTCAGCACATCAGCCGTCACAGTTTCTGAACTGTTGATTGGATAGACTTCTGACAAGTCGGCAGCTTTCAGATAGTCAGCAACTGAGCCAAGATAAACAAGCTTCACATTATCTCCCTGTAAACCTGTTGTGCTGAGATCAGCGATTGCATTGCCTGTGCTGTCTTTCCATACTAAACCATTAGCTTTTAATGTTTCAGCACCGCTGATCAGCATCTTCGTGCTGTCCAAAACAGTACCTGCACTGCCTATAACTCTGAATTCAGGATGCAGCGTTAATTTACCTAATGTATTTTCATTGCTGACAGTTATTGTATTGCCATTTGCATTCAATTCACCAAATAAGGTCATGGTCATATTATCAGCGACAGTTATTGTTTTATTAGCTATCAATTTCACATCGCCAACCTCAACATCACTATCAACCGCATATGTTGTACTAGTATCATCATTCAAATATGCTGTCAGCTTAGTACTGTCAGTGCTGGCAGTCTGTGAAGTTACAGTTACAGTGATTGAACCAATCTGAGCATTGCTTAAATTGCCATTTGGTGCGCCGCCCATAACCAGATAGAAATTCTGGCTGTCACTGCCGCCGCCGGCACTTGATAAGGCCAGATAAGTGCCTGCCGCGTAAGATGCTTTGCCAGCGTAATCTTTTTCATTACTTCCGGTCTTATCAGCACCCGCTTCCTTATAGAATGCACCTGAATAATTCTTATCCAGCTGTAAATTCAGCTTTGCATTTACCGATGCATTTGATTTATTAATAACATTAATCAGATTGTTTGTATTATCATTACCATTCCAGCCTAATTCATTGCCTTGTGATGGGACTGTTTCACCTTTTTCAGCATCATAGCTGCCGCGGTCATAAACAAACTCCATATCACCCCAGTTGAGCTCAACCTTATAGCTGATATCACCGGCAGTTGTCAAATAGATAGGAATCTCAATGCTGTTGGTAGCCGCACCATCTGAGAAACGTTTCCAAGCCGAAGCGACTACGCCGCCTACTGATGAAGTAAAGGTTTCTGTTTTGGCAACAACTGGTTCTGCTGGAGTAGAGAATAATTTAGCCTTTGAGCCTGGCTCTGCTGTATAATTCACACTCATTGTCTCTAAAGGATTGGCGAGTCCGCTCAGATCCTTACCCCGCAGTGAACCGGCAGCTCCTGTATAGCTTTCATCCGCACCTACTTGGATGTTATAAGTTGTTGAATCAACAGTGATCGAATTATATCCAGAACCTGAAATAGCGCTGACTAGAGATAATTCATAGTTAGTTAATAAGCCTTTTAATGAACCGGAATATCCGTGAGTATCATTCAGCAAATCTAATTTAAATAACTGCTGAGCATTCTTATATGCTTCTAATCCATCATAAACAGGATAGCTTGATGTATCGACATCGGCATAATACAAGTTATAGGCTCCCCTTACACTTGAATTTTTTATTGATGATGTAGTCAGACCATCTAATTTGCTTTGATTCGGAATTGGCTCACCTGTAATCCCAGCTATCCCGCTGATTAATGCATATCGGCGCATAACGCCATCATTAAGTTTGACAGACGGAGTGCTCTGAAGTCCAGCGTATCGGTGACCGCTATCCGATGCCAATAACAAATCAACATTGATATTCATTGCTGCATTACTAATGGTTCCGCGATTGATTGCGGTCAGACCATAATAGAAAGGCATACTTGATAAAATTGTCACATTTCCATCTGCACTGACATTTGAAACAGTGCCATGATTTTCCATTATCAAGCCAAAACCCGTCGCACTGCCTCTGTAGTAGTCGGTTAAGTAAGACTCCATTGGTATTAAATTTGTGCTTACGAATTTATCAATAATCTGTACATTAATATCCCTGAATGTAACATTCTTAAATTCACCATCATTATTCAACATAAAATAATTCTCACCTAAGAAATATCCGCCCACATTCTTAGATGCGTTATAGCCACTTAAGTTTGAAATACCCCAGTCATCAGTACCATCTTTATCACCGCTATATGTACGCTGAATAGTTAAGTTGCTGATTATTTTATCATTACCATTAAAATTTCCTTTAAAGTCTACAATATTACTGCCTGTCGAAGGGGCATAAAAATAATCAGAAGTTTGAGGACTTGAACCGGGAAAAGTTGCTGTATATGTCGCTTGAGTAGTACCACTATATATAGCTATACCACCTATACCAACCCACTGCTTGCCAGCTAAATCAATATCGTTCATTAATTTGATTGTCGCATCTCCAACTTCAGCAGTACCATAATTTACACCATCCACAGTTACTCCACCGGTCATTAAATATGACACGAAGCCTAATCCGGTAGCTGTCATAACCTGAATTTCAGATACCACATGACTACTGCTGTCTTCTACAAATCGGTAATCTTTTCCCTTTTCCGCTGACTTACCCGCCTCAAACCAAGTTTCAGCCGTTGCGGCTGCCTGTACCTGTGTTGGGAAAACAGCTAATATCATTGCTAATGCAATAAAAAACGCGCCAAGTTTTTCTATTAACTTTTTCATTTAATTCTCCTTTCAATCTCGCTTTTTTCTAATTCCATACTGTAATGCTTAATTTTTATCGTTTCGCCCCCTCCTTTGCTTTTCCGTCAAAAAGCCTGAAATTCAGACTTTTAAACAGAAAAGCAAAAATTTACTCACTGCGATGCTTCTCAAAAATTACCATAACGGTTTTCATTAAGATCAACAGATCCAGCATCAGCGTCTATTTCTGGATATAATACAAATCAAAAGCAAGCTTACTTTCAATATCACTGCTGTACCTTCCCATTACCTGCGCATAGCCTGTCAGTCCCGCTTTCACACTTGTACGATATGAAAATTCTGGTAATCGCTTGATAATCTCATCGGCTAATTCCGGACGTTCTGGACGCGGCCCAACTAAACTCATCTCACCTTTTAACACATTCATCAGCTGCGGCAATTCATCGATTCTTAGTCTCCGCAAAATTCTGCCCACCTTGGTGACACGCTGATCCTCAGCATCACTTATTCGCGCGATGCCGTCGGCCTCTGCATTAACCCTCATACTGCGCAGTTTAATTACCTCAAAGCAGTGATTTCCCTGCCCATAGCGGCGCTGACGGTAAAAGATCGGCCCGCCGTCCTCAAGATGGATGCACAATGCCGCGATTCCCATCAATGGCGAAGTAATAATCAGAAGCAGCATGGAGATAACAATATCCATCACACGTTTAGAGAGCAAAACCTTCCTTTTTTGCTGATGACTCATTAATAAATCACTGACAACTACCGTATCGCCGCTCAGCAGCACATCTTTGATTTCACAGCGTTCATACCATTCCCTGCCTAGTTCAAAACAAAGCTGATTTAATCGATAACGTTCTGCCGTACTGATTTTTTCAACAAGCAGTCCATCTACAGCTTTCAGCCTTTCCGCGTCAACTGCTTCTGATGACAGTTTATCTACAATCTTAAAACGATCTGCACGTGCTCTAAACTCATAAAGCGCTAACCCAGACTCACCAACATGAATCAATGTTTTACAGCCATGCCGATTTTGATAATAATGATCCACCGCTTTGCTCCAGACCAGTGCCCATATCAGCTGCGCACCGATTAAAAGCAGCAGCGGCAGCAGATTCATAAAACGATAGGCAATCAATGATATTTCTAAATAAAGCACCGGCGCACTGATTAAGCTGCTTAAGCTATGTATAAATAAGATTTCATCACGGCTTTTCTCCGCTATCTGATAACCGCCATTGATTATCTTAAAGACTTCAAGTTCAAGCAGTGCCAGCATGATGATTACCACATTACCCCAAAAGTAATAATAAATGGTTTCACCATAACCAAATTCCCAAAATATCGTGATAAAGATCAGCTGTGCCAATAAGTCAATCCAACCGCTCATCGAATCTCAATGCCTACCGGCAGCTGGCTGTTCAGCAATGCCTTTTCCTGACTTTCACTGTCATAAAACACTAATTCAATAATTCCCTTATAAGTACCCGGCGGCAAATCGGTGCCGTCCTGTAAAGCATTCAGCGTCAATGTCTCAAGTCTTGAACCAGCCGGTACCCGTCCGGAAACAGCTAAATCCTGACGGTATGTTTCAGGATCATATTCCCCTAATACTTCAAGGCGTTTTTGATCAAGAAAGGTTCGATGATTGACACCTAGCTTATCAATCAGCTCCTGATCACTGATTGTCAGCTTCACAACAATATCTTGGGTAGAATTACCGGGATTGTAGAAAGCCAGCTCGCCGATCCCGTCGGTAAAGACAATCAGCCGATTAAATTCAAATGCCGCTGTATTACCATTCTGGGGCTTAAGGCCATCATGAATTGCCTGTACATTTCCATCAACCGGAACCGATGGATAAGGGATACCCAGCTTCAGCAGCAACAGCAGCAGCGGGATAAGAAACAGCAGCAAAAACCATGGCCTTTTATGTTCATGAATCAATCCCACCGCATAATTTTTAATCAGAATCCCATCACGGTTCTTCCCAACCAGTCCGCCGGCGTACTTTTTAGCTTCAATGCGGATGGCACTGCCGCAGCAGCTGATGATGCCGCCTTCCATCATCCCAGCGATGCCGCCGCTGTATTCGGCCCCCTGTATCATACCGTCAACAGTGAGATTAACGATCTTCGCATCCTTAAGACAGCCAAATAAACCGCCGTATTTTCGTTTCCCTTTGATTTTAAAATTGGTAATGCTGTGATTGCTGCCATCAAATATACCCTTGAAAGGAAGCGCGTCATCTTCCCCAATCGGTATGAGTTTCTTGCCTTGAAAATCAAGATCAGCGGTAAGCCGGCAGGCCGCATATTGATATTGGCGGTTGCCCCGATTCACCCCATCCGCAAAGGCTGTAAAACCTTCAATGCTGTCAATTTCAATCCATTCATCAGCATCGCCGCTTTCAATGTGAAATGCATCTTCCTTGAATCGACGCGGCACTTCATCACGGTTCCATGTCCGCTCATAGTCCCAGGGCAGGTTTTGAATTGATTCAGAATCTAAAGCCAGCTCACTGTCCGCAAATTCCTTTTTCTTTTTTTTACGGTCATCAATATAGAAGATATGTTCCATGATGCCTTCATTTTTAGCTGCAAAGCCGGCCATGATTTTTCCCCGCTTTGAATCTGTTTGACACCAGCTGTTATAAATCTCACCATAGTTACAGCCAATAAAACCGCCGCTGCTTTGTCCGCCGCTAAGCTTCACCATGGCATAGCAATCTTTAATATAACTGTTGCTGAGACCAGCCAGACCACCCATAAGACATATCTTTTTCTTCATCTTATTCCTCCAATGCATCAATCCAAGATGTTTTCACACGCAGCACGCCGGCAGAATAATGGGTGCCCTGTTCATAAGCCAAAACCTCGACGCGAAACTGTTTTTCAAGTGCTTTGACCTTAATTCCAGCCAGCATCTCTCCCGGTGAAAGCAAGCCGCTTTTAGCTTTTATTTGACCCTCTGGATCAAGAATCACTAACTGAATATCAACCTTACTTTCTGGCTGATTCATTAAATAAATCATCAATTCATCCTGTTCATATACCGGGGAAATACAAAAGCCTGTCACATAGTCTTCATTTACTTCATAGATTTGATAATGCATGCGCTCATCAAGCATGGATGGATCAATCAATGCCTGTGCTTTGGACTCATGGCGCGGCAGCAGGAAGCCATCCCATCGATATACCGCCAGCAGCATCATGAGCAGAAGCAGCAAGCAGCTTACCGCAATCTGAAAGCGGCGCTTTTTATACTGCGCATTACTGCGGCTGCTCGTCAGCTGTTTCATTTGTGTCATTGGCTTTGACATCCGCTTCTTCCTTTCGATAAATCAGCTTGACAGCCGGTGTGCCAGCCGTGGTTTCTTCACCCTGCAAATCAATAAACCGATAAGCATTCAAGTCCTGATGACTGCCTGCCATCAGTGAACTATCTTCATCACATTCCGCCAAAACATCACCATCCAACGCATCAACCGCCTGAAACTGATCAAAGCATAACGTACCGCCGCCGCTGACACGATAAATATTTCCATTCATTTCATGCTCGCCGCTTAAAATCAAAGTCTCTCCTTTTTCAATCGTAAGATCAAATGCTTCAGCTGGTTCGTTTAAATTCTGCGGCTCATTTTCCATCGATGTCACAGTTAAGCTTAAAGAACCGATTTGTTTCTGTTGCTTATACTGATCAAGATCCGGACTTCCTGAAAGTACAACATAGAGGTCAAGCTGAGTCGGAAGATTGCTGATGGCCGCGATCAGTTCTTCCTCATATGCCGCTAATTCACACATATCATAATCATATTCATCACTGCCATCACTTTTACTGCCGGCAGTTTTATAAACATCACCCTTAATATTTCCATCATCAAGCTGCAGCTCATGGGTGATCATAACCGGAAATAATGAATAATTATTAACCCGGATATGATTGTTTAAATTATCGTTGCCCTGCCATGACATACGATCACCATCATAGCTGTAACTCAAATCGCCCCATTCTATCTGCACCTGATATTTGTCTGATTCCGCATAAAGGAAGGGACTGGCCGGCAGATAATAATACAGAATTTGCTGATTTAAAAATTCAGCGTGCTGGTCAATATTGGCAAATTCAATCCACGCTGTCTGCGGCAGCTTATTCCCCTCCCGTGTTATTAAGGTCAGCACATCGCCCGTATTCGTCATGAATCGTGAATTCTGTGCATTCATTTCAGCATCACCAATCAAATCAATCATTGTATAAGCCTGCTCATCCGCACTTTGAGAATAAATCTGAATACCGGCTTCTGATCCGGCAAAAAAGGCATAAGAGCTGACTGCAAGAAAGGGTGCAGACATTGAAGAGGCAGCTTTAACGCTTAACATGCCCGCATGTTCACTCTCACTGATTAGCTGAAACGATGAACAGTGCAGCGGTGTAAAGTTACTATTCTCATCAATGACGATTGTCAGCTGATGGCCATTAAGATCGATACTTAAAAATTCAGTGTCAGCATTTGGCAGATCAGCGGCATTTACTAAGACATCACTCAGCAGTGTCAAGCGAATGTCTTTTTCCTGTATCAGACATTCCCGAAAGCCTAAAGCGTCCTCGACCTCACACACCCCGTTTGTATCGGGCAATGATGGTTCTGCATTGGTATCTGAAGGCTCAGCAGGCAGCGGATCTTTTTCAATAATATCTGATGAACTGTCACTGTCACTTGCGGTATCATCTGGCAGAATATCTCCTGCTGTTGATTCATTCAAATCTTCACCTTGACCCGACTCTTGATAATCGCTGTCCTCATCGGCTGATTCATGATCAGCACTCTCCCCCTCATCTTCAAGAACCTCATTGCCTGTATCCTTCCATTCTTCAATTTCTAAGAAAGAATGCATTGGCACTGAAGAAAGCAGGCAGAAGATAAGTAATACAAGCTTCCCCTTTCCAATAATGGCAGCAAACATGCTGATTAACTCCTGCGCTGTGCATTGATGCTTTTAATTAAATCGTCAACATTCGTCTCTGACTGCTTTGAAACAGGGATTTCATTACAGACGGTTTGCATTGGTAGATCCTCTGCATCAATGATTGTTTCCTGTATCGGGGTTTGTTCCTTAATGGCGGCTTCTTTCTTGATTGTCTGCGGATATAGCTGTTTCACTTTTTCAACAGCGGCATTGATACTGCTTTCTAAAGGAATCTCCCGCAGTATTTTGGTTGAATAAAGCATATACATTTCTTGTGAATTCTCTATGGTTTTACGCATCTTTTCAGCCGTATGCAAAAGATCGATAAAATTAGTACGCATTTCCTGAATTAAGTCTGCCTTTACCTGTTCCGCTTCAGCCCGTATCATTTTGCTGTCAGCCTCTGCCTTAGCAAGAATCTCAGCCGCCCGCTGCTCTGCTTCATGGATAATCTGATCACTGCGGTTTTGTGCATTCAGCATTAAACGGCTGATTGCCAGATGTTCATTTTGATATTGGGTGTCCAGCTCATTGAGATATTGATCTACCTCAGTTTTTGAATAACCATTGAATACTGTTTTAAATTTCACTGTTTTATCCATTGTTCACCCCTCTGCAATCTAAAAAGATTGATTTTTCTATAAAAAAGCAGGAATGATGAAACTTGGGAAAAACATCATTCCTGTATCGGCGGAAGCTATATTTTCCTGCTTCCATAATTGTAAACATCCCAGTTTTTCATATATTGTCTTAAAAGGTATACTTTATAAGACAGATAAAAACAGGCTTAATAAATGACTGAATAAACAAAATTCGGTCATAAAATGAATAAAATCGTAATAAATTATTTACAAATAATGTAAAAAAGATTACAATTACAGTGTCTCATAAAGTATACTTTTTGACACGGTTAATCTTATCGTGATTTTTATCATACAAGAAACGATCGTTCATAAGCAATTTACAACAAATCGGGTTGGCCGTCACAAGCCTTAAAAGCAACACAAAAAAGGAAGCATTAATTCAGATTGCAAAGGATTGCAATGAATTAAGACTTCCTTTTCTTAATTTATTTATTATGCTAGTTTTAGTTATTCAGCGTCTTTACATTCAATACCGTTTTGGTTGTTTAATTCAAGTGTTTCTTTGATTCCGATATAATCTGCTTCACCTGCTTCTACAATACCCGCAGATTGTAAATCAGTAATTGATGCAGCTGTGAAATCAATCGTTGTTGTTTCTACAAATGTATCATCATCTTTGAATTCATAGCTATACGTTACACCTTCAATAGCGCTGTATGTTTCATTGGCATTCGCTGCCGCTTCTTCGATTTGTTCCTTATTCAATCCTGCTTTTGATAATACAATCGTATTTGTATTTACTTGTCTCAGAACCTTGACACCATCATGCTCAAAAGTTGTCTCTACGCTGACACCCTCTTGATTTAAAGCGCAGACGGTCTTTTTAACCGCCTCTTGTTCAGGCTTTGTATCCGGCGTTGTTGACGGCTCATTGGTTGGCTGTTCAGGTTCATTGACCGGTTCTTCTGGTTTATTTGTCGGCGTTGGAGCTGACGTACATCCCACAAGACATAATGCTGTCAAACAGCTTAATAATAGTTTTTTCATTTTCTTCTCCTCTTATTTTGTTAATTATTTATCATTATATCATAGATCTTATTGATACCGAGAATAATAATTGCACTTGATTCATTTGTATTCTGAATATATACTAAAAAACTAATTTCCTAATTGGATATTAGAAAATTAGTTCTAATTTATTTTAGAGTGATTTCATTTATGCAAGAAATTGCATTTAACGTTTTGGGAAATCCAATATATGGAAGACAAACTGTAATAGCATCTATAAGATCGTCACGCGTATTACCCACATTTAAATTACCTTTAACATGTGACTTTAATTGGTTTTCACATCCCCCTAAAGAACTTAAAATGCAAAATGTTAATAATTCTCTTTCTTTTAAATTGAGTCCTTCCCGAGTATAAAAATCTCCAAAACAATATGAACATAAATAATGTTGAATATGTTTTAAATCTTCAAGTGCATTATCTATATTTTTATTTGTTGCTTCAAAACCAAAAATTTCACATCTTTTTTCTTTTCCTTCTTTGAAACGTTGTTCAATTGACTTTTTTGTACATTCATCTTCAAAATCAAATAGTTTCATCGCCTTTCTTACTTTTATACTACCAATATAGGGCGTACATTGCAGTAATGCTTCCTTGACTCTTTTTCTATCTCCTATAATTAGTGACTTAGTTAATTCTAGAATTTCATCTTCTGCTTCTAATACACAGAAACACACTGTACGAATAATTACTTTCATATCTTCAGACAATTTTCCATGTAAATTAACTTCTTGATCAACAAAATTATTTATTATATTATTAAATTCTTCCATAAATACACCTATTTTTTTAAAAAACCTTTCTGTCTTGCAGCATATCTCTCTCCTACATTAGGATACTTGTCAAGAATTGCATTAATATCTTTTAAATGTCTTTCACTCAAATGTATATCTATAGATTTAACATTTTCTTCTAAGTAAATCCTTCTTTTTGTCCCCGGAATTGGAATAATATTATCCTGTTGAGCCAAAACCCATGCAATAGCCAATTGTGAAACTGTTGCATTAAAGTTTTCCTTTGCATATAAATCTAATTCATTAGCTAAATTTTCATTATTGATACGATGCTCTCCATTATATCTTGGAATATTATATCGAAAATCCGTAGGTTGTAGGTGTTGCATATGCTTTTTATTTGTGATTAATCCTCTACCAAGTGGAGCAAATGGCACAAAGACAGCATTGATTTCTTTTGTTCTTTGCAAAATTCCATTTTTTTCTACTGTTCTCTCCACTAATGAGTATTCACTTTGTACTGCAGAAATAGGATGAATTTTATGCGCACGATTTAAATCATCTAAGGTACATTCGCTTATACCAAGATATTTGACTTTCCCTTGCTCTACAAATTTAGCCATAGCCTCGATTGAGTCTTCAACGGGGACATTAGGATCTACTCGATGTAAATACAATAAGTCAATACATTCTACACCTAGTCTATCAAGACAAGCACTCACTGCCTTCTTTATATGTTCTGGCCTACCATCAAGATAATTTCCCTGACGAGCAACACCATCATCTGTATCATTGCCAGAACGAAAACCCACTTTCGTTGCAATAAATACTCGATTACGATTTTCTGTTAATACTTTTGAAATTAATTTTTCATTATCACCATTACCATATATATCAGATGTATCCCAAAAATCAATTCCTAATTCTAAAGATCTTTGTAAAGTTTTAATGCTTTCTTCATCATTTCTTTCTCCATATGAAGCACTCATCCCCATACAGCCAAGTCCTATAGCAGATACCATGATTCCAGTATTAGCGAATTCCCTTTTTTCCATCATTTCACCTCTTTCATCTGCATAAATTCATTAAAGTAAAACATCTTATGCCTCTACAAAAAGTAATGGATCATTTAACGAAACTGATTTGCTGTTGATTACTTTAACTAGATGGTAGTCATTACTATTGGTAATAACAATAGGAATTTGTGTACAAAAGTTTTCTTTTTTCAATTGTTCTAAATCAAATGTAATTAATATTTGGCCCGCTTTTACTTCATCCCCCTGTTTTACATGTGCTTCAAAATATTTTCCGTTTAATTCTACCGTGTTTAAGCCAACATGAATTAACACTTCAACACCTTCTTCTGAAATAATGCCAATAGCATGCTTGGTTGGAAATAATGAAACTACTTTCCCATCAAATGGTGCTACTACGGTTCCTTCCAGCGGTTCTATAGCAATTCCTTTTCCTAATGCTCCTGATGAAAACGCTTCATCTTTCACTTCATTCAATGGAATAATGTTTCCAACAGCCGGCGTTACAATTTGTTTATTAACTCTTGAATCATTCACTGTTACGTCAATGGGTGAATGACTTTTTTTTTCATATTTTTTTGCAAGAACAAACGTACAGATAGCAGCCACCACAATTGTAATAATCAATGCAATAAGAATGTTGTAGAAATTGCCCATACTATCTCCACCAATATACATAACAACTGCTGGAAGCCCGCTTGATCCAGTTGCAAATCGGTGAGTATGTGTTAAACCAGCATATAATCCACCACAAGCACTACCTATTAACCCTGCAATCAAAGGATATTTTTTAGGAACATTAATACCATATAATGCCGGTTCAGTAACTCCCATTAAACCTGTTACCCCAGCAGAAGTCCCAATCTGACGTACACTATTATCTTTTGATAATATTCCAGCGACTAAAGCAGCTGTTCCTTGCGCAACATTCGCACAAACAACTGCCGGTCCAAAAATCGCATCATATCCCATTTGTGCCATTTGCATTGTACCTAAAGGAGCTAATCCATGATGTAATCCAAAAATAACCAATAATGGATATACACCGGCCAGCAGCATCGCCTCTAACCAGCCAACATTTTCACTTAACCATGTGAAAATGAATGTAAAGACAGTCCCGACATAATCACCTAATGGACCAATAATGGATAAGGCTAATATACTCATGACTAAGAACAAAATCATTGGTGCAAAGACTAAGCGAATAGAATTAGGAATAATTTTATTTAGAAATTTTTCAACAGGTGCCTGAACCAAAATCACCAATACGATTGGAATACATGATCCTGTATATTTCACTAAATATAGCGGGATAAGTCCAAAGATAGTGACTGCTTCTTTAGCTGCAACTAATCCTGACCAAGTAGCATGGCACATGACACCAGCTGTAACGACTGCTAAAATAGGATTGCATTTTAATTTCTGTGCTGTTGTGTAAGCTAATAACATTGGCATAAATGCAAATGTCGCGTCACCAATCATATTGATAATGATATATGTTTGAGAAGCCTTATCTACTAAATTGAAAGCAATCAATAAGGCAAGTAAGGCTTTGATCATTCCAGCGCCTGCTAATGCCGGCACAATTGGTGAGAAGATACCAGAAATGAAATCAGCCACAATATCTAACACTTTTCTTTTATTAACAGTTGTTACAGTGTTTACTGTATCATTGTTATCAATATATTTAATAACTTCTTCATATACTTCTGCCACATGCATACCAATGACAATTTGGAACATGCCGCCATTTAATAAAACCTTTGATACACCTTCAAGTTTTTCAATCGCTTCTTTATTTGCTTTTGAATCATTTACTAATCTAAAACGAAGTCTTGTTTGACAGTGATGTAATGAATCAATATTTTCATTACCACCAACAAGTTTAACAATTTCTTGAGCTAATGCGTTATATTTCTTACTCATTCAATTTTCCTCCTGAATTAATTTAATAATCTGTTCTTTACGGCCAATAAAGATATCGAATCAACTTCCCCTGATTGGTTTGCTTGATTACGAACACAGATTATCATTTTAATTTTTGCCTTTCAAGCGGTTTCCATGTTTTTTTCAAAGATAAAACAGTGTTTCACAAAAACGCTTTCATTTACTGTTTTTCATGAAATATCACGAAATGCACAAATTAAAATCTTTATTATACTGTTTTTGTAAGCTAATATCCTAAGGAGGAAATAATAATGGAAAGCAAATTCCCAAAAGAATTTTTATGGGGTGGTGCTACTGCCGCCAATCAAATTGAAGGTGCCTGGAATATTGATGGCAAAGGACTATCCACTGCTGATGTTCATAAGTTTAAAGACATTACTGATAAATCACAGTTGAATAAAGTACATGAAAATTGTGATGTAACAGATGAGCAAATTCAGGAAGCATTAAATACCGATGATACAGAGTATTACCCAAAAAGACATGGCATTGATTATTACCATAAATATAAAGATGATATTGCAATGTTTGCCGAAATGGGTTTTAAAATTTATCGATTCTCTATTGCTTGGAGCCGTATCTATCCTAATGGTGATGACAAGCAGCCAAACGAAAAAGGATTACAATTTTATGAAGATGTTATTCATGAATGCATAAAGCATAATATTGAACCATTAATCACATTATCACACTATGAACCTCCTTTGACATTCTGTACAAAATATAATGGATGGTATAGTCGTGAATCGATTGAATTTTTTAGCACATATGTAAAAACTTTAATTGATCGTTTTAAAGGGAAAGTAAAATACTGGGTTACATTTAATGAAATTGATAGTATTATTCGTCATCCTTTCATGACCGGCGGATTAATTGAATCTCGATTCAAACCAGAAGACTTTGAAGAAGTGATGTATCAAGCTATGCATCATCAATTCGTTGCTAGTGCAAAAGCTATCGAGATTATTCACCAAGAAGATCCTAAAGCAAAAGTAGGTTGTATGATTACTAAATTAACTTATTATCCATTCTCATGCAAACCATGTGATGTTTTAGAAACTCAGAAACGAATGAGAAAAGTATATTGTTTCTCAGACACTCAGGTTTTTGGTGAATATCCAAAATATTTATTAAAAGCATACGAAAACAAGGGTTTCCATATCAAAATGACTGATGAAGATCTAGCTATCATGAAAAAAAACCCTGTTGATTTTGTATCCTTCTCTTACTACCAAACTTCATGTGTCGCTGCCAATCCTAACGGTTTAGAAACAACTGCCGGCAACACAACAATTGGTATTAAAAATCCTCATTTGAAGACTAGTGAATGGGGATGGCAAATTGATCCAACCGGTTTAAGAATTGCTTTAGTGGATTTATATGATCGATACCGCAAACCATTATTCATTGCTGAAAATGGGTTAGGTGCTATTGATACAGTTGAAGCTGATGGGAGTATTCAAGATGATTACCGTATTGAATATATGAAGCAGCACTTAAAAGCCGTCGGTCAAGCAATTCATGAAGATGGTGTTGAAGTAATGGGTTATACAGTTTGGGGACCTATTGATTTACTTTCAAATTCATTATCACAAATTTCTAAGCGCTACGGCATGATTTACGTAGATTTAGATGACCATGGTCATGGCACTTATACTCGTAAAAAGAAGAAATCATTTGATTGGTATAAAAAAGTGATTGAAACTAATGGCGCTTCTTTATTTGATGAAGAAGAGCGATAGTTTCACTGTGACAAAAATTCTGAAGAGTTCATTTATTGAAAGTGAAGGTATCAAATATGTTCTATAAAAACTGTAAACCATTTCCGAACAATTTTCTATGGGGAGCCTCTACGTCTGCTTATCAAGTAGAAGGTGCCTATGATGAAGATGGAAAAGGATTTTCTATTCAAGATCTTCATCATCCTAAAGACATCGCAGATTTTAAAGTAGCCAGCGATCATTATCATCACATGAAAGAAGATGTTAAGCTAATGGCTGAATTAGGTCTGAGAGCATATCGGTTTTCTATTTCTTGGGTTCGTATTCTGCCTAAAGGTGAAGGGGAGGTTAATGAAAAAGGAATTGCATTTTACAATGAATTAATTGATGAATTAATTGCTCATGGCATTGAGCCTATTGTAACAATGTATCATTTTGATTTGCCGCTGGCTTTACATGAAAAAGGGGGATGGAATAATCGGGATACCATTAAAGCTTTTGAAGTTTACGCAGAGATTCTGTTTAAAGCCTATGGTGACCGTGTAAAATATTGGCTAACTATCAATGAGCAGAACGTCATGATTAATCATCCTAATGCGATGAATCCAGGTAAAAACCCTTCAAAAAAGGAGCTATATCAACAGTGTCATAACATGTTTGTTGCATCCGCAAAAGCCATTAAGCTATGTCATCAACTTGTACCTAATGGTAAAATTGGTCCTGCACCTAATATCACTGCAATCTATCCTGAAAAATGCAATCCTGCCGATGTAATTGCTTCCGATAACTGGGAAAGTCTTCGTTGCTGGTTATATTTAGATATGGCTGTATATGGTCGATATCATTCATTGGTTTGGTCATATTTAGAAGAAAAAGGATATACTCCTAAAATTGAAGAAGGAGAAATGGAAATTTTAGCTGAAGCAAAACCGGACTTCTTAGGAGTTAATTATTATGCAACGGCAACTGTAGCTGCTGCTAAAAATGATGGTAACGACTGTCAGCCGCGTAATGGTGATCAACAAGTGATGATAGGTGAAGAAGGCGTATATCGTGCCGCTCAAAATGATTATTTAGAAATTACTGAATTTGGCTGGATGATAGATTCTATCGGCCTAAGAGTTACATTACGCAGAATTTACGATCGTTACCATCTGCCCATTCTTATAACAGAGAACGGATTAGGAGCTAAGGATGAATTGACCAGTAATGGTGCCATTCATGATGAATATCGTATTGATTATTTAACGCGACATTTCCATCAAGCACAATTAGCAATCACAGATGGTGTCGATTTAATTGGCTACTGTCCTTGGTCATTTATTGATTTAGTTAGCACTCATCAAGGTTATAGAAAACGATACGGCTTTGTGTATGTTGAGCGGGATGAAAAAGACTTAAAACGACTAAAACGTATAAAAAAAGATTCATTTTACTGGTATCAAAACATTATTAAGCAAAATGGTATAGAAGAATAGTGAAATCAAAAGAACTGGCAAGTGAATACATAGTATTTTCCAGTTCTTTTCTACTATCTTTGATTTAATTTCAGTAAAGTGAAATCGTATGCTTGAAAAGCATATTGAGTGATACGCAATAAGCATTTTACATGATGTAATATATTTTATATAATTGCAAGCAAATCCAAGCAACGATGGAATAATGATAATAAAATAGAAAAGGAATGATAATATGGAACATACTTTAAATAGAAGATTTACAAACAGACAATTAAGTATCATGATTATACCATTATTTCTTGAACAGCTACTCGTTATGTTAGTTGGTTTAGCAGATACTTTTGTCATAAGTTTTGTTGGCGAAGCTGCTGTTTCAGGCGTATCTTTGGTAAATTCATTTAATACCATCTTTATTTTTTTGTTCACCGCTCTTGCCTCAGGCGGGGCAATAGTCGTAAGTCAATACATAGGAAAAAAATGGTTAAATGAAGCCAATGAAGCTATTAGCCAATTATTAATGATATCCATTGTTTTCTCTTTAGCAATATCTATTCTCATTTTACCTTTTGGTAAGCCATTGTTGAATTTGATTTTTGGAAGTGTTGAACCTGATGTAATGCAAGCATGTATCACCTACCTAAAAATATCTGTTTATTCATATCCGGCTTTAGCTATATATAATGCTGGAGCCTCTTTATATCGTAGTATTGGAAAAACCAACACAACTATGATTATTTCAATCATTTCAAATATCATCAACGTTATTGGGAACTTAATTGGTGTCTTTATCTTAAATGCTGGAGTAGCCGGTGTCGCTTATCCTTCACTAATTGCCCGTGTATTTTCTGCACTTGTTATTACCATTTTATGCTTTAAAGAACATGATGGAGTCCGTTACATCATGAAATATATTTGCAAATGGAACCAAACCATGTTAAATAGAATGCTGCGAATTGCAATTCCCAATGGGATTGAAAGTGGAATCTTCCAATTTGTGAAAGTAGCCCTAAGCAGTGTCGTGGCATTGTTTGGCACTTATCAAATTGCTGCTAATGGGATTGCTCAAAGCATTTGGAGTGTCGCCTCATTAGTCAGTGTTACAATGGGACCTATATTCATTACCGTCATTGGTCAATGCATGGGACTAAGGGATATTGAGCAGGCAAAATATTATTTCAAGAAATTAACATGGATTGCCATCACTTTCTCATTTGCATGGAATGCGCTTATCTTTATCACTACACCTTTTATTGTCAATGTATTCTCAGTAAGTAAAGAAGCCAAACATTTAATTATTTGGCTTGTTCTCATTCATAATTTATTTAATGCCTTCGCATTTCCATTGGCTGATCCTTTTGGTAAAGGATTGCGTGCAGCTGGTGATGTTAAATATACAACCGTTGTTTCACTTATCACAACGATTGGTGTAAGATTAGTTTTTTCCATTTTATTTAGTATTGTTTTTCAGTGGGGTGTTATCGGCATTGCCTGTGCAATGTGTTTCGACTGGAGTGTACGTGCCCTTTTGTTTTATAAACGTTACCAATCAGAAAAATGGCAATATTTCAATGTCATTTAAATCAATTATAAACTTTCAAAATTCCTTTATTTATTCTCTTGCTCATCATAATACTGAATTTCTTCTTTCATTTCATTTATAGATGCTCTTCTATTTTTTTCCAGTGCAATAGAATTATTAATTTTGTGATTATAATTTTGCATGTAATTTTGAGAAAAACAATATGCAAATAAAATATTCAAAATAAAATTAATAGATTCTTCTGTAGCAAACCCAGATATTTTAGTGAATAATCGTTCATGAGTTGATATCGTTAAAACACAGCGGATATTTTCACGAATATAATTATTGCCGCCGCTGGTGATTCCTACCAATTTTACATTGTTTTCTTTTAATGCTTTGATGTATCTCATAGGTTCACGATTCTCATTATTTCCAGAATAAGAAATTAAAACAGCACAGTCTTTTTCAGTCAAAGAGTTCGCAATCATCCCTGATTCACCCATATTCGCAATATAGACTAAATGTCCTATGGATTCCATTTTACGCTTAAACAATTCCCCTAAAATATTATTAGGACTTATACCAAAAACAACTATATGCCTAGAAGAAAGCAACATATGACCCGCCTCTTCAACTGTAGCACTTTCCATTAATTCTGCTGTATCTTTTAGACTTTCAATTTGCAAATGACATATTTTATGAATTATTTCATCTGCATTATCTACTTGTAAAAAGGGCATGTTAGGGTCTATTTCAGAAAAATGGGTTTCTTGATAATGGCATTCACTTAAAAAATCTTTCATTAATTCAGTCCAACCGGTGAAACCTAGATTCTGAGAAAATCTTACAAGGGTAGGCTTAGAGGTGAATGTTAAATCAGCAATTTGTTGCATGGAGTAGTTTTTAACATGGCTGCGTTCATTAATAGAAATTCTGCAATATTTTTTCGAGCATCTGTATATTGTATAGATAACTCTTCAATTTTTTGAAATATATACATTCAAACACCTACTTTCACATCTTCGTAGTGTATATTATAACATGGAAATACTATTCCCTATATTATAAAAAAGCGAATTTGAAAAGCTTTTACGCCTTCTTCAAATTCGCTTTTTCTCATTTTTAGGGATGAATTTTTCATTTTTCGTTAGTAATTTTTCTGATTTTTTTGAATGTCACCCTAAACTATCTGAATACCTTTTGCTTATCCTAACTTGCAAGATTTATTTCTCACGTTTTGTTTATTCAGCGTCTTTACATTCAATACCGTTTTGGTTGTTTAATTCAAGTGTTTCTTTGATTCCAATATAATCTGCTTCACCAGCTTCTACAATACCCGCTGATTGTAAATCAGCAATTGATGCAGCTGTGAAATCAATTGTTGTTGTTTCTACAAATGTATCATCATCTTTGAATTCATAGGTATAAGTCATGCCTTCAATAGCGCCGTATGCTTCATTAGCAGTCTTCGCTGCGGCTTCAATCATTTCCTTTGTCATGCCTGATTCTGAAATCGTAATTGTATTGGTATTGGTTTGCTTCATTACTTTAGTACCGTCATGTTCAAAAACAGTATTTACAATAACACCAGAATCTTCCAACGTACATACGGTTTTCTTTAATTCCTCTTCCTTTGGTGTAGATGAACATCCCACTAAGCATAATGCCGCTAAGCAGCTCAATAATAGTTTCTTCATTTCTTTCTCCTTTTAGATCTCATTCTGTGATTCCTCATTATTATACCATATTCTTATTCACGTGTTTTCCGAATTTTGCCAACCATTTGACGTTTTGCGCAAGAAAAGCAGAAATCATATCAGATTTCCGCCTTTTTACTCCATGCTTCAAGCTCTTCATCAGTAGCAAGCACATAATGCTCACCACCCAGATAATGCTGAGTCCCTAAGTTATAATCAATGCCGCTGGTCGCATAGTCATAAGCCAATGCGATTCTTTTCTTCTCAACATGCGGATTTGCATGCGGAATTGCCGACAGCAGACTCTTGGTATATGGGTGAATCGGATTGTTGAAGATTTCTTCCGTCGTCCCAGTTTCCACTAAATGTCCCAGATGCAGTACACCGATACGGTCAGAGATATATTTAACCATTGATAAATCATGGGCAATAAACAAATAAGCTGTATTTGTCTGCTTCTGAATTTCTTTCATTAGATTGACAACCTGTGCCTGAATGGATACATCCAGCGCGGAAATTGCTTCATCAGCAATAATCAGTTCAGGATCCATAATCAACGCACGGGCAATACCGATACGCTGACGCTGACCGCCGGAGAATTGATGCGGATAACGCATCGCATGCTCATGCGATAAGCCTACAAGTTCAAGAATCTTATAAACCTTTTCTTCACGTTCTTTTTCATCCTTGCAGAGATGATGGATATCCAGCCCTTCCGCAATAATATCAATAACCTTCTTGCGCGGATTCAGACAGGCCATCGGATCTTGGAAAATCATCTGCATCTTCGTGCGCAGATGCTTCACCTGATGCTGGCTCAGTTTGCCTGAAATATCAACGCCTTCAAAGGTAATCGTACCGGATGTAGGTTCGTATAGGCGGATAATTGAACGGCCGGTGGTTGACTTACCCGAACCGGATTCACCTACTAAACCATAGGTTTCGCCCGGATAGATCACAAATGAAATGCCGTCTACCGCTTTAACCGAATATTTCTTATTTACCTTAAAATGTTGTTTCAAGTCTTTAACTTCAAGTAAAGGAGTTCTTTCTTCCATCTTATTCATCCTCCTTCAGCATGTTATCGATACGATGACGCAAAGTCAGCGGCATCTCAACCTTAGGTGCATCTTCATGAAGCAGCCATGAAGATACACGATGCTTGCCGCCGACGTTGAACATTGGCGGTTCAAGCCTAAAGTCGATATTTAGAGCGTATTCATTACGAACCGCAAAGGCATCGCCTTCTACCTTGTTGAGCAAGTTAGGAGGGGTTCCCGGTATTGTATACAGAACTTCCTCATTGGTATTGACATCCGGCATTGAAGACAGCAGACCCCACGTATACGGATGACGAGGATCATAGAAAATCTCATCAACACTGCCCTTTTCAATGATTTTTCCTGCATACATAACTGCAACATAGTCAGCGACCTTCGCAACTACGCCTAAATCATGAGTAATATAAATAACCGATATATTCTTCTTCGCTTGGATTTCCTTGATCAATTCAAGAATTTTTGCCTGAATCGTCACATCCAGCGCCGTTGTTGGTTCATCACAAATCAAGATATCAGGATCACATGCCAAAGCGATGGCAATTACCACACGCTGCCGCATACCGCCGGACAGCTGGTGCGGATAATTCTTCATCCGCTTCTCAGGATCAGTAATCCCTACTTCTTCAAGCAGTTCTACGGCTTTTTTGTAAGCCTCTGCCTTGGAAACCTTATAATGATACATCATGCCTTCCATGATTTGTTTGCCGATCGTCATTGTTGGATTTAATGATGTCATCGGATCCTGGAAAACCATGGCAATATGCTTCCCGCAGATTTTATGCTGCATCTCCCTATTCGACAGCTTTAAAAGATCCTGTGAAACCTTTTCGCCATTTTCATCAGTATAATTAAAAATAATACTGCCGTCATTCACAAAGCCATTACCGCTGAGAATGCCCATGATTGCTTTTACCGTTACTGATTTACCAGAGCCGGATTCACCTACGATGGCAATTGTTTCGCCACGGAATAAGTCAAGACGGACACCGCGGATCGCATTAACGATACCATTGCTGGTTTTAAATGATATTGCCAGATCACGGATTGATAATACTCTTTCTTTTTCCATCTTCACTCACCTACATTTCCTTCATGGTCGGATCGAGCGCCTCTTTCAGACCATCTGCCAGCAAGTTGAAGCTAAGCATCAATACTGCCAATACAACTGCGGGAATCAAGGTCATAAACGGCGCAACCGTAAATGACTTAAAGCCATCAGAAATTAAAACACCCAGCGATACATTCGGAGCCGGAATACCCAGACCGATAAATGACAATGTTGTTTCCATAAAGATAGCATTAGGAATCGAGAACATTGACATGATAATCAATTGACCAATGATATTCGGCAGAATATCCTTAAAGATAATTCTGAGATTGCCGGCGCCCAAAGTTTTTGAAGCCAGAACATATTCCTGCTCCTTCAGTTTCAGCATCTGCGCACGCGCGACACGGCTCATGCCGATCCAGCCAGTCAGAATCAATACAAATAAAATCGGCACAATACCAGGTTTTAAAACAATCAGCATTAAGGTTGCGATAACTAGGGTAGGAATTGAATTGATAATTTCAACGATACGCTGCATTACCATATCCACCTTACCGCCAAAATAACCTGAAATTAAACCATAAGTCATACCGATGATCATATCAACAGCAACTGCCGCTGCCGCAATGATCAATGATACACGGGTACCGCTCCAAGTTCTCAGCCATAAATCACGGCCAAGCTCATCAGTACCAAATAAATAGTAAATACCTTCAACACCTTTTTTGGCATAGACATCGACACCTCTTGACATACCGTTAAAGATTCCTAAACGCTCAAGGCCAGGTATCTTTGGCGGCAGACTTTGATGAGCGACGTTAACACCGTTAATCGTATATTCTGAAAGCATCGGTGCCAGTACAGCCAGTAAAATGATAATCACTATACAAACCAGACCGACCAATGCGCCTTTATTTTCCTTTAAACGTGCAGCCACGTCTTTCCAGAAAGATTGATTTTCATAAACTTTATCGATGTAAAGATCCTTGCGGTGTGCCAGCTGAAAATCATCTTTAAGGAATACTGTATCTTGATTACTCATTGGTACCTCCTTTTACTAAGCGAATCCGCGGATCAATTACACCATATAATAAATCGACAGCAAACATTACAACTACATACAGCAAGCTGTAAATAAATGCGCATGCCATAACTACATTATAATCATTAGCCTGAATTCCCATTGTCAGCAGCTGACCGATACCTGGAATTGAAAACATTTTTTCAATAACCAATGAGCCGGTCATAACGCCTACAATCAGAGGTGCCATAACGGTGATTACCGGAATCAGCGTATTGCGCAGCGCATGACGGAAAATCAGAATCGGACGAGACAGCCCCTTTGATTGCGCAAGCAGCATATATTCACTGCCTAAGACATCAACCATTTCACTGCGGGTAAAGCGGGCAATCTGCGCGATTGAGAACAATGAGAGCGCGATGGTCGGCATAATACTGGAAACAAAAGGTTTCTGCAGCATAAAGATCGACGGCAGCCAATTCAAGGTCTTCGAGAACAATAAGATAAATAACATGGCAAACAGAAAGTTAGGTATTGAAACGCCTAATACCGCAAAGACAGATGTCAAGGTGTCAATCCAAGTATTTTTCTTTAAGGCTGATACAATACCAAGCACGATGCCTACTGGAACGCCGACAATAATTGCCTGCAAACCAAGACGGATCGATACCCATAAACGAGCATCCAGCATCTGAGAAATCGGCATATTCTTCTGAATCGAATAGCTGACACCCAAATCGCCCCGAAGCATCATCACCACATAATCTACAAAACGCACCAGGAATGGCCGATTCAAACCGTATTTAGTTTCAATGATCAAACGCTGGGCATCAGTCAGCTTTTCATCATTGAATGGTGTACCAGGCATGAATTCAAGCATCAAATACAAGACAAACAAAATAACCAAAAGGGTGACAGCCGATATAGCGACACGTTTTAGTACATATTTTGTCATTTTACCCCTCCTTTTCGTATGATTAAAAATAAAACAGCACAGTGCGAGAGCACTGTACTGTTAGAACTGCTTTCTACTCTCTTGTAAGATTCTTATAAATTGTAGGAACGCCTACTGAGTGGAATTCAAATCCGGATACGCCTGATTTGATCATAACGGCAGAACCAGTCTGATAAACCGGCAGGATGACTGCTTCATCCATAACGATCTTCTCAGCTTGTTTCAATGCTTCCCAGCGAGCGTCTAAATCAGAAGTAAGCTCACCCTTAGTCGCATTTTCAATCAACGCGTCATATTCAGCATTTGACCAATGGCCATAGTTGTAAGAAGCACCAGTAATCCACATATCAAGATAAGTCATTGGGTCAGCATAGTCAGGACCCCAGCGAGTTAAACCAATTTCGTAAGTGCCGTTTTGCATAGCCTGCAGACGTGCTTTCTTAGGCTGCTGCTTCAGATTCAAAGTAACACCCGGCAGCGTCGTTTCGATTTCAGACTTAACAAATTCAGCTACTTTCTTACTTGATTCAGTATCTTCAAATAACAATTCATATTCAAACGTATCTTTGCCTAATTCTTTCTTAGCGGCTTCAAAATATTCAAGAGCTTTAGCCTTATCAACATTCAGATAAGTATCCGTTGTATCACGGAAATCTTTGCCGTCCGGACCGACTGCCAATTTTACAGGAATTGCGAAATTAGCTGCAATCGAACCATCTTTTAACACATTTTCAGCAATCTGTTCTTTGTCATAAGCATAAGCAAAGGCAAGACGCAGGTTCTGATTTTCTAAACCGGCAACATCTTCATTTGGAGACATATACCATAAGTAACCACCTAATGTAATCGTATATTCAGGAGAATCTTTATACTGTTCAACCATTTCACCAGTCAGCTTAACATAATCAACTGTACCCTGTTCAAAGGCTACCATTGCAGATTGTGCGTCTTTGATGACCTGGAAGTTTAAATTATCAATTTTAACATTAGCAGCATCGTAATAGGTTTCATTTTTAACCATTTCATAATTAGCGCCCTGATTCCAAGCAGTCATCTTGAATGGGCCGTTAGCTAATAATGCATCTGGAGTCAATGCGTATTGATCACCAAATTGATTATAGAAATCTTCACGAATCGGATAGAATGATGGGAAAGCCATCAATTGATTAAAGAAAGGAACCGGATATTCAAGTTCAACCTTTAATGTTTTGTCATCAACAGCGCTGACACCTAATTCAGTCGTTGCCATTTCGCCATTAGTAACAGCAGAAGCGTTTTTAATACCCGCAACACCGATCATATAAGCATACTCAGAAGCGGTTGCCGGATCAGCTAAACGACGCCATGCAAATACGAAGTCATTCGCTGTAACTGGATTTCCGTCAGACCAGTTCGCATCGCGCAGAGTGAACGTATAAGTCAATCCGTCTTCACTTACCTGTTCATCAGAAGCGATAGCTAAAACCGCGTTGCCGTCAGCATCTAATGTATAGAGACCTTCAATTGTTGCAGCAATTGCTTCAAATGAAGTACCATCAGTCGCAAGGCATGTATCCATTGAGGAAAGTTCTACATCATTGGCAACCGTTACTGTCTTGGCACCGTCTGCAGTTCCTCCATTTCCACCGTTATCTCCATTACCGCCGCCACCGCAACCGGCAACCAGCGCTAACGTAAGAAATCCGGTAAGAAGCATTTTAAGCTTTTTCATAGTATTTCCTCCCTAACTTGTCCAAGCATGCAAGATACTTGATTGATGTTAGTATAAACCCTCTTTTCACACATTGTCAAGAAAAATTTCATTTTATTTTCATATGAAATGAAATATTTTACAATATCATTTCATATTTAACATCATTGTAAGAAAGCTTGATTTCATAAGCTATTTGCACATTAGTTAAATTTTGTTAGTTTTATATAGCATACATGTGTATCTATATTACGGACATACCGATATAATTTCATGCTATGAATGACTTGCTGAAAGTGTAGTTTTTGGAATTTTATGTGAATGATGAAAAGTCTAGCTTTCATACAGAAAAATAAAAAGTCCGCATTTCACGGACATTAATGCTTATCGATCAGCAGCAGATACGGTGCCTGACATCGGTTCGTTAATTGTATTCTGGTCACATCATAAATCTTAGCAGGTAATTTTTCACAATAGCTTTCAATTTCCGCACTTTCCGCAAGACCATGCGCAAAGCCTGGATATAATACAAGGATGATCCGGCCGCCGGTCAGAAGTCTTGGCAGCATCTGATCAAGGGCGCTGATGACCTCAAGCGCCTGTGTCGTTATGGCTTTATCACCATGTGGAAGATAGCCAAGATTAAAGATTCCGGCCTTAAACTGATCAACCGTATCCGCCGCTTTCGCATGTGAGGCAAGAATCAATTCTGCGCTTAGATTTCTTTCAGAGAGCGCCTGCTTGGTCAGCTTGATTGCTTCCATTTGAATATCAAAGCCAAATACATGCTGACAATGAACGGCTAGAAAGCATGTGTCAAATCCCTGCCCGCATGTAAAATCAACGGCTGTATCTGTTTCATTTAATACTTCACTCAAAAAGTCATGCGCTAAATCAACGATTTTCTTCATAGAGACACCCTCATTTCTTCGATAAGTATATCATAAAATGTTATAATAGAAACATTGAAAGGAGTGTTTCAGATGATTGAATTTACACTTGAGCCAGCATTATTAGAAATCTATGAGCAGCTGATACAACACGGCTATGAAGCTTATTTTGTCGGTGGCTGTGTTCGTGATGCATTAATGAAGCAGGTTCCTCATGATTATGATATAACCACCTCAGCACTCCCGAAGCAAGCTATGAGCTGCTTTGACAATCGCTTTAAAATCATTCCAACCGGACTGAAGCATGGCACTATTACCGTTCATTATCAACACCATGCGGTTGAGATTACAACCTTCCGCGCACAGGAAGTCTATGCAAATCATCGTTCGCCTGCCTCTTTAAATTTCACCCGCTCACTCAGCGAAGATTTAAAACGCCGTGATTTCACAATCAATGCCATGGCTTATGCGCCTGAAACTGGTTTAATTGATGAGCATCATGGCTTTGAAGATTTAAAAGCAGGCTTGATTCGCTGTGTCGGTGATCCAATCACACGCTTTCAAGAAGACGCGCTGCGCATTCTTCGCTGTGTACGTTTTGCCCATCGTTTTAATTTTGCTATTGAAGATAAGACACATCAGGCATTGATTGCCCAGCGTTCAGATCTGCATTATATATCTATTGAGCGGATTACGAGTGAATTTTTCAGTATGCTTACAGACGGCAATCCCGACTTATTAAAAATGCTCATCAGTCTTCAGCTGCTTGAAGAACTGCTGCCGGAAATGAATGGCTTAAACGATGATGAATTAAATTTGATCAATACACAGCTAAACACTCTGCCAAATTCATTGCCGCTTAAGCTTGCCGCATTGCTGTCACCTATCAATGAAGCTGAAGCTATATTAATGCGATGGAAGGTCAGCCGTCAATTAAGAGATTATGTACTTATGCTGCTTGATGCATTGCATACACCAATAGATAGTCCATACGCATTTAGAAAATGCCTCTATGATCATCATAATAATATAGCATGGATGAACGATCTGCTGATCCTGCGGCAAGCCTTCTTTCATGAAGATCACAAAGCCGCATTAACGCATCTGCGCCAGCTGAATCAAAATGACTTGATTGACCGTCAAAAACTGGCGGTTGATGGCAATGATTGTCAGCAGCTTGGTTTACAGGGTAAAGCGATCCGTGAATGCCTTGATCAATTAATCGACGCTGTTTTAAGCGAGGAAGTAAAAAACAATCGTGAAGATCTGATTAAATATATCGAAATAAGAAAAAAGTGATTTATTTGTATCTTTTACTTGTCAAGAGTGCCGATAAGTGATATATTTGTCTTATAAAGTGATAAATAGTTCACAGAAGGAGTCATTGTCAGTGAATAAATCTAAAATTAAAGGCTTAACCATAGCTGGTATTCTAATTGTTGTTTTAATGCTTTTGTCGGTTGGTTATGATTTGTTTTATAATGCTGGCCGCATCGTTTATCCAATGGATGCTTCAGCTTATGTTTTTCAGCTCAGCGATCTGCCGCTTTTAGCCTCGATCCTGCTGCTTCTCATTTATATCTGTGTGGTTATCATTATTCTGCTTAAAGCGAGCCTTAACCGCCAGAAAGCTTTACCGGCGCAAAATAAAACGCGAAAAATCAGTCCTAAGTTAGGTTATCTTGGTTTCCTTGGCTTTTTAGGTTTTGCCGGCATTTGGACTTATCAGATTGATGCTTCGATATTTCCTTTCTGCTTTTTTGTTTTCTTTGGCTTTTTCAGCTTTTTCCTGGAAGGTAAAATGTCGGACACATTGATTGATGAACGTTTTCAGCAAAACGCTCAAGCCGCCCAGCTAAAGGCATTAAAAATTGGTTTCACGATCATATTCCTTGCGGTTATCATCGTCTCTCAGGGACGCTTCATTCATAATCTTGACATGATTGCCATCATTCTGACCATCACGCTTTCTTTAGATATCGCCCTTACTTTATTTTTATGTGAGTATTTTCTGTACCGTCTGGATCATGACGAGCAATTATCGGAGTAAGTATGTCTGAATTTATTTGTAACTTAAAAAAATATCGGGTGCTGAAGGATCTGACTCAGGAACAGCTGGCAGAATTAGTAGGCGTGCGCCGCGAAACAATCATGCGGCTTGAAAAGGCGCAGTATAACCCCTCTCTAAAACTGGCGGTGGATATATCAAGAATTGTGGAAGCGCCCATTGAGGAAATCTTCATTTTCGAATAAGCATTCCATATTTACAAAAAGCATCTGAGATTTTCAGATGCTTTTTGTTGTTAAATGCATTCATTTTTCAGAATAGCCAAACATTCAGCCTGCTTATCTTGAGCAATAAATCCATCAAGTACCCTTAATTCCTGATCTGTTGGTTTAAAGGAGGAGATACGCAGATCAAGATCAATAGATTTCATGAATTCATGCAGTATCCGCATGCCTTCTGCAAGATCATCATTTTCACAAAAGCGATGATCGATACGGTGAAGCAATTTAAAAAGAAAGTCATGATATCGCTGATCTGTATAATACAGTTTCACAAAAGCAGGGAATGATATTGCAAGTGATTGACCATGATTTACGGTTGGTATCGCACTGGTTATCATCTCGCCAAAATGATGCGGTAAACCACCGCCGGCATTTGCTAAACATATTCCAGCCATCGTATCAGCTACCGCTAAATTAATCCTGCCCTCAATTGTTGGATGATGCCTCATAGCAGGCAAAGTATCAATGATCATACCCAAAGCATTCTCCGCTAGTGGCATTGCAACTGGCGAAAGACTATTTTTCATCGCAGATTCGCTGAGATGGCAAAAGGCGTCAAATGCAGTGCTGGCAGTCAATGAATAAGGGAGACTTTGCATTAATTCTGGATCGACAATCGCTTCATCAGGGAAAAATTCTCGTCTGTGAATGCCATGTTTTAAATTATTAGCTGCTGAAACCACTGCGCACTGCGTAACCTGCGAACCCGTTCCCGAGGTTGTGGGAACAGCAATCAGCGGTAAGGCATCAGGATTCTTTGAAGAAAAAACAAATGGGCTTTGCTTTATCATCAATTCGTTCCAATCTGCAATACCTGCCTTAGCACAATAAGCGATAATCTTAGCAGTATCAATAGCTGAACCGCCGCCTAGAGCAATGATTGCTTCAACGTTATTCTCGTGTGCCAGTTTGATTGCTTCATCAATCATTGGCATAACAGGGTTAGGGGTTACTTTTTGAAAGTTTACCAAATCATAACCAGCTTGGGTCATTAACTGTTTGACACGGTCAAACATTGGCTTTAAAGCCATGTTTTCATAAGGAGTCACAAGCAAAAATTTTCTGCCATAAAAAGAAGCAATTTCAGGCAATTCATTTAGCTGACCGCAGCCAAAATGTATTCGCGTTGGCTGGTAATGGTAAAAATTATTCAATACCATATTTTTCAGCTGCCTTATCAATTGCCTGTCTAATTTTTTGAACACCTTGCGTAATTCCTTCGGGTTCCTCATAAAGTGCTCTTGAGAAAATGAGTACATCAGGATTACAGGCAACTATTTCCTCAAGATTATAAGCCTTCATTCCGCCATCAACAGCTAATTCACAGGCAGGATTCTTTTCATCGATCAGCTTTCTTGCCCTGCAAATCAAATCTGTAACACTGCGCCGCCACGGCCACGAATAAGTTTCATTAGGCAGCGGTTTACCAGCCCCATGAGTCACAATATGTAAACGATCAATGTCATAAATTGATTCTTCAAGAAAACATAGCGGTGTATAACATCCGATTGTTAAACCAATCTTCATCTGTTTCTCATGGCACCAGTTAATAATATACGCTAATGGTGCGCCGATAAAATTCTCAGCTGGCAGCACTAACATTGAACAGCCTGCGGCTGCAATTTTATCAATAAAGATTTTATCGCAGTCTCTCGTATATAAATGACATTCAATTGGTTTATCAGTGACTGAACGTACTGCCCGAATAATCTGATGACCACCCATCAGCTGCAGATTACGCAAATCATACATATCCGCAGCATCCGAATGGCAATAGTCGGCGCCGGCATCCAATGCTTCTTTCATATTAGCGCAAACATTACCATAATCAAAGAAACCAGCCATACCAGCGGCAATTTTAATATGTTTCATATGTAACACTCCTTTCATCAACAATTCACATTATAAATTGAAAGATACAAAATACTTTCCAACAGCAGACACATCACTAATCCTGCCAATAACCCCAGCTTATCACGCTTTGCTAACCGCCGCTTCCAACTATCCGCCAAATGTATACTGCGCCAGTTAAAATATCTGAATATTGCCCATAGTGAGGCTGCTGCCGCTGGATAATTTAACAACAGCAAATTAATGACTGTCAGTATCATCAGATGCCAAAAACAGCTTTCAACATTTTGTTCATCCTTTAACGCCTTAACAACCAGATAGAAATAAGCCGCAATCACCAGCATCAGCATCGCAATCATAAAAAGAATATTCATCATTGGTTCAACACTTATCATTTCAAGAAAATTCACAGACCTCTGCAGCGCTATGAAATACAAACAGATAATATCCATTACGCCAATCATCAAGCTGAAATATTTAGCCATGTCAAGCATGACAAAGCGATCGGTTTTCAATAGTCTTTTAGCGTATTTCATCTTAAGAATTATTCATATTCAGTTTTTCTTTCACAGCTGCCGCCAAATTGGCGACTTTTGGTCCATAAATAATCTGATAAGCATTACCATTCTGCATTGTACCAATTGCTTCAAGCTGATCAACCCAATACTCTGGTTCCTTGACTGAAGCGGTATCCTTGACCGTGACCCTCAGCCGTGAAAAGCAATTTTCCAGTGTCTGAATGTTAGTTTCACCGCCAAATGCTTCAATAATTGCTGTAGCCAACGCTGAAACATCTTCTGTCTTGGTTTCCTTCGTATCTGCCTTCTTCAAACCAATACTTTCCTGATACTCTCGTTTGCTGTTCAAACGAATTTCCTTATTCGTCTCACGGCCAGGTGTTTTAAGATCAAATTTAACAATTGCCCATTTAAAGATAAAGTAATAAAGCGCAAAGAATAATGGAATCATCCAAATTAACGCCATAGCATGCATCTTCTGTGGCTGCAGCAGATTTGGAATCATAAACACTAGTGCAAAGCCCTGCAGGGCTACACCGCACGCTTCAGCTAATACCATTCCTAAGCCGCTAAGCGGCACATGAACAAGATAGAACAGCGCTGGGCTAGCCAGTAAAATCGTAAATTCAATAGGTTCAGTTATTCCTACAAAAGCAGCAGTGAATACAGCTGGTACTAATATTGCTGCAACTTTTTTTCGATTTTCTGGTTTAGCAGCTTGATACATAGCAAGAGCTGCGCCAGGAAAAGCCCCAAAGTTTTGTGGAAGCCGACCATTCGTCAAATTTCTGACTAAACATGAAGTAGCTGTCGGCGATCCTATTAGCGCATTCTCAATATTACGAATACCTGCATATTCAATACCATCCACAATCATTGTTCCGCCAAGATCTGTGTAAAGCAGTGGATTAGCAATCAGATGATGAATACCAAAAGGTAAAAGCGCTCGATTCAGCACTCCATATATAAAAGTACCAAACAAACCCGAATTACTGATATAAACGGATAAAGCTGTTAGTGCCCGATCCGCCATTGGCCATAAATAATAGCTGAGCGTACCGAAAACCACTGCGAATAATGGAATCAGCAATATTACAAACTTTGGTCCCTGAAAAAACTCAAACAGGTTTGGAAGCTTGATATCGCCCCATTTATTCATCGCCATACCTGCCGTTAAGCCACAAATAATAGAACTAAAAATACTCATATCATATGTATAAACACCTAATACACTCTTAAATAGCTTTGTATAAATAATTGCATCAGCTTCAAGATAGCCTAGATCATTAACTAAATGCTCAACATTTACTGTTTGAGCTGTAAAACCAGCCAATTCAGCGTTTTTACTAATTACTAGATTAAACGCCATAAACATAAACACACCGGCCAATGCAGCATAACCTTTATTTTTCTTAGCAATGCCAACTGATAAGCCAACCAAAAACCATAAAGGTAAATTAGACATAATCATCTGAGCAATTGACATAAAGAAATAGGCAATGCTGTAAGCCATTGTTCCCTTAGTAAATATGTAATTAACAAACGGACTCGCAAACCCCATTAAAATACCGCACACAACTAATATAATAATTGGCACCATAAGAGCACCGGCAAAATATTGGAAAATTCCTGTGATTTTGGTGAGGGTGTTGTTCTTTGTCTTTTCCATTCTGTTTCCCTTCCTTTTCAGTAAGTATGCGCATACCTTACACTTTCATTATAGGAGTGCTGACAACAAGAAAACAAGAAGGACTGCGTATCATCCAATTACTGAAAGTAACGGTAATTTTTTACGAAGTCCTTTCTTTTATTGATTTATTTTCACAAAATAGCGATGGATAATTTGACTGATATAGTTCAAATTCTCATAAGTAAAAGAGGGCGGCAGCAGCAGATATTCATCTGATGATAATTCACAAAGCGGCAGCGTTGACACAATCACATCACAGTCAAACTGTTTATAATCGTTGACCTTAAGTGGATTATATTGGAAGACACAGCTGACAACACCATCAGGAATATATTTATCAATCATATATAGCATATATTTCTGTTCAGCACTTCCACAATTGCAGACAAAAGCAATAGTAACTTTCGTTTTAACCTTTTCCGCATAGCCTGCTAGAAGCATAGTTAAACTGCAATGAAACTTTAAAACATATTTAAGCGGATAAACTGTCTGAATCATTTCATAGATTTCTTGCGCATAAAGAAAATAACGCGGAAAGTTTGCTTTTGTACGCGCACAAAAATCACTGGCAGTTGGTACAGCTTTTCTAACCTGATAAATGATTTCATTTTTTAATGCAGATTCAATATCTATTAATAAAGCATTCATTTCATCAGGATTTAATGGTATTCGTTTTGCTATGAATGTATTAATTTGCTGATGAAGTTCTAAACTGATCTGAATTTTTGCTTTTTGATCAGCAAGAATCTGCTTGTCATTATAAGTTTCACTGGCAAAAACAATACTGAATAAATAAAAAGCCTCTGCATCAGGCAAGTTAATCTTAAACAGTTTCATAACAATCTGCGCAAGTTCTCGCACATAGGTGGTTAATCCTGCTTTTTCTATCAAAGCAACATAACCATTAGGAAAACTGACTGTGTGCTTATTTAACAAACGCTGAATTGAAATATGCATCATTATAACAATTTGTTCAAGATCATATTTTAGAAATTCAAATCCATATAATTTCTGAATTTCCAGAATAAATTCATTATAAAGACTCTTATTATACACCTTTAGATATGTAGCAAGACAATCTTTCAAATGCAGAGGATCCGCATACTCCACTGACTGATTCTTAATAAATCGGTTAGTTTCATTATACCATTGAGCAATCGCAAGACGATGTCTTTTTTCACCGCAAATGATTTTTAGGCCACTGCTGCGAGTGCGTTCCAAACAGATATTGAGCGGCTGCAGCCAAGTCTCAACAGCTTCTAATGTTTTATATATTGTAGGCCGTGAAAGATGTAATTTGAACTCAAGGTATTTGACACGACAATTTTCTTCATTAAGCAGACAATGCAGAATATAATAAATGCGTTCTTGTTCAAAAAGAATTGGCTGATCATTTTTAATTTGAGCAGCAACAGCTGCCTTTAAACTAACCTCATCCTCAATGAGATAGCCAATTCCCTTTTTGACTCTGAGATGCAGCTGATTCTTAGCAGCAGCTTCCCGTACTTTCGGCATTGTGTTACTGATGGTTTTAACAGAAACATTACATTGCTTTGCTAGTTGAGCCCCTGTTAAGACAGTTTCACTTTGCAGAAGAATTTTAAACACCTGCAAATATAAATACTCAGACATATGAAAACCTCCTTCAATAATTCAGGGGTTTACTATTTCATATCATATCACTAATTGTTTCCTTTTGCATTTCCAGCTTATGGAAACTAATAGAGCATCAAGGCAATGAAAATTAATAAAGCTCCGAAATTCAACATTCAGAGCTTTTATTTGCCACAGTTAGCGGCATCGATGGCAAGTACCAGCAGTAAGCCATTAACTTCATCTTCTTCACGCATAATATCAAGCACATAGGTATCGCCCCATGCCAGCACCTTCTTATTAATATGCAGTATTGCCTCTTCACCATCATAAATATCATAATTCCAACCCAAATAATCACCTTCCACCTTCCATCCCATATATTCAACTTCATAATTATTTGAAAAAAAGGTAAAGTTCTTATAAATGGTTCCGATCACTTCGCCATTTATCTCTATCTCAAATTCCGGTAAAAAGGAAAGCACCTTTTGGTGAATCACACCCAATTCATTTCCTTCTTGATCATAGACATGAAGCTGATGCCCCCATGCGAAAATTTCCGCTTTTACATAATATTTAGGATTTTCATATTCATCATAAACATCATAGGTATCTGACCATGTAAATACCCTTTGTTTAATCAATAACCGCATTTTTATCACCTCTGATTACTTGATATTATAGCATTTAACCTAAGAAAATCAGCTAAGCTTACAAATGCGTCATATAAATATGAAAAGAATCATGGTTTTATCATAAAAAGGTTTGAAACATAATCAAAAGCAAAGTATAATAAGAACCGTGAAAGAGGGGTTAGGATGACAAAAGTAAGAACTCGTTTTGCGCCAAGTCCTACCGGTTATATGCATATCGGTAATTTGCGAACTGCTCTTTATGAATATTTAGTCGCAAAAAAAGAAGATGACGGCGTTTTTATTTTAAGAATTGAAGATACGGACCAAGGCCGTTTGGTTGAAGGTGCCACAGATATTATTTATGAAACATTAAAGCAATGCGGATTAAGTCATGATGAAGGACCGGATATCGGCGGAGAGTATGGACCTTATGTACAATCTGAACGGATGCGCTCAGGTATTTATAAGGAATATGCGATGAAGCTGGTTGAATTGGGCGGCGCACATGTCTGCTTCTGTAAAGAGGAAGATATTGAGGCTCAGCGTCAGGAAGTGATGGCTGCCGGTTTATCTTTTAAATATGATGATCCATGTAAACATTTAAGCAAGGAAGAAATTGATGCGCGTATCGCGGCTGGTGAAGCTTATGTAATTCGCCAAAACATTGATCCAGTGGGCACAACTTCATTTGAAGATGAGGTTTATGGTACCATTACGGTTGATAACGCAACCCTTGATGAAAGTATTTTGCTGAAATCAGATGGTTTCCCTACCTATAACTTTGCCAACATCATTGATGATCATATGATGGATATAACGCATGTAGTCCGCGGTAATGAATATCTTTCAAGCACACCGAAATATAACCTGATTTATCAGGCTTTCGATTGGAAGATTCCAACCTACATTCACTGTCCGCCAGTGATGAAAGATGAACAGCACAAGCTGTCAAAACGCAATGGCGATGCTTCATTCCAGGATCTTGTTGCGAAAGGTTATCTGCCGGAAGCGATTATCAATTACATCGCGCTGTTAGGCTGGGCACCAGAAAGTGAACAAGAGATTTACAGCCTAGAGGAATTAAAGAAAGCCTTCAACGTAAAACGCATCAATACCTCAGGAGCTATCTTTGATATTGAGAAGCTGACTTGGATGAATGGCATGTATCTGCGTAAGATGGAACTGGAAGAATTCTATGAACTAGTTCTGCCATATATTAATCAAGCGGTTAAAACTGAAAGCTATGATAAGAAAGAAATTGCGAAGATTCTTCAAACCCGTGTTTCAGTATTAAATGAAATACCGGAAATGATTGATTTCTTCGACAATTATCCTGTTTACAGCAATGAGTTGTATATCAACAAGAAAATGAAGACGAATGAGGAAATTTCACTGAATTCATTGATTGCCGCCAGAAAAGAGCTGGCAGGCTTAACTGAATGGTGTGAAACCTCAATTCATGATACATTGATGAATTTAGTACAGACCCTAGGAATCAAGAATGGTCAGCTGCTGTTCCCAGTACGTATTGCTGTATCAGGCAAACAAATGACACCGGGCGGTGCGATTGAAATTGCGGAAATTATCGGCAAGGAAGAAACTCTGCGCCGCATTGACGCATCCATTGCTCAATTACAAAAATAAAAGAAATCCTGCAAATCAGTTCAGCTGAAAATGCAGGATTTTTATTTTAAAATTAAACAGTCTCATTCAGCCATGCTGCAGGCATACTTAAATTAGCCGGCAGTTTTGTCTGCGCATTCCCTCTTGCCGCATTGATTTGCCCCTGAGTCAGAAAACAGCTATGACTAAGATCTGTACCTCTGATGTCAGTATCACGCAGATCAGCGCCTAAAAAATTCGTCATTGTTAACCTGCAGCCTCTTAAATCCGCCGCCATCAGCAGACACATGCTGTAATCATGACCGCTCAGATCAGCCTTTTTGAAATTTCTTCCCGGCGCGTCATGGCCTATAATATGCTTGCCGCAGGCTTGACAGCTGATCGAACCACACGCTTGCTTTAACCGCTGATTCACTCGATGCCGCAGTCTCTCAACATCACACGCCGCCAATTGAACCGCTGATTCATTTAATTCTTCCACAATCTCATTGATATATCCATCAATTTCTTTCATCAGCTTCAAATCCTTTAAAAGATCATTCGCCGCACTCAGATACCAGAGCATTTGATGCAGCTGCACAGCCTTGATAAAGACATCAAACATTAATGCTTTATCAGCTTGCCGCCAATCAGCACCTTTAAACACATGCTGAGTCACCCATTGTCCGGCACCAAAACAGTCATAAGCCATACAGCCTTTCATTTTTCGTGAACTCAATTCATCATGAATCTCACATTTAAAATCAGCACATAAGTGCTGACATGGCACCCCTGCCGCTTTATTCTGCGGGAAACCCTCGCTTTTCGCAAAATACAGGGCTGTACAGCAAAGCCCGCAGCATTTCGCACAGTCAATTTTAAATCGATCGCAACCATTATATTCCATATCTCTATTCCTTTTCTATCAACTGATATATAAACTTGTCAATCCATTCTCTAGGCGTGATAAAATAGATTGTCAGATTAAACAGGATTAAAATCAAAGGGTAGTAAGCGGGCCAGACAGTACGAAAATAGCTCAAGCATTTTATCAAAACTGAACTAATCAAAAGAATCAGCAGCAGCAAAGCAATCAAATTTATCTTTCGATAATGATACTGATATTGCTTATGACATGCCTCGCAGTCAGCCTGCTTGATGATTCGATTTACTTTTAATTGCTGATGACAATTGGGACAGCGCATCCGCATTTCCCCTTTCCACCTATGAATATTGTAACGTATAACAGATATAAATTGCAACGCAAGAAAAAACCAGGCATTAAAACCTGGTAAATTTCTTTATTGCGGCTTATGGAAAACAATCGCCCGGTCATAGACAATTTCATTATAGTCAGGGCCTACACCCGTAGCTTCTTCAATATAAGCACGGAAGGCAATCAGCATATCAGCACCGTCATCCAAGCCATAATATTTGCCATCCTCATTGCCTGTACTCTTTGGCACAATGGCACTGTATGGCTCATTGCCGTAGCGATCCAGCTTATAAACATAATAATTATCCGCGTCATGGCTGCCATTATTCAAATAAGCATCCGCTGAACCAATAAATTGATCATCATAAACACTGGTAACCCCATTCAGTTTCTCAACACCATACAATACCGCATTGGAATAAATTGCTTTATTTGTCTTAGTATGATTTACACCATAAATCACAACAAAATCCTCATCGCTGTTGAAGGTAAAATAATCGGTGCTTAAATAAGAAGTATCACGATTATCACCCTTGCCATTTAAAGTATTAAAAATTGAAGTAATGCCGTCAGGTACTGAAATATGCGGCATCAGCTCCGTATATGTGTACCCTTGAGCCGTATACTTATCAAGAATAGACTGACGGATCTGATCAAGATCTTTTGAAGCATAACCCAGCTGAGCTGCTTCATGTTCACCGGTTCCTCTTGATACAACCTTTAATGCCGGGATTTCCTCAACAGCATCCTTTACCTTAGGGGTAATACGATAAAGCGTTGATGTCTGTGCTAAGTTAGCCATATATTGCTTATTGGCTTCACTATCGGCAGGCTGTGATACACGACCTAAGATACCAAATGTATCAGCTCCCTTTTCAAGTCCGAGATTTAACGTTTGTGATGGAATTTCCAGTACATTGATGATCTCAGAAGGAATTCCGCTTTCAATCAGCAATGATTTCATTTCTTCATTCGTATTCTTGTCACCGCCCATAACGATTACAGCTTTGGAACCAAAAGCATCTGTTTTTTGATCAAGCAGCGCTGTTGAAGCGATATTGCGGTTATTCAGTTGATCACCGAGACTGCCGAAAATCACATTGTAATTGCCTGATTCTTCACTGCCTTTTACGGTTAAAGCATATTTATCATAGCTCAGATCCATTGTTGGGTCATTCGCGGTAAGCATCAAGTATGCACCGATTGAGAAGTATTTACATTCCTGCGGTAATTCAAGCATTAAGACGATAGCCTCATCCTCACGCAGCTTATAAGACCAGCCGACCGGCGCAAAATATGGATTAGCCGGGGCATTTTCAATTGCCGGATCATCAAATTTACCTGCTTCCTCATCCGCCCAGTTAAGCGCCGCGATCCCCTTGGCAGCATTCTGTTCCGGTGCCGGCGGCAGGAAGGCTACCTGATAGCTTGATCCCTGATTATTACCGAAGCAGGAAGTCAGCTGTCCCTTACTGGCAAGCTCAAGCGTGTCCACTTCTTTATACGTTCCTTCCTGAACATAGTAATTTTCTTCAAGACGAGCAGCAAAGCTATCCAGATTTACCGCTTTATCATTCAGCTTGTCTGAGGATATCCCAGTAATGTTAGAACATCCAGCCATAAGCAGCATCGCGCTCAGCGCTGCCGCGGTCATTTTCTTTTTCATAAAACGCTCCTTTCAATGTTCGACATATCTTTATCGAATGTCGAACATTAGATTATCACATTAAAGACATTTTGTAAACCCTGATTGTTGACGGAATCATAGTTGCATGCTACAATTTCCAAAACAGACATTAAAAGAGGTGAGTCCAATGAATCGTGAAGAAGCCATACAAGAAGCCCGTAATTTCCATTGCCCGCGCTACCATGAGCTGCCGGATATCGGTCTTTATCTGGAACAGGTCATCAACGTTGTGACTTCCGCGCTCACACCGATCAGCCTGCAGGGGAATGAGATTATCACCGGTGCGATGATCAGCAATTATATAAAAAATAATGCTCTGCCTTCACCCGTTAAAAAGAAATATTATCGCCAGCATCTTTGTTATATGATTGTTTTAGGTATTTTAAAACAAGTCTTTACGGTTCAGCAGATTGGCCAGTTCTTTCAAATCCAGCAAGAAACATATGATCTGCAGACAGCCTATGATTATTTCTGTACTGAGTTTGAAAATGCGTTAAGAGAAGCCTTTGATTTTACCGGTGAACCGCTGCCTTCACTGGAAACAAAACGCACGCAGCAAACGATTCTTGTCCGCGCGATGGTATTGGCTGCCGCTAACCGCGTCTATGTAGAAAAGGTTTATCTTTAATCATTTATAAAATTAAACACTGCACGCAGTGTTCTTTTATTATCCGAAACAAAAGCCAGCTTACGCTGACTTATTGTTTTAATTATTTGGTACTGCTTTTTCTTCTTTTTGTTCAATTGGTTTGCGCAGTAAGCCCATCATAACGGCTGCGACAATCGTTCCCACCACGATAGCTACAACAAAGCCGACTTTGCCATCGACCATCGGCAAGGTAATAAAGCTGCCATGCGGAACCGGTGAGGATACGCCAGTCAATGACGCGATGACCGCCGCGACAATACAGCCGGTGATCGTTGACGGCAGGATATGCTTCAAATCAGCAATTACAAATGGAATTGCTCCCTCGGTAATGCCCATGAAGCCCATGATACCCGCGGTCTTAGCCGCATTGCGGTCTGCCTGAGTCCATTTATTCTTAAACAATACTGTTGATAAGAAGATTGCCATTGGCGGAATACCCGGACATACACGATAAATACCGTTTGGCCCCATAACACCTTCCGCAATCAACGCAATAGTAAACATCGTCACTGTCTTAGTAATTGGACCACCCATATCAATCTCACAGATCGCACCGATAATGATTGCGAATAAAAGCTGATTGGTGCCGTTCATATTGGTCAGGAAATCCATCAAGATATTGATTAATTCACCCATTGGGTTAGCAATACAATATATATAGAAGATACCTAAAACAAATGTTGAAACAACCGGTACAATTAAAATCGGCATAATTGATTTAATCGCGTTGGGAACCTTCCAGCTCTTCATCCAGCGAACAAAATAACCCGCTAATATACCTAAAATCAAAGCACCCAGAAAACCTGTCTTAGCCCCTGTATCACCAATCGTATTATTGGCGATATACCCTAAAATAAAGCCTGGCACCAACCCTGGACGGCCGGCAATTGAATAAGCGATATAAGCGGCTAATACTGGAATCATCATAAATAAACCAGCCGCGCCAATAATTTTTAAGTTAGCCATAAATGAATTGGCAACGACAATACCGGTAGAGGTCGCATCACCGCCCAGCAATGAGAATGAGAACAGGATACCGCCGGCAACTACTAATGGCATCATGTATGATGTTCCTGTCAACAACGCTTTTTGAATATTTTTTAATTCTTTCTTTAACCCTTCCATAATGTTCTCCTTTTATTTTAGTCCATAATGCTCTAATGCTTTATCTAAAATCCGTTCAGGATATGAAATAGCTTCATCAACATTGCCATAATAAACGTTCTTCCCCTCGAAACGTTCTTCCTCCTCAATTTGAATGCTGACTGCTAAAATAATCATATCCGCACGGTCAATGTCCTCTTCACTTAGTTCATTTTCAATACCGATACTTCCCTGTGTTTCAATGTGATACTCATACCCGCGTCTTCTGCACTCAGCCTCTAATGACTCCTGTGCCATATAAGTATGAGCAATGCCTGTCGGACAAGCCGTAATACCAACTACAAACATTTAATTCAGCTCCTTTGCGATATCTTCGTTTATTTTTTCTAAATATTGAAATGCTTCATCATTATTTTTACAAGCCAACAGCTTTTCTCTGAATTCCTGCTTCATCAGATTTTTACTGATTTGAGAAATCAGCTTCAAATGAATCACATTTTTTCTGCTCTCCGGTACGCCGATCATAAACAGCAGATCAACTTCCTTTTGTTCATTTCCCCATAATATCGTATGTTTGGGTTTCATAAAGCCGACAAAAGCTTCGCGTACTGTGTCGCTCATACCATGCGGAATAGCTACGCCAAAACCGACAGCGGTAGAAAACTCTTCTTCACGATGATAGATGGCTTTTAAAAAGCTCTCTTCATCCTCTATAACCTGAAGCTGAACCGCCTGATGGACAAGCTTTTCAATCGCTTCACTCTGGCTGTCAACTTCTTCATCTACAAATACAAGTTCTTTTCTAATCATAATATTCCCCTATTCCTAACAGTACCTGAATCGTACGTTGATCAATATTCTGTCTGAATGCCTCTGCCAGCTCACGGCTTTTAATAAGGCAGTATAAGTCATCTAAGATTTTTTTACTGATTGTCAGATCATTTTCTGCGATATTGAAGAAAATAACGAGCTTGACGGTGTGATTTTTCCATTTTTTTGCTGTTTTAAGCAAATAGAAACTGATAATTGTTTTATTAACCAGCTTAATATCACCATGCGGCAGCGCAATCTGATAAATATTATCCGTAGAACCTACGGTTTCCCGGCTCAGCATGGATTGGGCATACCCTTCCTTTACATAACCGGCCTGCTTCAGCAATTCCGCCATGTTCATGATAATTTCTTCCTTGCTTTCAGCTTCACCTTCAATAATAAAATCAGGATGCAGATAGCGCTTTAAGGTGGATAATTTTAATTCACTGCGCTCATTTTTCGGCGGCTGAAGAATCTGCTGCTGATAGAAAGACATGATATTGCGCAGATCCTCATCCGTGATGACCGGTGATACGCGGACGACCGGTTTATGAATATCTTCTACATCAACAGTTGATACGATAAAATCAATGCTGTCTAAATTGCAGCGCAGCGCTTTAGAGGTAGAAGCTGTTTCAATCGCGTTAAAGGCCGGCAGTACCATGCGCAAACGGTTTAAAATCAGTTCTGAGGTTGCGATGCCCTGCGGACAGATCAGCAAGATGCGTTTAGTACGCTGCTGAAGATCGATAAAATTTTGGAAATGAATCACCAGAAAACCAACCTCATCCTCACTGATGTGAATATGCAAGGCATCGGCTTCACTTTCCAGTACGACCCAAGTAAGATTAAACAGCATCTCAAATTCTCTTTTAATTTGTTTCAGCAATTCATTTTTCAGCTTTAACCCTTTACGCAGACGAAAGGTCATCGCGTTGAGATGCAGCAGCAGATTATTCCGATATTCCTCATTATCTGAGAATTGAACATAGATCAGCATTTCCATTTTTTGCAGGATCTTTTCAAAAATTACCCGATCAGCTTCCATGATTTTCTCAAAATTATGAATCTGAATGCGGTCTGCAACCAGATATTCCACAAGAAATTGAGCATCGCCTTCACTGAATTCAACATTCAGCTGCTCGGTCAGCGTTGAGAGAAACTGCTTAGCGAGAATTTGATTCGGTAAAAAGCGAATGCGGTCATAGTCAAGCAGATTGTCTTCATCCTGAATATGCCGGCCGGCGGATGCAAAGCTGGCTAATACGATTAACACTGAGGAGATATTGGTCATATAATGTTCAGCGAGATTGATTTTCACATCCTGAATATAATCCGTCACTAAGGCAATTACCGCCTGAATGATTTGCATATCATAAAGCGCGCTGAGATGAGCCAGCTTTTCATGAAAGTCATTGCCGATCAGAAAGCCTTCATTTAATTGAATCAAGGCTTCACAGACACTGCGTTCATTGACCTCACCGCTGAGCGTGATTTCCTTGTGGCTGATATTAAACCGAAGCCCGCTTGGATTTTCCAGCAGCTGATTCATGGCAAGGATATCTTTGCGGATCGAGCTTTCAGATATGAAGAATTCATCACCAAAGGCATCCAGTGATACCTTGTTTTGCTTCAGCAGAATGCGGTAAACTAATTCCATCCGCCGGCTTTCAATGGAGAACAGATCCGTTTCTTCATCCATTTCTTCATTGATGGCTTTCCCCTTGAATACCTCAACCCCTGACCAGGGCTGCGCAGCAATGTATAACCGCGCTGATTGAGTTCAGGTTCAAGTAAATCAAGATAGGAATAAACCGTTCGCTTTGAAACATTCAGCTGACGGGCATATTGTTCCACCGTGCTTTTTTGCTGCTGACGCAGTAAAATATTCAGCAATTCCTTTTGTTTAGCTGACAGCATGGGTTTCTCCATCAAGCGCCGCTTCAAACCTGCGCAATGATGCAAGCAGTTTTTCATGATCACAGTTTATAATATCCTGTTTCTTAAAAATACCGCCTGCCGAGCCAACGTAATGATAGCCACTGTTTAATACTTCCTGTACATTTTCCGCATTAACACCGCCAACCGCTAATAATGGCAGATCACCTAATGGTTCCATCACCTTTTTCGCATAAGTCCAACTCAGCTCATTGGCGGGGAAAACCTTGACAAGATCGGCACCAAGCTGAAGCTGGGTATAAATTTCATGAGGTGTAAAGGCGGCGGGAATAGCGATTACATCATGAGCGTGGCATGTATCGATCATTGCTTTCGTATAGCCAACCGGGGATAGAACAAATTCTGCACCCGCGGCAATAGCTGCTTTTACTTCATCATGGGTAACGACTGTACCGGCACCGATATGCAGGCAATGCCCATATTCCTTGGTAATTCTGCTTATGATTTCCAACGCGTTTTCAGTATTTAAGGTTATTTCTACATTCTTTACTTTTGAACTCTGACATAAGGTATCACAGACTGCCTTTACCTGTTCATACGTATAACCTCTTAATATTGATATGACACATCCTTCCATCATCGACCCCTCCTTTCTGATTTCATTGTATCCTTGATCTCTGATTTTGAAAATTTATGCATTTGCAGGAGGCTGCTGCAAAATGAATGATTCATAATAAGCTTTAATTTTTACACATTCCTCATCGGTATAGCTAAACTGATTTAATAATGCGATGCCCTGATGCGTTTCCTCATAGAAATCATAGACACAGGCAGCGGCGATCGTTTCAAGCAGCACATCCCGTCCGCCATCATGCAATAATTGCAGCGGTTTGTATAAACGCTCATCACTTCCCAGCTTGCGGCTGACATTGCGCGCGTTGCGTGAAATGGGATCTTTTAAATAAGGATCAGAAAATTTAATCAGCGCGTTCTTCGCAAATTGCTGCTGTTCCGCTAAAGACAGCTGAAAATAATCGGCCAGCCGCTGATTCATTTCCGGCAGCAGCATCATCAGCTTTTCATGAATTTGCGCGTCATCAGCCGCCTCAGCGAGCCACTCATAATGTTTCAGATAGCCTAGATAACAAATAACCGCTGACAGACAATTATATGTGTACAGCTTGCGTTTCATTAATGAAGTAAAATCATCAATCCGCGTTATCCCCTTTAAAGGCAAGATCAAGCCGCTGTTTTGAATCGGCAGATAATCCAGATCCTGCGAAATCATATCCAGGCCCTCCGCATTTTCTGTTGTGGTAAATACGCCGGCATTCAAAAGCACACAATTATTTGCCGCTGCCTGATCCAAATGAACCAGCAGCTTTTCGCCCGCATTAACGGCATTTTCAAAGAACAGAATGATTAATGGAAATTCACGTTCTTTGATCCACTCATTAAGCTGTACAGCGATGTCGGCATAGTTGGAACAGTCGATAGAAATACATAAAATATCAGCAGCAATGAGTGCTTCATGCGCCTTTTCACTGCCAAAAACACAGCATTCCTCATAGTTAATTGTCAGTGTCGGCCGATCATTGAAAAAATGAATCTGATAACTGTTTTGTTTGTTGAGGGATTGAATCAAGGCTTCATCCTTATCACAAAAGCATAGGTTAACATCATGCAGAAAACGCGGAATAAACCCGCGCCCGCACTTGCCGGCACCAAGAATCATAACCCGCTTCATTGCAGCACCTGCATCAAGAAAGCATAGCTTTCAGCCTCAAGCTGCCACGCGTGGTCACGTTCCTTTTCACGGATTTCCACAGCAACGCTGATTTCACCCGTGAGATAGCGATCCATCAGTTTTTTAATCGCACGGGCACTCTTAAGCGTTAAAAAGCCCTCTTCACAAAAATTCAAATGATGATCACCATAAAGCGGTGATTGTTTATCGAGGATGGCATTCGCAAAGTGTACCCGGACGATATAGGGTGCCAACGCGGCAAAGGATGCTTCAAAATCATCTTCATTTAAAGCCATGTGGGCACTGTCCCAGCATAAACAAACCTGTTTATCCTCTATGGCTGATGCCGGCAGACGATGCATAAAGCTTAAGACTGTCTCAGTGGTGCCAAGAACATTGCATTTATGGGCAAACTGATCTAAGGGCTCAATAATCAGTTTGAATGGATAGGCCTTCATATTGATTTCATCAAGCAGTTCACTCACTGATTTCACAAAAGCGTCAATGCCTTCATTAAGCGTCGTCTCAATGCCGCCGCTGGCAATCCCCAGCCATGTGCATCGGCCAAGTGCCGCAAGCTGCATCATTTCCTTTACTTTTTCCACTGCTGAAAGCCGGTTTGACTCATTGACTGAAGACAAATTCAGACCAGCCCGCGACAGCTCTCCGGTAATCCAAAACGTCAGCTGTTCAGTTTTAAACACTTCATCACAGACAGCTCGCACTGATGCTTCCTTCATGATACGTGTTTCAATACTCGCATACCGTTTCAGTTCCCCTAAACGCTGATAAAGCTGACACAGATCCTGCTCATTATGAGTCAGCGGATCAAGTATATTAGATACTAATATTGATGGTTGATAAATAGGCATAAGGTTAAACCTCCTTCATAGTTTCATTTTATCAAAGCTGATGCATATAAGCCGATATTCTCTTTCAACAGCCTGTTGAAAAAAAGCTGTCTTAAATTTAGGCATACTCATTCTATCAACTGAGTGATTCATTATCAAATCATCAAGCAGACAAGTTACTGGTAATTCCAACCAAAAAAGGGAGGCCTTTTGCCCCCCGATAGTGTTATTCAAATAAATCAGATCATTGATAATTTCGAACCAGCCGATACATACGGCGCAGCAGCCATTCGATGGTATACAGCTGATGTTCAAGCAGCCAGCCCTGTAAGCGGACAAAAACTGAAGTATATGCTAAAAGCGGTTTTAATGCCGTTAGATCTTCATTCAGCTTATCCTTCATCCAATCCTTTTTCATTAACCGATAATAAAAGCCTTTGGCATCCAGTATATTCAAATTCATAGCTAAAATACTGCGATAGATTTCAGCAATATCCCTTTCCTTTAAGTGATAGAAAGGAAGCAGTGCATAAACCTCCTGACGCATCTGCTCAACATAAAGAAGACTATTGCTGCTTAAGGTTCTGGAAAGACTGCTGCCGCCCCAACAATAATGATAATAAGGCTGATTAATTACAAGTATCTGATCAACTGCCAGCAAATAATTCATATTAAACACCAGATCTTCACCGCAATGCAGCTCCTCTTTGAAACGCAGCTGTCTGTCCATGATGATTTGATGTTCATAAAGTTTGTTGCAAGGTGAATTTAACAGACTTTTACGGCTGAATACCGCTAATTCCGTTTTATCACATAGACTTACCGCCTGTTTTTCATCATAGACATGCACATAAGCTTTATTCTCGGTTTCTAAAACATAACCGCACATAACTAAAACCGTAGCCTTGACCTGTGCCATGAGAGCAGCTGTCATTTCCGCATCAATACAATCATCGGAATCAACAAAAAGCAAATAACGTCCGTTGGCCTCTTCAATGCCTTTATTCCGGGCAGCCGATACTCCCTGATGTTCAATTTGGAATAATTGAATGCGCTGATCCTTTTCCATATAGGTTTCACATACCGCTAAGGTCTGATCCGTGCTGCCATCATCAACAATAAGAATTTCCAAATCATGAAATGTCTGAGCGAGAATTGAATCCAGACAGCGGCCAATTTTATCTTCACGATTATAAACCGGTATGATAATACTTATAAGTCCGTGATCCATCTGCATTCCTCCTTTACCATTTCAGCAGCTAACAAACAACGACATTATATCAAAGAATTACGATTAAATGCAAAAATACGCCAATTAAGCTATTTTTATTTTGACATTGTTATAATGATAATTTGAATACAGACTCTAAAATGTACTCATTGAAGGACTAGAAACAAGCATTATAGCTTTCTTTTATTTTAAGGCATAAATTGGACATTGATAGCACTAAGCATAAAAAAAACGCCTATTTCTAGACGTTAATTAGCATATGGTGACTCGTACGGGGTTCGAACCCGTAAATGCTGCCTTGAGAGGGCAGTGTGTTAACCATTTCACCAACGAGCCGTACATATATTTTACTCCTATTCAGCATCAAATTCAAGAAAAAAAGCTCAACAATTCATAAAAATTGCTGAGCTTTACAATTCTATAATTGAACGCTCTTACCGCCTGAGAACTTATTGAATACCAATAAGGAAATAACTGTCAGTACCGTTAATACGGTTGACAAGGCGGCTGCCACACCATATTGACCGCGGATAACCGACGTATAGATAGATACTGTCAGTGTCTGCGTCTTTACAGAATATAGGATAATGGCTGTCGACAATTCAGAAATCATCGTTACCCATGAGAGAATCGCACCAGAGATAATACCGGCAGACATCATCGGCATCGTGATCTTGAAGAAAGTTTTTGCTTTATTGCTGCCTAAGCTTAATGCAGCTTCCTCAATACTCATTGGAATCTGCTGCAATATCGCAACGGAGGATCGAATCGTATAAGGCAGACGCCTGATAACAAGCGCGATAACCATGATCAGCATACCACCGGTAATCGGCCGTTTAAAGGCTGTAATCAACGCGATACCGATAACTGTTCCCGGCACGATATATGGCACCATGGAAATCGTATCAACAATACCGGTCAGCCAATTGCGGCGGCGTACTGCGATATATGCAATCAATACTGCCAGCAATACGATAATGATCAAAGCGACGATCGGTATAAATAATGTATTCCATACAGATCTGCCTAACGATGATGAGAAGATCTGCTTATACTGATCCAGTGAATAGCCTGGCTGTCTGACCATGCCCTTATAATTCATAAATGAAGTATAAATGACATAGACCTGCGGCATAACCGCAAAACCAACTACAAAATATGAGTAGAAATGCAGCCAGAAGCTCTTAAAACCATGAACTTCCTTTTCTTCAATCGGATGCAGTGAATTCATTGAGAATGACTTACGGTTAGAAAGCCAGCGCTGACCGAGGAAGAAAATGGTAGTAATTAAAATTGCGATAATCGACAAAGCACTTGCGAATGCTGAGTCACCGCCTACCTCAGAAATAAACTCATTGAACAGCAATACCGGGAATGTCAGCCAGCCCTCACCAATCAGCATCGGTGTACCGAAATCAGCGAAAGCCCTCATAAATACAAGCAATGAGGATGCCAGCAGAGTGGGCATAATCAATGGAATAATAATCTTGAAGAAGCGTCTGAAGCCTGTACAGCCCATATTCTCACTGGCCTCGATCAAGGAATTATCAACATTGGATAACGCGCCTTGAACATAGAGGAATACCAACGGATACAGCTGTAAGGTAAATACGAGCAGAATACCGCCGAAACCATAGATATCAGGTAATATAATACCTAAAGGTTTCAGAAGATTTGTGATAACGCCGCTGCGTCCCATCAGCAAAATCCATGAATAAGCACCGATAAATGGCGCTGACATAGAAGCGATAATGATCAGCATCTGCATTACTTTTTTACCTTTAATCTTATATTGAGTAAAAATATAAGCTAAAGGCGTACCAACGGCAATCGAAGTGAACGTTGCCGCAAAGGAAACCACGAAACTATTTTTTAAAGCATTGGTATAATAAGGTCTTGAAAAGAACTTGGCAAAGTGCTCCATCGTTAAGCCAGCAGCCCCAATAACCGCATCCTTAAACATATTCAGCAATGGATAAAGCAGGAAGATTGCATACAGGATCAAAATACCTAAGGTAATTCCGCCCCATAAGTCTAATTTAAACTTGTTGTTATTCTTCATATCATTCACTCAACAAGAGATTTCTTTCGCCATCCGCTGTGAATACGTTGATTTTTTCCTTATTTACACCTAAATACATTTCACTGCCTGGTTCATAATCATCTTCCATCGTACTTTCACGAACGATCTGTGCTTCGTCGCCCGTTTCCAGCTTGATAAAATATTGAGTATTTAAACCAAGATAAACAGAATCATTAACCACAGCTTTAAAGCCGCTGCCCTGTGCCTCATGTGAAAGCACAAACTCTTCCGGACGAATTGATACTTGAACACTTTGATCCGGCAGATCCTTTAAGCGATCCAGTTCAATCGTAAAGCCATTGCTGAAATGAATCACACCTGATTTCAATTCTGCCTTAATCAGATTCGTACGGCCGATAAAGGTTGCTACGAAAACATTAGCCGGACGATGATAGATATTCTTAGGCGTACCTACATGCTGAATAACACCATCTTTCATTACGGCGATGCGATCAGAGATAGCCATGGCTTCCTCCTGATCATGAGTTACATATACTGTTGTAATACCTACTTCACGCTGAATATTACGGATAACCACACGCATTTCCAAACGCAGCTTAGCGTCAAGATTACTTAATGGTTCATCCATCAGCAATACATCAGGTTTAATAACCAATGCACGGGCCAAAGCGACACGCTGCTGCTGACCGCCAGACAGACGTTCCGGCATACGATCCTGATATTCCATGATCTGCATGGCATTTAAGAACTTATCGGTTTCTGTCTTTAAAGTATCCTTGTCAGCTTTACGGTTCTTCAAACCAAACTCAACATTCTGACGAACGGTTAAATGCGGGAAGATCGCGTAATTTTGGAAAACCATACCAATATTACGCTTGCTTGGATCCATATCATTGATCAGCTTATCATTAAAATAAAAGCTACCGCCCTCAATTGAGTTGAATCCAGCAATCATTCTTAATAACGTTGTTTTACCACACCCTGATGGACCCAGTAAAGTAAATAGTTCACCATCCTTTATATCTAAAGATAAATCTTTAATAATGGTATTATCACCGTACTTTTTGACGGCATCCTTTATTCTAATTTCACTCATACTAAACCCTCTTCTTTACTTAGCTACTGAAGTATAAATATCTTTATATTTTTCAACAATTTCATCCTTATGAGAATTTACATATTCACGGTCTTCTTCAATACGCACGATTTCATCCATCGGTGTCATGAAATCAGCAACTTCAACTTCTTTCAATACCGGACGATTTGTCAATGTTGTACCATAAATATCCTGAACTTCTTTGCTAGTGATGAAGTCAACGAATAATTGAGCATTTTCCATATTCTTAGCATTCTTGATGATACCTGTTGTAGCTGGCAGATAAACTGAACCTTCTACCGGATAAACAATTTTAACAGGCGCACCGTCACGAACTAATGTAGCAGCTGGATCTTCATAAGTTAAAGCAACAACCATTTCACCATCTGCGACTGATTTATAAACTGCACTTGAACCTGATGAAATCTTACCATCAATGTTTGTGAATAATTCTTTTACATAATTCCAAGCGCCTTCATCTTCATAGCCGCCCATTGCTAATAACATATTGGTTAATTGCGCAAATGCTGAAGAAGAGCTGGCTGGATCTGCTGTAGCGATCTTACCTTTTAATTCAGGATTTAATAAATCAGCATAGCCTTCAATCTTGATGTCACCGATTAATTCAGTATTTACTAATAAGCATGAACCATCAAGCACATAGCTTGTTGTATAACCGGTTTCATTGGCATAGTCAGGAATGATTAAGCCTTCATTTTTAGACGTATAGTTTTCAAACAAATCAGCGTTTTGGATATATTGTGAATGCGCGCCGCCGAACAGAATATCCGCATATGGATCATCTTTTTCTGATTGCAGACGTTTAATCAATTCACCTGTACCTGCCTGAATCAATTCAACTTTGATATTGTATTTCTCTTCAAATAATGGAATCGTTGCATTAATCAGACCTTCTGAGTTTGGTGAGTAAACAACTAATTTACCGCCCGTTTCACTCGGTGTATCCTTATTTCCATCATCCTTTGGTGTATCTGTACCACCATTTGAAGAACATGCACCTAACGTAAGTGCCATTAACATACTTGTAAGCAATATAGTCAATTTTTTCATATTTGCCTACCTCCTTATATTCTTATTATATTAATTGTGATAACGCTTTCATATCCTAAAAAAAGACAAAAAAGGGTATTATTCACAACTAATACCCCATTTTTTACTTAAGTGCCTTCATAAATTCCTTGGGTGAACAGCCGATATATTTCTTAAATACAATTGTGAAATATTTATAATCTTTAAAGCCGCAGTCAGTCGCAATATCATAGACATAACGGCTTTCATCCTGCATCGCATCAATCGCCTTCTGAATCCGCACCTTATTGAGATAATCATTAAAGGTTGTTCCGCAGCCATCCTTAAAACGCTTATTCAATAATGTCTCAGAATAGCTGAATACCTCACTGAGTTCTTTCATCGTAATCTTATTCATATAGTTTTCCTGAATGTATTCTACCATCCGGTTAACCAGATCATCACTGCTGTCCAGCTGTACCTTTACATCAAGCACCTGAATTGAACGAATGGCTTCCTTGCTTTCAACCTGATGCTGATAATGCTTACGCATCTTCAGCTGTTCAATCGCATGCTGAATCGCTTTATCCATCTCATCCTGTTCAACAGGCTTGAGCAGATACTCGCTGACACCGTAACGAATTGCCTTCTGCGCATAATTGAAATCATTATACCCGGTCAGAATGATCACGCTGTAATCAAATTCCTCATAAGTTGCTTCAATCATTGCCAAGCCGCTGATAATCGGCATATTGATGTCAGTAATAACAATGTCCGGCTTCAATTCCTTGATTTTCTCAATGCCGTCTTCACCATTATCCGCTTCACCGGCAACAACACAGCCATTCTTTTCCCAATCGGTACTGAAAATAATCCCCTTGCGGATCAAATATTCATCTTCACATATTAATACCTTATACATTGTGATCATCTCCCCTGATTTGTATTCTAAGACTCACTCGGGTATACTTGCCGACCTCACTTTCTACAATTAAGGTGCTCTTTTCACCATAAGACAGATAGAGACGGCGGGCAATATTAAATAAGCCATAATGAGTGGTTTCATTCTTATCTGAACGCAGACGCTGATTTAAAGCCTGTACTTCCGCTGGACTCATACCGGCGCCGTTATCCTCAACAATCAGCAGCATGCCGTCCTCATCAACACTGCCATGAATCGTAATCAGCAGCTTTTTCGCATGCGCAAAACCATATTTAATACTGTTTTCAAGTATTGGCTGAAGCAAAAGCTTAGGTACAACCACCTCGCCGCATGAATCATCTACATTGATTTCATACTCAAAACGATCATTGAAACGATATTTCTGAATCTTCAAAAACATATATGTGTATTTTAAATCTTCACTGAAATAAACCTGATCTAAATCATTATTTATACTATAACGCAAAAGCGCTGTCATCTGAATGATTAAATCTGATGCGATGCGCTGATCCATCAGAATCGAATAACGGATCGTATCCAATGTATTATAGAGGAAATGCGGATTGAACTGAGCCTCAAGCTGTTTAATTTCTGACTGACGGCGGATATCCGCTAATTCACTGTTTTTCACATGCAAAGCATTAATCTCATCCACCATGGAATTAATATTCTCAGCTATCAGAATAAACTCATCCTCGCCTTCCAGCTTTACATGATGATGGACATCACTTTTAATCTTATCAATCTCACTGATCAGCTGATTGATTGCCACCGTATTTGACTTAGCAATCTGATTGGCAAACCGTTTCGCAATCAGAAACAATGTAATTCCCAAAAGCAGGATAATCAATATACCGATCCAAAGCTGTTCAAGCTGATTTTCCAAGCCGCTGAACGTAAAAATCGTAATATCATAAGCCTTTAGATAACGATGATTAACGATATATTCACGGCCGTTATTCGTATAATGAGTCAGCGAAGAATCAAGCTTAAAGCGATTGTAATTTTGAATGAAGCTCTTTTGTGAGCAGGCGATGATATTGCCGAAGCGATCTGTAATCACCCCGTCCACCTGTTCGCGGGTAATCGCGTAATTCCAGTCAGCGCCATCCATCAGAATAAAGAGATAACCGCTGATTTCAGTATTTTCCATGATTGGATAACACATGAGAAAACGCGAATAGGTTTCACCGCGGCTGTATACCGCTGATACGATTTCTTCAGGCAAAGCCTTATCAATGACAATCCCGAGAAAACTCATAAAATGCTTATTAAAGGCATCGGCAGGCATGGTAGAAAGCACTGGCTGGCGGTCTGAATTCAGTAAAATCAAATCCGCCTTAATTTCAAATTCAGAAGTCATCTGATAGAAATTATAAACAATATCCTGTTCCTTCTTAGTACCGTCAAGCACAGCCTGATAATCAAGTGTATTATTTGCAGAATAAAGATACTTGGCATAATCATGATAAGTCTTTGTGAACAAACTGCTTAAGGATTCGCTGAAAAGATCAGCTTTGCGCTGATTGAGTGAATAGGAATAAATGAAAAGTGAACCGGCAAAGGCCACAATTGCGATTAAAATCAGCAAAATAATTGATTTAAAAATATTATGCTGTAATTTAGCTCTAAAGCTTGTCTGTTTCTTCATATTCTTATTATACCTTTTTTATAAGCTATGTAAAATATACTTAAACATAAAATAAGACTGACAGCTGTCAGCCCTGTTCATTATTAACTTTCTAATTGAAATTGTTCAACCAGCTTTCTTGACCGATTGAAAGCAATTAAATATAAAACCGCAAATACTAAAGATACGATGATACAGATCAGTGACAGGATTGGAATAAAGAGTACAAGATAAGTCAATATTGTAAACATTGCCCGTACCTTCCACATATACATTAACCGTTCAGCTGCTAAATCTGTTTGGCGGTTTGTTTCCATTTCCTTAATACCATAGGTAATCATGTAAGTGCTGTAAAGATTGCCAGCCACGATAAGGCCATTGATTATCATCACTAATATCACACTGTTTGTATCGCCAAAGCCTAAAAAATCAGCGATATAAAACAGCAGTGAAATGATAGTCATGACGATTAAAGCCGGCTTTGCTTTCACAAAGCATTCACTTTCGCCGCGCAGTTCAGCAATCCCGGACAGCATCAGCAGATAGCCGACAAAATCAGGAATCAGTCCCAATTTGGAACTGCCAAAAGTTAAAGTAAAATTAAAAAATACAAACAGCATGCCCCAGAATATTTTTTTCATGTTCATCAACCTCGCATAATAATTATAAATTAATTATTAAATACCCACAAGAGATATTAAAGTTCATATTTTATCTATAAGCATTACAATTTGTGAACTATGGAGCGGCTTCTAAGTCGATTCCCAACTGGATGCCGTACATCAGAAACTCCCCATTCACATATATCTCCTGATAGAAGATTTCCGCATCCACGTAATAATACCCTACTATTTCTCTAGGCGTAGCGCTATTGGTGGAATAGACGATGACCACATGACCGGCCTTTGGGTGAGTGAATTTATATTTTATTCTTTCAAAAGCATAGACCGTTCCATCGTCCAATTTTCTGGCACCGTGTACATGTTCACTTGGCAAATCCACAAGCTGCGCTTCCATTTCTTCTCTGGTTAGTATTTCAAAGCTGGCCAGAAACTGTTCGTGTGCATATTTTCTTACGCCGATAACGAGCAGTATCATGATCAGCAAAACTGCCAATATTGCACATAGCCGCCGGATTTTCTTTTTCATGGCTATTTCCGATAGAAGAAAGCTTCTAAATGCGAAATAATCCCACAGCCAATCACAAACCATAAATCGCTTGGCTCAAAAAACGTAAAAATTAATATCAGTACAATGCCATCCACAACTGCCAGCAAAATTAAGTTTGCTTTTTTTGAAAGTTTCAGCATACAGCTTATAAATAATACAATAATATAAATGTCTTTAAGAAAACTATAAAAATATCGATTCATGGTATCCCCCTTATTCTATTTTTCAGTTATTTCCTGAACCCCCATCTCACATCATGACTACCGATGCAGCCGCACTACATACTTATAGCCGTTTGCCTTGTAGTAATTCTTTGAGTATTCAATCGGTATATTCATATTATTATAAGTAATTCGTTCACGGTAAAAAATCGGCTCGTCTTTATCCAAAAACATATCCTTGCGGATAGCGGGTGTTGACATGATTGCCTCAATCGTTTCTGAAGCCGATCCTAATTTTACCCCGCAGCTTTCATAAAAATCATAAAGAGAAGTTGTCGCGCCGAATTTTTCAGTATCAATCACAAAACCCAAGCGCTGAGTGATATATGTTTCAAAGATACCGGATATGCGGCCATTCAATAATTTTAATCGCTTTAAATAATAAACATCTTCATTTGGTTCTATCTGCAGAAAACCAGCTACGGAAACCGAAGCCTGCTGCACCTCACATTTTAAAATAATACTTGACGGTACATCGCCGCCGCGTTTCGCATCTTCAGAGAAACCGGTCAGCTCATACAAGTCAGAGTATTTTTTCTTGGGCAGAACCACGGCACCCTTCCCCTTGATTTTCTTGATATAACCATCATGTTCCATATCCGTCAGCGCCCGGCGTACCGTAATGCGGCTGACTTTATAAATATCCTGTAATTCTGATTCTGAAGGCAAATAACTTCCAACTCCATAGGTGGAGTCCTCAATTTTTTTAATTAATTCTTCATAAATTACCATATATAATGGTATCGTTTTATTTTCCATGATATTCCCTTCACCTCTCTATTATTTTAAAGGATACGTTCCCTTAATTCAACCAATCATTCGCCTTTCATGCCGATATTTTAGCTATTTAAGCGAGTTTTTCGATGAAGTGATCATAATTCATAAAGAAAAACGGGTAATTAAATACCCGTTATGCTTCTTCTGCCATTGCCTTGGCGTCAATCACCTGCATGCTTTCCTTTACACTGTCCAGCGCGTTGCTGAGGAACGCTTTAATATCGTCGCCATCAAAATATTCACGGCTGGTCAATATTTCCAGCAATAACGGCAGATTGGCACCGGTAAGCACATAACCGCCATGCTCCGCTGTATATTTTAATGATGCGTTAAAAGGCGTTGCCGCAAACATATCAACGAGGATGCAGAAAGGCATCTTCTGATCAATATAACGCTGAGCGGCAGCAGCAATTTTCTCACTTAATTCATCAACATCATCGCCATTCATGAAGCAGAAACTGTCAAAACAGCTTTGTTCACCGGCAATCATCTCTACCGCATTTCGCAGTCCCTTCGCAAAATCAGAATGCGTACATAAAATTACTCCAATCATAAGTTATCCTCTCTGTGTTCTTCACGCCATTGCTGGGCTTTTTTACAGCCATCAAGAAATTGTTTAGCCCTTGCTGGATCAATTGGATTGCGCATATCGCCATTTTTAATCCAGGTTGCAACCGAAACACCATCATAATATTTCAGCAATTCAAATACATTTTCTCCGGTCGCGCCGCCGCCTAAGAAGATCGGCACATCCGGCAGGGTCTTGCGTGTTTCTTTGATTAACGAAAGACTTTCCTCACTGTCTTTGCCGCTCATGAATAGGCCGTCCGCAAAGGCACTCTTAATTGTTGTTTTCGCAGCTTTTGGTTTTGGATCAGGACAGAGATAATTGGCATTAACCTCCTGAACATCTGCATAAACCGGTATCGATGATCCGATGCGCTTCTTAAAGGTTAAAATATCCGCGCATTGACCAAACATAAAGCCGCTTAAATCTATACTTACACCCGTATACAAATGCTCGACACGGACAAAATCAGCCTTCGTGGCTTCCGCAACCGCCAATGAAGCGATGCCGTCCCAATTAATCAGAATGCCTAAAACCTTATCCGGGAATTGCTCTTTCAGCTTGTTACCTAAAACGCTCATAAAAGCGATGGTTTCGGTGCGGGCATGCTGGGCGATCGGGCCGTCGTGCATGTTTTGAAGGATAAAACCATCAAAGCCTAATTCCGCAATCATACTGGCTTCCGCTAAAACTGTATCGATGATGCTGTCAAAGGACTGTCCATCATTCAAATAACTGCCCGGCATTGCCGGCGGCTGAATCATCACCAGAGCCAGCGGGAACTTTTTCTTATCTAACATGGCATCTCCTCCTTACAAATCATGGAAAACAGGTCACTGGTTTTCAGTATTCCCTTTTCGCATACATATGCTGTAATACATTCAGGGCGTACACCGACAAGTTCTATTGACTCAAAGGCAACCCGTTCTTTTAATTCTTCAGGCCACCGCTCCGCAAGTTCATTTTTCAGATCCTTGGTCAGCACTTCTTTATAAATGCCGTAGCGAGCACGGATATCCCCCTTGATCAGCGGTGTCAGCACATAATAAGGCACGTGTCTGAGCATACATAATTCAGCTAAAATATCAGAACCAATCGTATTAAATGCCGTACCGTCAGGATAGAAGGTTTCTGCGCCGATAAAGACAGCATCTACCTTATCCAATACTGACAGCATGGAAGCATCAGGAATAAAATGTACCGTATGACCAGCCTCAACGATTCCCTTAACAAAAGGATAACCGCCATTAATCACCCTGCTTTCAGGGATATAAACAACCAGTTTCTGATCCGCCTGACAGACAGCTTTTTCTACTGTACTTGAGTAATCAAAAATCATAATGCATGACATCTTTGCCATTAAGCGCTGGGTATACGTAAGCAACTTCTTCAAATCTTCTTCAGCCTCATTAAAATAGGCATCCCTGGCTGCTTTTACCCGCATTTCATAGGCAGTGCTGCCCGCTTCAATCTTCGCTTCAATCTTCGCCAGCGCCAAAACGATCGCGTAGCTGGACTTGCCGCGGGTTTCCTTAAAGAAATCACCGACGATTCTGATTTTTTCACTGGCTATGGCTTCATCATTCTCAGCAGCGATATCCACATACATCGCGGATATCATTTTAATGTGATTGCTGGCACCTAATGAGCGGCCCTCTACAATATCATCAAAAGCCTTTAAACAGCTTTTGGGAAGCAGTTCTCTAACCTCATTCTTCTCCATATATTTCTCCTTGATTCATGATTAGAATAGGAGAGCGCCGCTCCCCTATTTCAGTTTTAATAATTGCGCAGCATTTTGATAAAAGATTTTATCCATCGCAGCCGCAGACAGATTCAGCGAATTGAATTTCATAATTGATAAATTAGTAAAATTACTTGGATAATTTGATCCATAGAGGAATTTATCAACCGGTAATTCTTTAAACATCTTATGCAATGCCGGTACCTCCGTTTCATACGAAGTCTCAAGCATCAGATTTTCTGTGCCTGCTTCTTTGCATAAATCAACGGTTCCATACGTATAATCAGTGCCGCCCATATGCAGAATCACAAATTGTACCTTTGGATAACGATGGGTGTAATAAACCCATTGCTCTGGCATTGTGTAGAAACCCTGTCCGCAAAACAGCTTAACGATCAGTCCCTTTGCTTCACAGATTTCTAAGATTGGTTCAATGTTATAGGCAAATTTCTCTGGCCGATAACCATGTTCCAGCGAATTAAATTCAATCATTTTAATTTCATCAGCAGCCGCGATTCGTCTGACTTCCTCAACGGCATCATCAAGCTTAGGATTAATCACTGCGCAGCCAATCAATTTATCTGGATATTGGCGAACTAGCTCAATGATTTTGTCATTGGCCGCAGACATACTCGCGCCATAAAACGTAGACACAACTCTTTGATCAATCTTATTTTCTTCCATATCCTGAAGCAATCCAGTCACATCGTATTCTTTGGTGATCGGATCACGGTCAAGATGGGCATGAAAATCCAGCACCATATACCTACCTCCAATTTCTTATTATAAAATACCAACGAATACACCAACGATACCAAGCATGATTGTAAGTACCATCAGCAGGATAATGTTAACCTTTTTCTTATCGATCAGCCAATACATCAACAATGTATAAAGCAGCGGAATCAGATTCGGCATTAAGCCATCTAATACTTCCTGAAGAGCGATAACCGTATCACCCTGTGTATAGGAGATATTTAAAGTTACATAAACTAACGCAGAAATAAAGCCGCCGCAGACCGTAAATGCCGCGATACCTGCATATTTAGTCAGACGATCAAGCATACCGCCTTCCTGAAGATTTGCCACTAATGCTAAACCGCCTTCATAGCCTTTAAAAATACCGAAATAACGAACACCCATACCAACGATCGTCATTACCGCAAAGAACAGGATCGGGCCGATTGGGCTGATATAATTGCTGGCCGCTACCATTGAACAGGCAAGACCCGCCATAATCGGACGCAGTGTACCATGAATCAATGAATCACCGACACCGGCTAAAGGTCCCATCAATGCTACTTTAATTGCATTAATTGAATCAACATCGATATCGCCGACTTTAGCGTTGCGTTCTTCCATCGCACAGGAGATACCGATACAGAAGGATGCCATACGGCCTTCAGTTAAAAACAGTTCACAGTGACGCTGATAAGCCTTCGCGCGTTCTTCTTTATCATCATAAACCTTATCAAGAACCGGAATCATACCCTGTAAGAAGCCATCTGCTTCCTGACGGGTTGTACAGTTACCGCTCTCAATGGCCAATGCATATTTGAATGTACGCCACAAATCTTTCTTTTCGACAACACAATAGGATCGATCACCGTTTTCAGCTTCATAATCGCTAGCTTCAAATTCTTCATCCTGACTCTTTTTCTTATCCGCATAGAAATTCAAGCCTACACAGATAATCGCAATCAATGCGATACCAATCATATTGATGCCTAAATAAGAAGCAAACAGGAAACCAACTAAGAAATAAGGCCAAGAGCTTTTATCTTTAACTGAACCAAGCAGCAAGGCAACACCGACTGCACCCAGCAAACCGCCGCCGGCCGCGATACCATCAATCAGCCATGGCGGAATGATATCAATGAATGCCTGAACATAGCTGGCACCGAAATAGACACCAACAAAGGTTGGTACACCAAAGCAAATATATTCAATCACTGATGGAATAATCGAAGTCCATAAAATTACTTTCTTTGGATTAGCTTCAGCCGCGGCCTTATCGACCTGACGCTGAGTAATCTCATAAATTGTAGAATTTCTTGTCTGACGGAAAATCTGACCGACAAATGAAATTGGCAGTGCCGTTGCGATACCGACTTCAACACTTCCTGTCGCACATGCTAATGCAGTTGCCAAGCCGGCGCTGATTGTTTCATCAGGCGGAATAGCGGTACCTACGAAGATAACAGCTAAGAACATTAATTCTACCGCGCAGCCAACTTGTAAGCCCATGGTCAGATCACCGAATACTAAGCCTACTAATGGCCCGATTACGATCGGACGATATAGGAATGTATGCAGGAATGCTTTATCTAAGAAACCAAGCCAAACGATAATAGACGTTAATAATGCTTCTATAAACATGGTATTTCCTCCCTCGTCTAAATTTCAATTATCCTAATTTTTTATTAATCAATTCAATAGGGTCTTTCGCCTTCTCCTCAGGAATTGCCTTGACTTCCAACTTTATCCCCTTGCTGTCAAGACTGCGGATAGCTTCAACATCACCCGGTTCGACATAAATATAATCAAGCAGCTTTGTTCTGCCGACTTCTGATTTTGAATTTGAGATATTGCCGATAATAATGCGGTCAATCTTTAATCCCATTTCTACTAAAGCATTGGCTTCTTTAGGATTTCTGACCAGCATTAATACATTCGTATTACTCTGATCCTCATTGACCCGCTTCACGGCATCCTTCTTGCTTAATATTTCAAGCTTGATGCCTGATGGTACAGCGAATTTCAGAATCATCTGCTGAGTTTTATCACCAGCAGCCTTATCATCAACAACCATAATCATTTTAGCTGCCGCGTCTTTGATCCATTTGGTAACAATCTGACCATGAATCAGACGATCATCAATTCTGAAGACATTAATGTTCATTTTTACTTCCTCCCTTTATGGTCCATAACTGCTCCGCGTTTTTATAGAATACATCCTCAAGCTCAGCTTCCGTAAAGCCCATCTGATAAATTTTCTGAATTTCACATTCCACTGATTTATACGGCCAGTCTGTACCGAATACGATGCGTTTAGAACCAACACAATCCTTAACCTTTTTAAGCACATCCGCCTCATACACTACAGATGTTTCAAGATAAATATTAGGAATATCACGAACTGCTTCAATGACGCTGTACGCAAACTCGCGGCAGCCCATATGTGTGAATACAAACCTTAGATTGGGATGCTTTTTCGCATAGCGAATCCAGGCAAAGGGGGTACTTAAAGGGCTGGTACCGACATGGGTCTGAACATGAACGCCATATTGTTCGATGCGTGTGAGGACTTCCTCTAACTGCGGTGTATTATCTGCGTAATAGCCATTCTTCCAGGAATGAAATTTAACTGCCTTATATTTTCTTTCACCGAGGCATAAATCAATTTCCTGCAGCGCGTCCGGCGCTTTTGGATTAATGAAAGCATAGGGATAAATCCGATCGGGATATTGAAGATGAGCCTCATAAACTAAATCGTTTTGAATCCGGTTCACCGTGCCGGATAAACTGCTGATGCCAATCTTAGCAATTCCATAATGATCCATATCCTTGATCAGATCATCAGCGGAATTAAGATCCCCTGAACTTGTTTTTCCCATATGTCCGTGAATATCATACATGATCATGGTTATAACACCTCCTGTCTCTTGTTATAACTATATACTAACTTGTTATATCTAGTTTGTCAAGATATACTATCAAATTCATCGATCATTTTATATATTCATTGTAAAAACCTCCTGAATCACTACTATATATGGATAAATTAAGCGATTTATAACCCTTCAGCTATAAAATTCACGCATCTGATACTGAAATATGATTAAAAAAAAGACCACCCAACATAACAGCTGCCTTGATATGCCGCTGAATGTCAGGTGAATCGCCCATCTTATTATGACATGTTATATTTTCATCCCTGTTCAGAATCGTTTTTCATAATTACCGACAATTTCATTTCCCTCACTTAAGATGATAAAAGCGTTGGGATCTAATGCTAAAACACACTGCTTCAGCATGGGAACCTCATACTTAGAAAGGATGGTAATAAATACATCCGTCTCTTCATTCGTATATACACCCATACCCTGCCAGCTTGTAACACCGCGGCCCAGCTCAGTCAGTACCTTTTGCTTGACTTCTTGATGCTTGGTGATCACCATTGCCTTTACAATGATATTTTGGGTATGAATCTTATCCATCGCCAGCGCGAATACTACCGCATAGATAATGGAATAGATCGCGTTTGAAAAGGAAAAAGCAAAGGCGCAATAGGTGTAAACAAGAGCATTGATGACGATTGAAAGCCTGCCGACCGTAAAGGTTTTTGAACGCATCGCGAAAAAGACACCGAGAATATCCGCACCCGCTCCGCTGCCGCCGGCTTTCAGACATAAGCCTGTCCCATAACCGCCAATCAATCCGGCAATGATCATGCTGGTCAGCGGATCTTTGAGAATCGCTGTTTCAGGAATCGGCACAATGGAAAAAGTAATTGTCTGAACGATGATTGAAAGCAGCGTCAATACAAAGAACTTTTTAGAAATACTTTTATACGCGATTAAAAATAAAGGTATATTCAACAGAAAATTAATGATACCGGCAATATCAAAATTAAATTCAAGATGAAAGATTTCAATCAGCAGTGTTCTGATAATCTGCGCGATACCGATGATTCCGCCATTATATACATGCATTGGAACCACAAATATATTAACTGCCATTCCAAATAAAAAAGAACCAGCGATTACATATAAAAAATTAGACGTCCATTTACTCTGCATACCTTAACCTCCCGCAATGAGCTGCAACCTTGATATATTATAACATATATCACAAACATATTATATCATGTTGATAGAAGAATAAGAATATACAAATAAAACACATCAAAATTTATCAGAATCAGTAGTCTTGACTCGGACTGTATTTTTTAAAAACTCGATTAATTCAATTTCCTGCGCAGTAAAGGCAGTGCCAGACTGAAAAATAACACATATGTTCATTTTAAACTCATCATCAATTAACGGAATATAACAGAATTCCGGATTTTTCGAATCCGGTGTAAGGGTTAAAAGTGAAAAACACTTATTATTTTTCAGCGCCAAGAATAATTCATCTCTATTCTGTACTTTCAAAGAAATATTAAAATCATAGATTTGCCTAAGCTTAGATGCTTCCGGCAATGCTGTATAATAAGTTAAAGGATATGCAAGCATTTCACTGATTGAAATACGCCTTTTGCCAGCAAGAGGGTGCTTCCTGCCAACGATAACATATGTCTGTACAGATTCAAAAAGTTTGAAATACCGCAGCTTATATTGCTTTATTTTTTCTGCGAAGCTGATTAAATCTAATTGGTTGATTGGCAAGATTCCAATATGAACTCCCTGACTTATGACATCATTAATTATTTCAGCGGGTTCTGTTCGACGCAGCATGTTTGAAAACAGATATCCCTGTTCCTGAAATTTAAGAAATGCTTCAAGAATATATGATAAATAAATGAATGAAACAGAAATCGACTGTATACCGCACTTAGAAGATAAATCTTCTATTTTTTTATATTCAGTCATGATATTTCTTGCCGATTCAATAAACTTTTCGCCATTTTCAGTTAATTTAATGCCTTTAGGTGTCCTTAAAAAAATCACAAAGCCTAATTCTCGTTCACACCTTTTCACAATATTATTTAATGATGGCTGTGAAATGAACAGTTTTTGCGAAGCGCGATTAATTGAGCCGCATTGAGAAATAGTGATAAGTTGTTTTAAATGGTGAATCTCCATAAGTTGATTTCCTTTCAGTTATAATGTATATGTTATAACAGATATAAAATTATACTTCAAGACAAAAACACAAAAAAAGGATAAAGTAGAACTGACATTAAAGCCAAGAAAGAGAGTGAAATAATGTATTCTTCAATTTATACAGAAAGTAAAGAAATGTATGATGAACTAATAGAATGGCGCAGAGAATTGCATAAAACGCCTGAATTAGGACTTGAGCTTCCGCAAACTGTCTCTTTTGTGAAAAACAAGTTAACTGAACTTGGTATACCGTTTGAAACAAAAGTGAATGGTAATTGCATTGTCGGATATCTAGGTTCAGGTGAGAGATGTCTGCTGCTTAGAGCTGATATGGACGGTTTACCAATGTTTGAGGAAAGCCAACTATCCTATGCATCGCAAAATGGCAATATGCACGCTTGTGGTCATGATATCCATACAACTGCACTGTTAGGAGCCGCTAAGCTATTGAAAAAGCATGAGCAGGATTTAAAAGGTAAAATAAAACTATTGTTTCAGCCGGGCGAAGAAACATTTGAAGGCGCCAGAGCCGTAATCAAGGAAGGTATATTAGAAAATCCTAAAGTAGATGCGTCTTTCGCGGCTCATGTTGCTTCTACCCTTCCTGTCAAAACCATCGCTTACGGCACGCTGACAGCCACTTCTGTCTTTGGTTTTAAGATTACGATAACTGGTAAAGGCACACATGGCGCTATGCCGCAGAATGGTATAGACCCGATTAACGTTGGGGTTACTATTTATCAGGCATTACAAGAGCTCATTGCGAGAGAATGTGCCCCCAGTAAAGAAGTATCATTGACCATAGGACAATTCAATTCTGGAACAATGAATAATGTCATACCAGAAACAGCTGTCTTACAAGGAACATTGCGCACCTTTGACAGTGAAACTAAGCAATATTTAATCACACGAATCAAGGAAATTGTAAAGAATATCTCTAAAGCCTTTCGTGCAGAAAGTAAAATAGAAGTGTTGACGGATATACCTGTACTTTGTTGTGATGAAAAAAGAAATGAAGAAATTGTGAAAGCGTTGAATTTAATGAATGCGGAATTAAAAATTATATCCGGCTTACACACAACTGGATCTGATGATTTTGCTGTATATGCAAATGAAGTACCGGCTTCTTATTTTATGATTGGTGCCAAAGAGAATTCGAATACTATTTACGCGCATCATAATCCAAAAGTATGTTTCAATGAACAGGTTTTACCAATTGCCGCAGCTGTCTATGCATGTGCTGCATTGGATTGGAAATAGTTAATGAAAGAATCATAAATGATATCAGTTAAGTACAGAGGTTAGTCCTTTTATATGACCGTTTTAAAATAATATCCTATTTCTATCACACTGAATTAATTGTATTCTTTAAATAAACCAAAATAAAAACCTCAGCAATGCCGAGGTTTTTGTCTATTTCTTAAATGCTTTCTTAAACTTATCAAATGGTGATTCACTTGTCTTGCTGTTCTTTAGCTTTTCATAGTATTCTTTTTCTTCACGAGACAGCTTCGTTGGAATCTCCACTTTTACTTCTACATACTGATCGCCCTGACCGCCGCGGGGAGCTTTAACACCCTTACCGCGCAGACGGAATTGAGTACCATGCTGAGTACCGGCTGGAATCGTCAATTCAACATCACCATAAACGGTTGGCACATCAACAGTGCAGCCTAATGTCGCATCAACAGCGCTGATTGGCACCGAGATACGAATATCATTGCCGTCACGAACAAAATTAGGATGACGGTTTACATTGATTTCAATGTATAAGTCACCATTTGGACCACCGTTAGTACCCCGTTCGCCTTTATTGGCTACACGGATCTGCTGACCGGACTGAATCCCTGCCGGAATCTTGATTTCCAGCTTAACACGCTTATGCTCATAGCCGCGGCCATGGCATTTCGGACATTTATTCTTGATTTGCTTGCCTGTACCGTTACATTCCGGACAGATTGAGTTCGTCATGAAAACACCAAATGGGGTTCTCGACTGCTGCTGAATCTGACCTGTACCGTTACATCTTGAACATGACTGAATATCATCTTTGCTGCGCGCACCGCTGCCTAAACACTCACTGCACTGTTCATCCACTTCCAGCGTAATTTCTTCACTCTTGCCAAATACCGCGTCCATAAAATCAATCCGCATCTGCATGAAGCGGTCATTGCCTTTGCGCGGCCCTGTTGACTGACGGCGTGAAGATGTCCCACCGCCAAAGAAAGACCCAAAAATATCACTGAAATCATCAAAACCAGCGCCTGAGAAACCGCCGGCACCGCCGCCGAAGGCGCCGTCCATGCCCGCATGACCAAACTGATCATAATTTGCTTTCTTTTGAGGATCGCTTAATACCTCATAGGCTTCATTAATTTCCTTAAACTTTTCCTCGGCGCCTGCTTCTTTATTCACATCAGGATGATACTTCTTCGCCAGGGAACGGTATGCTTTTTTTATTTCAGCCTCACTTGCACCCTTACTGAGTCCAAGCACCTCATAATAATCTCTTTTTTCCATAGAATCACCCTTGACCTTTATTCACTCGTTAAACACGAAATTCTAGCAATGGCTAGAATTCGTGTTTCTATAAACTGTTTAGTTCTTTTCTTTAAAATCAGCATCTACAACGTTATCATCGTTGTTATTTGCAGAACCAGCGTCAGCACCCTGCTGTGCCTGCTGCTGATACATTGCTTCACTGGCAGCCTGTGCAGCTTTTTCAAGTGCATCCAGCTTAGATTTTACAGACTCCATATCGTTTTCGTCAAGAGCTTTTTGCAGTTCATCACGAAGTTTCATTGTTTCTTCCTTCTGCTTAGCGTCAATCTTATCACCGGCTTCAGCGATTGAAGTATCAATTTGGTTGATGAAAGCTTCTGCCTTATTCTTTAATTCAGCTTCTTCTTTACGCTTTTCATCTTCAGCCTTATGTTCTTCAGCCTCTTTAACCATACGTTCGATTTCTTCATCACTTAAACCTGAAGAGTTAGAAATCGTAATAGACTGTTTCTTGTTAGTACCTTTATCCAATGCAGATACGTGTACGATACCGTTAACGTCAATATCGAAAGTAACTTCAATCTGAGGAATACCGCGGCGTGCCGGTGCGATACCGTCTAACTTAAACATACCTAATGTCTTGTTATCATTAGCCATTGGTCTTTCACCCTGCAATACATGAATATCTACTGCCGGCTGATTATCCGCAGCGGTCGAGAAGATCTGTGATTTACTTGTAGGGATTGTTGTATTTCTAGGAATCAATACGGTCATTACATTACCCATCGTTTCGATACCTAATGATAATGGTGTAACATCCAGCAATAATACGTCTTTAACATCACCGCTGATAACTCCGCCCTGGATAGCAGCACCCATTGCTACGGCTTCATCTGGGTTTACTGATTTATTTGGTTCTTTACCTAATTCATTCTTAACCGCTTCCTGTACAGCTGGAATACGTGTAGAACCACCAACTAATAATACCTGATGAATATCATTCTTTGTCAAACCGGCATCTCTTAACGCATTGCGTACTGGGATGATTGTACGTTCAACTAATGATTTAGTCATTTCATCAAATTTAGCTCTTGTTAATGTTGCTTCAAAGTGCAGCGGACCATTAGCACCCGCTGAGATAAACGGTAATGAAATCTGTGTTGTTACTGTACCGCTTAAATCTTTCTTCGCTTTTTCAGCAGCTTCTTTTAAACGCTGCATAGCCATTTTATCTGAACGCAGATCAATGCCATTTTCTTTCTTGAAAGAATCTACCATCCAATCAACAACAACGTTATCAAAATCATCGCCGCCCAGATGTGTATCACCTGAAGTTGATAATACTTCAAATGTACCGTCAGCTAATTCAAGGATAGATACATCGAATGTACCGCCGCCTAAGTCATAAACTAAAACCTTTTGTTCTTTATCTGTTTTATCAATACCATAAGCTAATGCAGCAGCAGTCGGTTCATTGATAATACGTTCAACTTCAAGACCGGCAATCTTACCAGCATCTTTAGTTGCCTGACGCTGAGCATCATTGAAATATGCAGGAACCGTAATAACCGCTTTAGTAACTGTTTCACCAAGATATCCTTCTGCATAAGATTTCAAATATTGAAGAACCATTGCAGAAATTTCCTGCGGTGTATATTCCTTACCTTCCAGAGTTACTTTTTCATTCGTACCCATTAAACGTTTGATTGAAGAAACCGTATCCTTATTAGTTACTACCTGACGTTTAGCAGCATCACCAACGATACGCTCACCGTTCTTATAAGCAACTACTGACGGTGTAGTTCTGTTTCCTTCTGGGTTTGTGATAACTTTGCAGTCGCCGCCGTCCATAACAGCAACGCATGAATTTGTTGTACCTAAGTCAATACCGATAATTTTACTCATAATGTGTGTCCTCCTTATTCGCTTACCTTTACAAGCGCTGGTCTTAAAATACGATCTTTAATCATATAGCCTTTTTGTAATACTTCCAATACCATACCGCTTTCCACGCCTTCCCGGCTTTCCTGCATCAGTGCCTGGTGGAAGTTTGGATCAAACGGCTTATCACTCGCTTCGATTTCAGTGATACCTTCTTTTTTCAGAAGCTCGATCAACTGGTTGTAGATCATTTCAAAACCCTTGACATAAGTCTTGATATCTTCTGAGTCACTCTTGACGATCAATGCTCGTTCAAGATTGTCAATGACAGGCAGAATCTCTTTACCAAAGCTCTGCATTTTATATTTATTAGCAGTATCAAATTCCTGCTGAAGCCGGCGCTTCGCATTTTCAGTATCTGCGTACGCCTTGTAATAAGCATTCTTGGCTACGTCTAATTCCTTGCGTAAATCTTCATTTTCCGCTTTCAGCCGTTCAATTTCTTTTTTCTTGCCATGTCCGTGACCCTTGCCTTCATGTTCACATTCACATTCACAAGATTCAGCTTTCTCATGGCATTCACATTCACAGGCTTCGGCTTCAACGTTTGGCTTAGTTTCCTCAGCCGCCGCTTCGCATGTCTGCTTTTCTTCTGTTTTTTTCTCGTCCATTTTATTCTCCTTATTCGTTGTTGAACATCTTTTCAATCTGCTGGCTCATGTATTCCATCAGCGCAACAACCTGATTATAAGGCATACGCGTAGGTCCCACTACCATCAGCTGGCCTTCCTCATCCTTATTGATCTTAAACTTGCTGGATATGACAGAAACATCGTCAATATTCATTAATTCACGATTATCTGTACCGATCCTGATTGCCATCTCTTCATTGCCATAACCAATCTGACGCCACAGACTGCTGTTTTCCAGCATTGACATCAGCTGCTTCAGCTTTTCAATATCGGCAAATTCCGGCTGATACAGCATATTTTTCTGTCCTGACAGATAAACCTGATCACTGGCAAACCGTACAAAGGCATTGACAAAGGCTTCAAACAATATTTCATGCCGCTTAACCTTGCCTGCCAGCAACGGCTCAATCTCTTTCATTTTTTCAACAACTTCATTTAATGCGATACCGCACAAATTCTCATTCAATATATTGCAGCAGGTGGTAATATCACTCATTGAAATATTATCTTCAAATTGGAAGGTTTTATTTTCTGTATGACCATGATTGGTAATAAATATTGCCACTGCACTGCGTTCATTGATTGGAATCAGCGAGATATGCTGCAAGGTCTGATACCTTGATTCAGGTCCCAGAACCACACTTGTCAGATTTGTCATCTGTGAGAGAATATCACAGCTTTGCCGAACTACCTCATCGATGCTCATGTTGCGGGCATCAAAGACGGTCTGCAAGGCATTGACAACTTTCTGATCAAGCTGCTTTTCCATCAGATTATCAACATAATACCGATAACCTTTAGAAGAAGGTATGCGGCCGCTAGATGTATGTGTTTTTTCAAGCAAGCCCATTTCTTCAAGCGCTGCCATTTCATTGCGCAGCGTCGCTGATGAGCAGTTGAAATCAAGCAGTGTGAGTAATGTTTTACTGCCGACCGGTTCAGCGGTACGAATAAATTCATCAACGATGGTTTTAAATACTTTCGTCTGTCTGAATGTTAGCTGATCCATATTCACCGCTCCTTTCTAGCACTCAACCCTTCTTACTGCTAACAGTATATACCGAATCTTTAGCACTGTCAACAATAAAGTGCTAAAATCAAATAAAAATGAATGTGAAATTATGTGTCTAACATAAAAACGAACAGATTACGCGTCTGTTCGTTATGGCATGATAATTTCTCCGGAAATCACAGGGTTAGCTTCTACCCAGTGCAGCTTTTCCATTTCTTCTTTAACAGTATCATAGGATTTATTAGCGATTAAGATTGTCTGATTTTTTGTAGACGGCTGATACCACTTGCCGCTGTCACGGTCATAAATCAGCGAAGCAAACCAATTTTCACCTGTCGACGCATAGACATACTTTTGGCCGCTTGGTGTTGTTGTCTCTGATTTATATGTATCCATATAAGGCTGTACATAATAAACAGTATCACTTCCATCAAGGATAAGTGTCGGCCATTTCCCGCCATTGGCTTTTTTTAAGATAGCCCGTACCTGATCATTGCTGTTTAACTGCCAATCATTAATATTCTTATCACTTCCGTAAGGGTTAAATTGTTTGTATTTATCTGGGTTATCCATCAAATCTTTCATTTGGTCAAAAATCTGAACTGGAATTGTCGAAGTTGTTTTAGAATGAATCGTACATTTTGTCCGATAGGCAGTTTTCCCTGCATCAGTTGTGTATGATTCAATTAAGTAGCTGCCGCCGTCAGGACATTTAGGCACAGTTGAGAAATATTCTTCATTCGTATTATTTAATACCTCATTCAGTAAATCATAATTTTCATCACTGCCAAGTCTGATAAGCTTAGTCTGATAAGCACGGTTGATTGAGGTCAGATTACTATCACAAACGGCTTTCTTCGCATCTTGGGCATAACCGATAAAAGACGGTACTAAAAAAAGTGCCAAAATACCAAGAATGGCAATGACAACGATTAATTCTATTAATGTAAATCCATCTTTCTTACGCATATCTGTGCTCCATACTGTTTACGAATAATGTTATTATAGCATAAGCAAAAAAGAAAAACAGCCGTGAAACTTGTTCTTCGCAAAAGAAAACTCCCGGAAGGGAGTCTACTCTTTTACAAACGCTAGTTTTTTATTCAGCATGAGCGGACGGTAATAAGCAACTGTATCATTCATCGGCAGCACTTCTGGATGCAGATGAATACCCAGCACTTCACTAATATATGCACGGCGCTTCATGAAAGTTTCATATAGGGCCGGATATTCTTGTTTTAGCTGGTTACGCAGCGCAGCATCCGCTAAAGCGATTCCGCTCTCACAGCTGGCACCGCCCAATCCTTCAACACTTGGAATGATATCAATCTGAAGCAGCATTCCACTTTTTAAAGAAGCCGCTGAGCCTTCAAAAATCGGTGATGACAGCCATTCCTCATCCGCACATAAATGCCCCGGATTCAAATGCCAATGATATTTATGCTTAGGCAACACCTGCTCAATCTTTTGATACATTGCATCCCCGCTCATTCCAAGCTGGATGTTTTCAAGCCATGCAGCAACCGCATAATAATAAGGTTTTGCAATTCCATCTAAATAGGGAACTGTCAATTGTGTTTCATCATACAGTGCATAACCGCTGCGGCTGCTTAAACCACCCTTATAACCCACTGTCAAAGAAATCTTGTCACCTAGTTTAACCTGATTATCAGTGGGATAGAGATTAGCCTTAACGAAACGTTCTCCGGCAGCAGCGATCGTAACAACACTGTTGCGCTGGCCATAACGATTCAGGCACTGCCCAAGCTCCATTTCTGAAACACCTGCCGCCAGCATATTCATAGCCGCCAGCATGCCATCACTCGCTAAAGCAGATCCAAATTCATAATGGGCAAGCTCATTAGCATTATTAATCGTTCGAATTCCTTCTGCGCCAATAAACAAATCACATCGATTCATCAGATTCTTTCTGCCTACTAAAGTTTCAAGTGCCTGAACAATATAATAAGGGAGATCAAAAAGCTGTGTATTATCATTAAACTGACTCGTGAACATTTTCCAGCCAACAACACCAAGCTGCATTCCCTTTTGAATGCCTGCTTCCTTAAAACAATCAATCAGTGATCGTTCACCCTGCATTGGCTGATTAGGCAAAGAAAAGTACGGTACATGAACAGCCTTTGCTTTGATTCGGGAAATACCCGCCTTATTCAAATTTTCATTGCCAAGCAGCAAATACGCTGTGCCATTTTTATGCACGACAAGCAGCGCTTCCTCAAAACGAGGAAGAAAACCAGTTAAATATTCAAAATTAGATCCATGTTCAAGATCACCATAAATAAGCATCACATCTAGTTTTTCTGATTGCATTTTAGCAAGCAGCTTAGCTTTTCTTTCCTGCATTGTTTCATCACTCAGCATCACTGGTTTTTCAGCTTTAGATATAATAGGTTCAGGTATTTCCTTTAGTTTTACTGCATCAAATAGATTCATAACCGCACCTCTTTTTCTTTTTATTTATATTCACGAAGAATCATATCCACCATCTCATCAGCTGCACCATAAGGAAAATATGTATTATATGATTCAAAAACAATTCCATATTCATCCTTATTAACTGCATAATAGTGAAAACCATTACTATATGCACACAGATAAGTAGGCTTTTCATCCGCATTGCGAAGTCTCGCACCTAATACAGTATCAATTTCACAAGGAACACAGACTATCCTGAAAGCTTTAAAATCATAGATATAGCTTAATGTCTCATAATGGATATGATCCTTTTTGAGTTTATCTTTAACATCATAAAGATAGCATGTATCTATCCGATGGTAACGATCACTCTCTGGACTCAGCGTTTCCAATTCAGCTTCCAGTTTCTGCTTTTGATTAAGCAGATACGCATTCTTTTGCGGCTCATAATCAATATGATAAACAATTTCTTTCACATCAACTTCATCGACCTCAACCATTCGCTGAGCACATGGCTTCATCAATTGATCAGCAATACCCTCACCATAACGGATACATTCCTGCCAGTCCACACCTTTTTTTAGTAAACGCGGTGAACTGTCACCTGCTTCACCATTGAAAATCATAACCGGATAGCCGTCATTTCCTTGTAAGCATCTGCGCATAACACCAAAGAAATCTGCACTGATCAGCATATTCTGGGCACCAAGAATTGTAGGATGGCAAGCCAAGTTCAGAATTTTGACAATAGGCTTATTACCCGCACTGATTCGAATTTCATCACAATAGCGATAATACTCATCATTTTGCCGATTCCGATTATTATAATAACCAGTGACTGTATGCTGGTCTAAACAAACGCTCACATCCTCTAGCTTGCTTATTGCCTGACGCAAAGCCAATATCATTTTATTCCGAATCAATTCCCAATACTCAAGATCTGGTTTCAAATCATAAGCCATACCATGAGAAACAACAGGTGAATTGTGCGTGTGTGAACATGCAATGGAAATCTGTTCCCGACGCAAATGAAATTCACAAGACAAAGCCTCACGGCAGAAGTCAGCAAATTCTCTTTCAACAATACAAATATCAAGCTGTATGAAAACCAACATTGTTTTAGCTTCAATACACAGCACATCCATTAACAGATCATCACGCTGTCCATAGGCCGTTCTCAAGCCTTCACCGCTTGCAGCCTTCTGTTCCTCACTTTGATTGAAACAGAATCTAGCTTCATTATATCCTTCCATTTTACAAGGATAAAACGGATTAATTATTTCTCTTGCGTAACCTGCCCTCATCCTGTCACCTGCTTTCTATTAGGCATTAATTGTATACATTAAATCCTTGGCTTCTACTTTACCTGCGGCCTGTGTTGCAATCTGACTGTCATTATGTGTTGCAACCACGATGATTGTAGGATCATAGCCTTTTTCTTTCAGCAAGCTTAAATCAAAACTGCCGATTCGCTCACCGCGTTTAACTTGCTGACCAGCCTTAATCTCAAGATTAAAGCCTTCTCCATTAAGATCAACTGTCTCCAAACCGATATGAACTAAGATTTCTTTACCATCATCAGTTGTAAAGCCCAATGCATGCTGAGTAGGGAAAATCATTGCCACCACGCCGTCAACCGGTGCATATAAGTCTCCATCAGAAGGTATGATTGCCATTCCCTTGCCAATTACACCGCTGGCAAATGTCTTATCATTTACTTCACTTAATTCGATCATTGTACCCTTAGCCGGTGCGCAAATATCAGCCGGTGATGCTTCAACCTTAATCACTAGTTTTTTCTCAGCCGCCAGTGCTTTTTCACTCTTAGCAGCTGTTTCATCAATAGGACGTATATATGTTAACACAAAGGCAATGACAAATGCTACCGCATAACTTAATGCTACCGCTGGCATCGTATCCTCAAAAATAGATAAGGTAATTACCGAAGGTGTAGATACTGTATAACCATGTCCTCCTAATAAGGCACTGATAACGCCGCCAATACCGCTGGCAATAGAAACAGCCATAAACGGCCACTTAAAACGTACAAGCACACCGTAAAGGCCTGGTTCAGTGATACCAAGTAAAGCACTGATTCCTGAAGATAAAGCAACCTGACGATTACTCTTGTTCTTTAATCTGAAGAAAGCACCGAAAGCTGCACCAGATACAGCTAAAGCACTAATACCATAGATGGCAATCAGCGGATCATAACCATATACTTCAATATTAGAAAGAATAATTGAAGTCAAGCTTAGATGCATACCAGTGAAAACGATAAATTGACGGGTAAAGCCAACAACAAAGCCAGCAACCACCGGTGAAAAAGCAAACAGCCAATTAACTGCCATCGCAACATATGAACTTAAATAATAACCAATTGGGCCGGTAATTCCCAAGCTGACAATACCCATGATAATAAAGATACAAACTGGTGCAAATAGCATTCGCATAGTATCCGGAATCACTTTATTCACCCATTTGTAAACATATTTCAAAACCCATACGGATAAAATGATTGGAATCACCGAACCTGAGTATTTAACATAAGTAATCGGCAGGCCAAGCACTGAAATAGATGAACCCGCATTATTGATTACCGTTGGATACATCAACATACCAGCAACAGCCATTGCCATCATCTGATCAGTACCGAATTTTTTAGCTGCTGAACTTGCTAACAAAAATGGCAGGAAATAAAAGGGTACATCAGAGAGAATAGTCAACAGTGTATGAAAGCCTGTTTCTGGAGTTAAGATACTCAGCATGACAAATAAACTGATCAACCCCTTTAATAAACCACCGCCGAGAATACAAGGCAGGCATGGTGATAAACAACCCGCTAAAAAATCTAAAATCATCGCAAATGAGAATTTCTTTTTCTCACCATAATCATCAGGAACTTCACCTTGAGCTTCTATTTTATAACGGCTGATTAATTCATTATACAGGCGGCCAACCTTTTGACCAATAATTACCTGCAGCTGTCCCGCTTTCCACTGTGCTCCTAATACCCCTTCAATCTTTTCAATCGCTTCCACATCCGCTGCTGTTTCCTTTTTTAAAGTAAAGCGCAAACGTGTTGAACAATGCATAACTGTATTAATATTATCCACACCGCCAACAAGCTGAATAATATCATCAATCATTTTTATTTCTTTTTCGCTGCTTTTCATCGCCGTTCTCCTTATTTTCCCAAATCCTGACCGTTTGATTTAATCAGTTTGCTGTACCAATAAAAGGAATCCTTTTTTATACGCCGCAAATCTAATACTTCTTGATCAGTTGTATTGACATAAACTAAACCATAACGCTTTGCCATACCATTGCCTGTACTTAACAAATCAGTAAAAGACCATGGATTATATCCCCAAACCTCACAGCCATCCTCAATGGCCATACCAATCTGTTCAATCTGATCACGCATGAAATCAATACGATATTCATCATGAACATGACCATCTTCACTTAATACATCATGTGCACCAATACCATTTTCTGTAATCATCATCGGCAGACGATAATGATCCCACATATAACGCAGCATATAACGCATCGCTATCGGATCAATTTCCCAATCCCAATCCGTCACTTCTACATAAGGATTGGCGCATAATTGATATTCGCCAGGAAACTTAGGATACACAAACTGTCCTTTAATTCCTTCCTTATTCAGCTGAAGTTCAAGATAACTTTCATCAGGCGGACAATCCATTGCCGTATTGCTTCGATAGCAGTTCAATGCAAAGAAATCAATTTTAGCCTCCTGAATCAGTTCCATGTCTCCTGGCCGAATATCTGGATCAACATCATGAAGCTGCCAATACTTTTTCACAAAATTGCTGTACTCACGATGAACATATAAATCATTCCAGATTTTCTCAGTCAATTCCTCAGCATTCATAGCTGCAATCTGATCAGCAGGCTTACAGCTTTTTGGATAAATTGGCACATAACCGGGAACCGGTCCGATTTTCCCATCTGCGACCATCTCATGACAGGCAATAACAGCCTTAGCATGACACAGATTCATAATATGATTAATCTGCCACTTTTCTTTTTCCCAGTCTGTACATCCTTTATCAATACCTAACCATTTGCCATAAACTATCTGCATATTCTGTTCATTAATTGACAGCCAATATTTAACACGATCACCAAATGCTTCAAAACATACTCGAACATAATGATCAAAGGCATCAATTATGCGGCGATCTCGCCAACCGCCTAATTCTTCATCAACCCAAACTGGCATATCATAATGATACAGAGTTATGATCGGCGTAATATGATGACGAATTAATTCATTAATCAAGTCATTATAGAATTGAATGCCTTTTTCATTTACAACACCATCACTGGCAGGTATAATTCTTGACCATGAGATTGAAAAACGATATGAACTAAATCCGCATTCAGCCATCAATGCTACATCCTCTTTATAATGATGATAATGATCGGCTGTAATTGAATTATCTGTATATGGTTTTTTCTTCTTGCTGTTCAAATCAATAATTGCCGGTGTTCTGCCATCCTCAGCAACACCACCCTCAACCTGCCAGGCTGCCGATGAAGCTCCCCATAAGAACGTATCCGGAAACTTTGGCTTTTCTTTATAATACATAGCGAATCTCCTTTATCGATATTTTCGTATATTAAATTAAATACAATGATTCAGACATTCTAGCTAACTGAATAATTCATGAGCGCGCATCAGCATTTCTCTGCCTGATCCTTGTTATCCATAGTCTAGCATTATTTTTTCTTAAAAGGGTGCCAGCTTTTGCTCCCTCTTATTCTAAATTGCATCAATTGGATACATAGGTCTTAAAATTTTCTGATACTTAATTTTCTCTGTACGCTGATTGGTAGCCCCATCGGTCAAAGACATAACAAAATATTTAGCTGCCTGCTTCAGTTCAGGATATAAATAACCCTGTTTTACAACAATAACATCATAATCCATATTAATACCAGCATAATCATATTGAGCTTTTTCCGCAAACGATACCGCTTTTTGCGCAATCACGATATCAATAGGACGATCCTTCAGACGAACGGTAACACAGCTGCCAATCGCTGTCTGATCACCATAATGATGATGCAGTTCACCTTTAGCAAGGATTGTAGCATTTAGCGAAACCTTAGCTGATAATGCATCTTCATCAATACCTAAGTCAAAGCTCACGGTACTGCCTAGCGCATAATCTGCAAGCTGGTTTGCACAGCCTTCATCACTGATGCAAGCAAAGAGAATGCGTTTCTCTGCATAATCTTCCAGAGCCAGGAATTGACGAAGAATGAACGTATTACAGCCTGGTCCGCCAGCCGTACAATTATCACCTGAATCTGTAATAAAGCATGGTTTTCCCTTTGCCGCCATCACTTCTCTCACTGCATCCTCTGGCTCCAATGCCGTACCTGTAAAATGAAACTCATGCCTTTTAGAAAAAGCAAAAGCTGCAATTTCATCTGCCTTTGTATTCGCATAAGCGGTATCCTTTTCACTATTAGGCACAACAATTACACTGGCTCCGCATTTATCACTGTCGTGACGTACATAGCCGATATGATATGAGCAGCACATAATTCGCTCATCCTTTTCAATTTCATCAAGCATCTTATTAATTGAAACCATTGGTTCATCGGTGGAAACTGTCCGTTCACCACCCAAAAGCACAGGTACTTTGCGATAAACTGGATGAATATTGCGGCGGTGATTTAACAAGTCAATTAACAAAGAAGCAACTAAACGATGACATTCCCTGCGATCTGTATGCGGTGAATGTCTAAAAGTTCGTATAATCGTACAATTATCAGCCTGCTCCTGTGACAGATTGCCATGTGGGTCCATAACCATGGCAATTGGCATATATGGGCCAACAATTTTTCTGATTTCACGGATTATATAATGCTCGCCGCTGCCGCCTGACAGTTCCTGCACATGACTGGCACCATGCAGAAAAAAGAACATTCCATCCAGTTCATGCTGGTGTTCTTTTACAGCCTTAATAAATTGATTAGCAATATAGTCAAATGCTTCCTTAGCAACAATGCCACCGGCTCTGCCATCTGCATAAATAGCAGGTATTACTTCAATACCCTCTGCCGCAAATAAATCATCGACATATAATGCCTTAGCTACCTCATCACCTGTTTTCAGCATAAAACTAGTTAACTCACAATATTCCTTTACTCTAGCATTGGATTCCGCAACGAATCCGCCTATTAATACTTTCATGGTACAACTCTCCTTTTTCATACCTTTATGTTAATGGAACAGATAAAAAAATGGGGTTCAATTTCTGCACCATGAAAAAAGCATCTGCAGCCAGCAGATACTCTTAAGTATTATTTTGTATTCTTTATGATCGTACCGTAACGGCGCACATAGGTACTATATAAATTATCAAACACATATTCCATACCATACTTACTATAGACTGATTTCACATTCGAATAATCATTGGCACTTAAGTGGTATACCTTATCATAAGGTACTTCAAGCTCACTGATCCTAGCCGTTGTCATCAATGCCTTATACGCCTTGAGCTGAGTAATTACAGGCATCACCGCTCTGGCAAAATTACCGGTAGCTGATACCGTCATAACATAATCATTCTCACCTAATGAAAGCAGAAAATCTATATCCATATTAGTATCAGTCATAACTCGAACAAGCTTACCGCTTAAAATCAGAGGTCTTTGAAATTCCATCAAAAACAAAATACTCGAATAAGAAGAAAGGAATACAACATTCTCACTGTCATGAATCCGTTCTACAATACGATCCACCTCTGATGTATCCATACGTTGATTCAGTTCATTTACCATCTTAGCTAACTCGCCTGCCAGCCACTCCCGATAATTATCTCGATCTGTAAGCTTCATAAAATAATTATACTGATAATCAAATTCTCTGAATTCATCCTTAAGATCCTTAAAATTATCATAACCGATTTGCTGACAAAAACGGCGTACACTGCTTCTTGATACATAACAGTCAGCCGCTACCTCATGGATATTCAGCTTGCTTAATTCGGTATAATGCTCAAGAAAATACTTGGCAAGCACATAATCCGGATCGTCTGTCTTATTCTGATTAACTATTGAAAACAATGAATAAACTAAATCTAAGCGATTAATCTGCATGTGTATCACCTGCAGTTATCATAGCATAAGTAAGAAGCTATACACAATACAGCATTTTCACAATTGTCCTTATGGCATAACTATCTGACCAGTAATAACCATATCCTGTGGATTTGATACTTCACTCCAACCATACTCTTGCATCTTTTCTTTTACCTGATCAAATGACTTATCTGAAACACTGAATGATTTTTTACCCGTCCACCACTTACCAGTGTTTGAATCATAAATATAATTAGTATTCCAGTTACCATTACCATTCGGGGAAGCATAAATAATGATATCCCCGCTTGAATTACTGCGATGTGAATCGATATAAGGCTGAACATATAAAGTTTGGCCATTCACTTGTAAAGTCGGCCATGAGCCACCATTTATATATTGTAAATAATTTCGTAATTCATCATTGTTATTCAGGACATAGCTTTGAAACATTCCTATATTTTTTGCCGTACCACCAGTTTTCTCTACACTCTCCTTATATAACTCATAATACTTTTTAAACTCATCAGAAGTGACATCCATATCTCTCACATTTTGATTAAAATGTATCATCTGATTCAGAATCTGAGTCGGTATTTTGCCTAATACATTTGAATGCTCTGAGCATACCACCTGAAAGACAGATTGTCCGGCTTCCTCACCTGTATTAATGATATAATAAATACCACCAGATGGGCACTTAGGCGCGGTGCTGAAATCATCAAATTCATTATTCATAACTTTATCAAGAAAATCACGTTCTTCATCTTTCTCCTGCTTTGCCATCTGAAAATGATAGGCCCGCTGAATTGATGTCATATTACTTTCACAGACAGACTGTTTCGCATCTTTCGCATATCCCATAAAGGAAGGTACAAGAAGAAGTGCCAAAATACCAAGAATGGCGATAACTACAATCAATTCTATAAGTGTAAATCCTTTCCTGTTTTTCATATTTGCCTCCCCAAAAGCATACCTATTTATTATATATGTTTAATATATTATACTACAAAATAATTTATTAGCGAATGGCAATTTAACGCAAGAATCTTGATTTACAAGAATTAATCGATTTCAGCTTCTGTAACTCAGATCATCAAAGATGAAAAAAGTGTCATTGATTTGAAAAAACAGTCAAAATGCATTATACTAACTTAAAGATCATATACTCTAAATGATCGCAAATGAAAGAAGGGAATCTATGAAAAAATATATCTTATGGAAAAATGATGGCATGCTTGCTGCCGGTACAACGTTAAGAGTTGCTGAACAGCCCGAGAATTTTAATATGGCTCTCCATGTAGGAGGCGATAAAGAAAATATATTAAAAAACCGCAATAAATTCTGTGAAGATTTCAACATCAGTTTGAATCAGTGTGTATTTGCTCAGCAAACACATTCTGATCATCTAATCAAAGTTACCAACGCTGACAACGGTAAAGGCAGTGATGACGCTGCGAGCGCAATTCCTGATTGTGACGCGCTTTATACGAAAGAAAAAGGAATTATGCTTGGTGTCTTCCATGCTGACTGCGTACCAGTGCTGATTTACGATCCAATTCAGGAGCTGGTTTGCGCCATTCATGCTGGCTGGCAAGGTACCGTTAAAGAAATCACTGGCAAAGCGATTAATTACCTAAAAGAGAATGAAGGTGTTGATCCATCTCAATTACTGGTTTATATCGGACCGGCAATCTGTCAGGATAATTTTGAAGTTGGTGAAGAGGTTGTAGAATTAATCAATAATATGAGCTTTGATACTTCAGCCTTTGTTTATCAAAATACAGAGACTAAAAAAGCTTATGTTGATAATAAAGGCCTGAACCGTGAACAGTGTATTCTTGCCGGTGTACCTTATACGAATATCTCGGTTGATAAAAACTGTACTTATTCGAATCAGGAAAACTTCTTCTCCTATCGTCGGGATAAGAACTGCGGACGGCATATGAGCTTTATCATGATGAAAGAAGGAAAATAAATGAAAGAAATCAAACCTGTTGAGATTAAGGAAAATCTGATTGATTTAATTAAAAATCAGTGGATGCTGGTTACTGCCGGTAATACGGAAGCCTGCAACACTATGACTGCCAGCTGGGGTTTTGCCGGATATATCTGGAATCGCCCGGTTGCTGTTACTGTTGTGCGTCCGCAGCGCTATACGTATCAGTTTATGGAAAAAGAAGATACCTTCTCACTCTGCTTTTTTGATGAGGAATACAGAGATGCACTGAAGCTTTGCGGCAGTAAATCAGGACGCGACATTGATAAAATCCAAGCAAGCGGACTGAGTGTCAATTATACTGAGGCAGCGCCTTACTTTGAAGAAGCCAAGCTTGTGCTGATTTGCCGTAAGATTGCCGTTTCAGATATTGATCCTTCCCAGTTTATTGATGCTGACATTGATAAGAATTATCCAAACAAGGATTATCATCGCAGCTATACTGGGGAAATTCTAAAGGTTTTAGAAAAAGCTTAAATTTAATTAATTTAATAAAAGGAAGTTTTAAGTCATTGAATCAATCAGTGAAATTAAAGCTTCCTTTTTATTCTTCTGCTTCTATTGAAAAAGCAGCTCTAGTGACTGCTGATGATTATCGGTATAAAAAACGATCCTAGTATACCATCACTTGTATATCCTTGATTCATCGTATTATAAACTAGTTGATTATTGTCATTAACATATAAAAAAGCATTTTCTGGTAAAGGGTATAATTTATTTAATAGATAACAGAATTTTGCCACTGGATAACCATCGTATAGTTCTCCTTCACATTCCCGATATTCACTCTTCAACAATTCAGATTGTATCGTTTCTTCCAAAGTATCCAAATTAATATCAAAATCATTGAGCAAATCCTGATTACTGATAACTTCTCCTGTTTTTAAACGTACCGTATAGTGTTCATAGCTGATGTTCATTCGATCCGTTAATTCGGATATTGTTATCGTTATAGTTGCATAATCATCAGAAATATAAATATGAGTAAATGTTTTTGTATACTCTTGAATTATCTTATCTTCTGCAGTGAATGAATATTCCACTCTGTATTTAATGTGTTTATATCTCTGCCTTTGCAATTCTTCAATTCTATTGTTAAGTTCCCTTACATCTTCGGTATCAATATTAAACACAGGTATCTGAATTTGCATGTGATCTTGATTATCCACACAAAAATAAGACGGATAATCCCATTCGCTTTTAAAATCTATTTGTAAATCTTCTTTGATATATGCCCAATCCTTAGTTTCATCGATTTTCTTAATAGCTGCCGATACTTCCGGCTTCCCCTGCTCCTCATGTATATCAGACTGTACGATGTCTGGCGATTCTACTGGCTTATCTGCTTCCGGCAATGATTTAACACAGCCTGCCAGCATTATCAAAAGCAAAAAAACCATCAGTATTCTTTTCATCATACCCACCGCCCTCTCTAATATAAATATACGCATTTAATTCGAATATTTATAGGTTCATGTAGTTTTCATTCTACACTATCATACTGATATCATTTCAGCTGTTCTATTTAATGATCATAAACATCATCCATAAAAATAAAAAAAGACAAAGCCTTATTCGATTTTGTCTTTCTCATCTAAACGTTTAGTCAGCCATTTCCAACGCAATCTTCATCATATTAGTAAATGAAGTTTCACGTTCTTCAGCGGTTGTTACCTGGTGCGTAATTAATGAATCAGAAATAGTCAGCAGACAAGCGGCATTCTTGCCTAAAACCTTCGCATTGTGGAACAGCGCGAAGCTTTCCATTTCTACACAAACACAGCCATGTTCATTGTAGAACTCTGCCGGACCCGCAACATTATCTTCATGATAGAAAACATCGCTTGAATGAATTCTGGCTTTGATTACTGGAATATTTAATTCTTCTGCTGCTTTTTCAAGACGCGCGTTCAGATCTTCACTTGGATATGCAATATCTGAATCATAACCGTTCTGTGCCTTCGCAAAATTTGATTCACTCCAGCTGCTTTCAACCAAAATTGTATCAAACAGATTCAGCTTATCAGTATAAGCACCTGCTGATCCAATACGGATAATATTTTCTACGCCGTAGAATTTATACAGCTCATAGCTGTAAATACCGATTGAAGGCATACCCATACCGCTGCCCATAACGGAAATCTTTCTGCCCTTATAAGTACCGGTATAACCAAACATGTTGCGCACGGTATTAAACTGCACAGCGTCCTCTAAAAATGTTTCCGCGATATATTTTGCACGGAGCGGATCTCCTGGCATTAACACGGTTTTCGCAATACTTCCTACTTCTGCTCTATTATGTGGTGTTGACATAACAAATCCTCCTTCTATGCTATTTATTATAACATACAGCCGCTCCTTCTTTGCAATAATTTTTATTAAAGCTTGCCTATCGAACACTTAAAAGCTACAATGAATAGGACGAGGTGAAACTATGAAAAGAGAAGAGGTACTTTCACAGTACAAATGGGACCTTTCATCACTTTTTCCTAATCAGGATGCCTTTGATGAAAATATCCGTCGATGCGAGGATTTACTGACAGCCTTAAAACAGATGGAAGGGTCAATCTGTAAGGACTGTGAAAGCTTTATCGCTTATATGGAAACCAGTGAAGCATTCGGCTCCTGTTTGGACAATGCATATGTCTATGCGAAAATGTGCTGTGATGTGGAACCTGAAAAGGCTTTGAATCAGCAGAATCTTGCGAAAGCCGAGCTATTGATAAATACTCAGCAAAGTGAGCTGGCTTTTGTTGATCTGGAACTGATCCGACATAAAGAGATTGTAGACGAATATCTGAAGCAGCCGGCCTGCAAGGATTTCCGTTATCCGATTTCCTGTGTGTGGAAAACGATTCCGCATCGATTGGATGAAGCCGGTGAGAAAATGCTTGCCGATATGCAGGACATCTGTGACAATGCCCAGCGTACCTATCAGTCATGGCGGGTAACGTTTAAGGATGTCATGGTTGACGGCAAACCGCAGTTTCTTAATGGCGCGACACTGCGCGAATTTCTGCGTAACCCTGACGCACAGGTACGAAAAGATGCCTATACCAATTATTTCAGTGAATATAAGCGTTTAAGCGCACCGATGTCGAATCTATTGATTGGCCATGCCAAGGGGCAGGTCTTTAACGCACATACCAGACATTTTAATTCCGCGTTAGAAGCCAGTCTGTTTGAGGATGATGCTGAGAAGAAGCTGTTTGATAAGGTATGCATGATGGCGAATGAAAAGTATATCAGCGGCTTCCATGCCTATAATGCCTTAAAAAAAGAATTGCTGGAACTTGATGAGCTGCACTATTATGACTTAAATGTACCGCTGGTTAAGAATGCTCAGATTCACTATACCATTGAGGAATGCTTTGCTATATTGGATGAAGCATTAAAACCATTGGGCGATGATTATCTGAGCAAACTGCATCAGGCCAGAGACAATCAATGGATTGATTTCATGACTCATGAGGGAAAACGGCCGGGCGCTTATTCATGGGGAACGTATACATCAAACGCCTATGTGATGATGAATTTTACCGGCGGTTATGATTCCCTCAGTACGCTGGCTCATGAGCTAGGTCATTCAATGCACTCTACCTATTCCAATGAAAATAACCGCAGTATGCTGGCTGGATATCGGATCTTTGTCGCTGAGGTTGCGTCCACCGTGAATGAGATTCTGCTGAACCGTTATCTGTTAAGCACCAGTGATAATGATGAATATAAAGCTTATATTCTATACAATCTTTTGGAACAGCTGGTCGGTACCTTATACCGTCAGCCGATGTTTGCTCAGTTTGAGGCGCAGCTGCATGAGAAGATTGAAAAAGGTGAAGCTGTTTCAAATCAGACATGTATGGATCTGTTCCTCAGACTCAGCAAGGAAAACTATGGCCCTGAGGTGCTTCTTGATGAAACGATTCATGGTGCCGGCTGTTACTATGTACCGCATTTCTATTACAATTTCTATGTTTATAAATATACGCTTGGTATGTCGGTGGCATTGTCATTCGCACAAAAGATATTATCCGGCAATACATCTGACTATCTGTCCTTCTTAAAGATGGGCGGCAGTGAGAGTCCAATTGATGAACTGATTCATTCTGGCGTTGACCCTAATAATGATGAGGTATACAATGATGCATTTACCTTCTTTGCACAGACATTGGAGGAATTTAAGGAGCTGATGAAAAAATGAATCGTTATGAAGAAATAAAGAAAATCGCTGACCGTTACTATAACGGAATCGAAAATGATGAAAATAGAGCGCTCTGTTTTGAACACAGTCAGGCAGTTGCCGATTGTGCAAAAGAGATTGCTGAAAAAGAGAATTATAATCCGGAATTAGTTCAGATTGCCGGTTATCTGCATGATTGTGCTCAATATCTTGAACATGGTCATCATCATGCTTTCCGCTCAAGTGTCATGGCAAGAGATATGCTGGTATCTTCAGCTTTATTCTCAACGGAAGAGATTCATCGCATCATGAATTCAATTGCCCGCCATTCTGATAAAGACCGTGTTGACGGCATCTGTGATGAAATCTTAAAGAATGCCGATTTGTTGGCCAGAAAGCGATGCGGTGATGAGCTGAGTGACGCGGCGATGGAGAGAATTAAAAATTATTTATAAGAATAAGGAATGGATTTCCTTCATTAATTAATTTAGAAAATTATGTTATCATTATCGAGGACAAAATATTTTAAATGAATCAGATCGTATCAGGTTTAAAGATATTATTTTAATTATTGATGATAATAAGACATGTATAAAAAATGACCATGCTTGAGAGTATTGAAACTCTGACATGGTCATTTTCTGTATGCTCCTGCTTTAAATTTTCTTTCTGACTTTACTTGTTTCTGTGAATACCTCATTTGCATGGGTGTCTTATTCTAATTATCCATTAATTTTTTTTGGGCATGTATAACGGTTTAAGCCTTCAGTATGCTTGCCATATTCAATAGCTTCAACTGGACAGCGGCAGATACAGGCCATACAGTGTGTGCAGTCCTTCCCCCATTGCGGTTTGCCATTTACAAGCCGAATATTATTCAGCGGGCAAACATTTACACATTGACCGCAGCTCACACAATCAGCCTTTGCATAAAACTTATCCGCCTTCACCATCAAAGAGTAAAATAATGGATTTATTACCTGACTGCACACTTTACCCTTAAAGCTGATTGGCTGTGCCGGGATGCTGCTGCCATTTTTAATCCACTCCACAATCCTAGCCAGCAACGCGTCAGCCGCTTCAATAATTTTCAATGCTTCCTGTTGATTCGGCGCTGAATAAAGCGCAATATAATTCTCCGGCATAATAACCTCTGCGCAGCCTTGAAATTGATAACCCTGATCAGCGCATAAACGTTTCAGATTCGCTTCAGCATTGCCAATCGCGCCGCCGCAGGTCAGCACAAAATATACTTTTTTACTGCCATTTAATTTAGTTTTGTGCAAGTATTCCTCAACAACGCGCGGAATCCGCCAGGCATAGGTCGGTGCCACGATAACCCATGGTTTTTGAGAGGTCAGCTCACGCGTATCCTGAGAACGTATTTTGGCAAAAAGATTCAAGCACTCATCATCTGTCTTGGCTGCGATTTTCTGAGCCGCATACTCGCTGTTGCCAGTTCCTGAGAAATATAAAATCATCATTCATCATCCTTTCCTTGATTATCACTAATATGCAGAACACCCTCAACAATCAGCTTCATCAGCTCTGAAAGGCTCTGCCACTGAGTTTCATTTGCCTTAATGTAATAAAAATTCATCGTTCCCTCCTTCCGCATATTAACAATGCCGGCCTCTTTTAATATCTGCAGATGATGTGAAACCGAGGGACGTGTTAAATGTGTCTTTTTCGCAATCTCACCGACACGGATACCATTCAAATCACTTTCCAATAGGACAAGCAGAATCAGCTGTCTTGTTTCATCACCGATTGCAGTCAATGCTTTCCGATTGTTTTTAAACCCTTCTGTAATCATCATCAGCCGCGCCGCACAATCCATTTTTTCTGCCATTATAGCCCTCCTAGTAAATGTTTACTTTAAGCGATTCACGCCGTGGTGAACGCAGATATTTAACCTTTGGATAACCCAACACTAAAGTTACTACTGCTTGGCTGTGTTTTAAACCCAGCCTTTTTCTTATCTTATGGGACATTTTTAAAACCATCGTGAAATAACCGCTGAATAAAACACCCAACCCATTTGCTTCCGCCACAAATTCCATATTCTGTGCTGCGAGGTGCGCGTTGATCGCATCATCAGCAGTGATAAGGATAACCTTTGGTGCCTTGAAAAAGAAAAAGTCATCACCGATTTCATTCTGTCTTGCCAGAGCGTTAAAGCAATTAATCAGCGGTTTTATTCTGCGCAGCAGCCGGACAGCGATCGCTTCTATTTCTTGCTTTTTCTGATCTAATACAATAAATGAAACATCCTGCGCATTCTTGCTGGTATGTGTCAGTCTGCCCGCTTCAAGAATCTGATCCATGACAGGCTCAGGAATATCTTGATCTTTAAACTGACGAATCGTTCTCCGGAAACGGATAGCTGCCAATACTTGATCAGGATTCAAGCGCTTTGACGCAGTTTGATTGATAGGTTCATGCTCATAGCCGCTGATTGTGATGGCCGCCTTTGGACAGACTGCCTCACAGTGTCCGCAGAAGATGCACTCAGCCGCGATGATCTGCGCTTTGCCGTCTGCTAGTTTTATATTGTGTGCCGGACAGTCATTGATACAAAGTGAACAGCCGACACAGTTTTGATTAATCGTTATCTTATGCTGATTCATCTTAAACCTTCTTTCGTTAACTTATATTAACCATTATATCATTTACTCCTGATTCTGCAGCATTCGTAAAGCAAGTCATTACCATCAAATAAACAAAAGAAAAGCCTATCTTTATCAAATAGGCTTGCTTTGCATTTTATTTCTTGATGCCGTCAAAGGCTGAATTTTTAAGCAGTGATGATTCAATAGTTGAAACGATTTTCTTGGCATTGCGCTCTTTGCGAAAAGCCAGATTGATACAGCGGTCAAGCAGCTCCTGACGGCTCATATCCTTAAACAGATAGGCAGCTAATGAACCGGGAATCGTGTTGATTTCATTAAGATACAAAGCTTTGGTTTCATTATCATACAGGAAATCAATGCGCACTACACCGCTGCATTCACAGACCTTAAAAGCATTTCTGGCTGCTTCTTTGATTGCCTCACAGATATCTTCCTCAATACCAGCCGGCAGCCGGCGGCTGATGGATTCCATACCCTTGCTTGAACTGCCGCCATATTTATCCACATAGCTTAAGATCGTATCACTTTTGAATACTTCCTCAATCAATGACAGCTTTATATCATCATGATCGCCAAGCAGTCCAATATTAAATTCCCTGAAATCTGTAAACCGATGTTCAACAACCAGCTTGCTGTCAAAGGCAAAACATTCCAATGCGGTTGGCAGGAGCTGATCCTTATCATCACAGCAGAGAATGCCAATTGAACTGCCGCCGCTGACGGGTTTTATGATCCATGGACCACCGATTTGTTCAGCTTTTTCTATGAGTGTTTCAGGATGCAGAATACATTCACTGCGGGTAATCTCAAAGCCATCAACTAACGGTACCTGTACACTGTTTAAAACTCTTCGCATCATCGCTTTATCCTGAACGATGGCACAGGACAGAACACTGGATTCACAATATGGAACGCCTAATGTTTCTAAGAAGCCTTGAAACTTGCCATCTTCACCGCTTGCGCCATGCATGATAGGGAATACGACATCAAGGCGCTGTTTCACCCTGAATAAACGCCGGTATTTAAGAAATACCTCCTGTCCCTCCCGCACCCAGTCAACAACCTCAAGCAGCTTAGGAATATCCTCCAGCTTTTGATATGTGGCAGCTTCCATTGCTTTTCTGCCGGTGTAAAACTGCTGATCCTTTCCATAATAGATCGGTATAATCTCATATTTATTATGATCAAATGATTTCATGGCCTGCAAAGCGGAAATCACCGATACCTCATGCTCCACAGACTTTCCGCCGTATACGACACCAACCTGTATTTTCATCTTGCGCCTCCTCACACACTAGATTATGCAAAACACCCAGATTGGTTAATGAAGAAATGCATCAGGGATATCATTTTCAATTAAAATGGTATCATTTTCATGCATCATTGCCTTCACAACCTCAAGGGCACGGCGCATACTGTCCACATGCAGAATCTTTTCTTCTTCAATCCCAACGCTGATACAGCCTCTTTCCATATCCGGGGCATTGCGTCCAATCAGCACAATTAGGTCAATCCCCTTCATCTGTGTGCCGAACTGTTCACAGTAGAACGCCGTCTGTGCCCCCAGATCAATGAAACCCGGCGTAATGAGAATATGTCTGCCCGGCATCATCGCAAGCACCTCAAGGGCTTCCTTGGCACTGTCAGGATTAGAATTATATGCATTATCAATTAAGCGGCCGCAGCCAAAGCTTTTCAGCTCTAAACGATGAGGAATCGGCGGCATTGTTTTAAGTGCCAGTTTCATTAATTCAAGATCAACACCAAGCTCATCGGCCATTGCCAGCGCCCCAACACAGTTTAAAATATTATGCATTCCTAACAGCTTAGTTTCAAAAGCTGTCCGCTTGTTCTCATGAAGCAGTTCAAAACGGCTGCCCGACGCGTCACAAAAAATATTTACTCCCTGATAATCTGCCGGCTGCTTTACCCCATAGCTTATTCTCTTAATTGGATTGTTGATCTGCGCGTTACGCAAATATTCATTATCAGTATTGATGAACACCGCCTTTTTCGCATGCTCAGCCAGCTGCAGCTTTTCATGAAGGATATTCTCCAATGACTTAAAGGTCGCCAGATGCTGCAAACCAACCGCGGTCACAATCCCATAATCAGGCTGTACAAAACAGCACAGATCCTCAATCTCATGCACATGATCCGCTCCCATTTCACAGAGAAAAACCTCATCGGGCAGCGTCAGCTTTTCCCGAATTGTACGGGTGATGCCCATTTCATTATTATAAGAAAGCGGTGTCGCACAGCATGCGTATTTCATAGACAGCAGCTGATTTAAAATATTTTTCACACTGGTTTTCCCATAACTGCCGGTAATGCCAATTTTGATACAGCTGCAGCCCGCCAGCTTCTCACTTGCCGCCTGCCGATACTGACGCCGAATCCTTTTCTCTAACGGTACCGACAGCAAGGCAGTCACAATAAAAAACAGTGAATGAAGACCAAACAAAGGAATCATCAGCACATAGATCGTGATCTTACTCAGCTGAGTACAAAGCAAGACAAACAATGCGATCAATACCGCATATAAAGTAATCAGCCGTTTGATCCGCTGGGTATAAACTAAGGTTAACGGCTGTTTTTCTTCATTTTTACTAAACAGATATACATAGACACAAAGAAACAGCACAATTAATCCATCCGCTTCACTGACACTCATGATACTGAATATAAAAAACAGAAATAGAAATCCGTTCTGCAGCAAGTCATGCCAAAGCTTCTCCCGCTTTAACGTATCGATATATCGGCCAAAATTATACCGATTCTGCTGATAACTCTGGGCATCCCGCAAAAAATAACTGAAAGACAGATCAATCAGCAAGGCGGCAATCAGCAGCCTCATGAAAGGCACCACCCTTCAAGAAAAGCACTCACAATCGCACAGAAACGGCCGCTTTGATGGTAATATGCAAAATGATCCTCCTGTTCCAAAACAATCAAACACGCTTCAGGCATTAAAGCTTCCATCTTCTTTCCCATCCATAATGGTGTCTGATCATCACACTCACCCCAAATCAGCAAAACCGGTACCTTAATCTTTTCAAGAACCGGTGTCAGATCCTCATTGACAACCTGTACCAGCACCTTGCGCTGAAACGCGTCCGCATGCTGATAATCATAGCTTCCTTTAGACTTAGGCAGCGGCAGCCAGCGGCTCAGCTTATGACAAGTCTGACGCCAGCGCTTCTGCCATGTCAGCGGCGGTTTAATACCGGCAGCTCCCGTTAAAATCATCGCGCTGACTGAATATTTCAACGCATAGCGGATCGCCAGACGGGCACCAAAAGAATGCGCGATCAGAATTGGATCTGTTAATTCATGATCAAGAACAAACTGATGAAATGTTTCTACATAATCATCGAAGGTATCATAATTTTCAATAGCTTCACTCTCACCAAAGCCAAAAAGATCCAGTGAGGCTACTCGATAATGCTCTTTAAGCTTCTGCTGAAGCGGATTCATCATGGTACAATTCTGACCCCAGCCATGCAGCAGAATAACATTTCTTCCAGATCCAGCGATCTGATAATGGATATTCATAAAAAAACCCCTCCTGATTCAGTCTATGAATCAGTGAGAGGTATTAAAACTATCAGGCTTTAAATTTATTGATTCTAAAAATTACACCTTTGGTCATATTTTCACCAGAAACATTATAACCATTCGCTGTCGTTACCTTATAAACGATGGATAAACCAATACCAAACTGGCCGCCCTGCCCCTTTTCAAAAGGTTTAAATAAAGAAGCGATACGGCTCTCTGACATACAAGGGCCATCATTGGAAACACTCAGCTCATCTTCATTCAGTTTAATTTTTACCTGCGTCTGCGCGTAACGCAAAGAATTCTCCAATAGATTCTCCACCGTAATACGCCATGGCTCCTTGGAACCATTAAAATAAACCTCTTTCAGATCAGCCTTGATTTCAATATCCGGTTTTACTGCCTTCATAGCCAGCAGAACCTCCTCAATAACTTCCTTCATATTGGTACGCTTTTCACCGGTATTCTGTGACACAAGATATTCAACACGATTCAGATAAAGCAAGGAATGCACCTTACGCTCTAAACGATTCGCATTATCAATAATAACATCGACACTCTTTTCAAGCGTATCATATGGATAAATACCATCCTTAATTGATTCACCATAAGATTTAATCGTAGCTATCGGCGTCTTAAGATCATGAGAAATATTATGAATCATTTCCTCCTTGGTCTTCTCCTGACGCTTCAGCTCCTGACGCATGCTGACTAACGCATCCGCCAGTTCACCAATTTCATCATTACGATTTACCTTCAGCTCAGCATCCTCACCCAGTTTAATCTTTTCAATGTAATTACGAATCTGATTCAATGGATGAATCAAATAACCCATCCAAATCATCAGCACAATAAAGAACACGCCAACCGCGATTACCGTAATATTGATTACACTGCTTAACAGCGTATCCCGATACATTGTTCGGTATTCCTTGGTAACTAAGGATACCACCGCAAAATTAGGACTGGCAATATTAATCGCATAATAACCACCGTCATAAGTATAATGGCCGACCTCAACACCGTCCTCCATCTGCTTCAGCAGCTGCTTGCCGATGGTCAGCGTCAGCGAGCGGTTGTTGTTTAACGTTTCCGAGGCAGAAGAATAATTGCCTTTATCGGTATAAAAGATATGAATCATCATCGTATCTTTCTGCGTGTCTTCTAATTGAAGGGTGATGATCTTATCCTCATCAACCCCCATCTTATATAAATTGACGATAATCGATTGATTACGGTCAATGATATTAAACATCTGATCACGGATAAAATCATCAACATTTCCGGTCAGAAAGATAAAGAAAAAGGAAGAGAAAAAAGCGATGAAAAAGAATATCAGAACAAACAGCTGCTGGGATAATGATAAATTCTTGACCCACGCATTCAGCTTTTTCATTATCCTAAACGATAGCCATAGCCATAAATCGTATGAATATTCAGCTTAGGCAGCTTCTTTCTAAGTCTACGCAGCGTATCATCAACAACACGGTCTGAGCCAAAATAATTATCCTCCCAAACCAGTTCCAAAATTTTCTCTCGGGAGAATGCTGTCCCTTTGTTGCGGATAAACATCATCAGCAAATCAAATTCTTTTGTTGTCAGATCGATTTCTTCATTATTATCAAATACCTTGCGCTGTTCCTCATCCAGTTCATAGCTGTCAATCTGAATACGCGTATTCTCACTCTTATACGTCCGCTTAATAATGTTATTTACCCGCAGCACAAGCTCCTTAGGTGAAAATGGTTTCGTGATGTAATCATCACTGCCCTTTTCTAAACCAATGATGCGGTCAAACTCTTTATCGCGTGCGGACATGAAAATAACCGGAACATCACGGCCCTGCAGGCGAATCTCTTCAATCAGATCAAAACCGGATTTATCATCCAGCATAATATCCAGAATCCACAGATGAACATCATCATCCACCGTATGAATGCTGGCCTGTTCATAAGTATAATAGGAACGCACTTCATAGCCTTCTTTTTCAAGATAGCGTTTTACCAGTTCATTTAAGTCTTTTTCATCTTCAACTACACAGATTACTTTTTTCATAAATACCACCTCTTCTACCACTTATTGTATCAAAATTTGAGAAAATTAAAAGGACTTGTTTAAAGTCCCTTCGATTTAACAAAATTTACGATTTTATTCACACATTTGGATAGTCAGCATTCAAACAGCAGTATTTATATCAGCATATTTATTGATTTTTATGCTGTCATTGCGTATAATATAAGTAATGAGGTGATGATTATGAATATTCGAAGTGCAATTGAAAACACAATTTCTATTTCTCAGTTTAACCGTGGACTGGCTGGGAAAATCTTTGATGAAGTAAAACGCCATGGCGCTAAGGTTGTTATGAAAAACAACTCTCCCGAATGTGTCCTTATTTCACCTGAAGAATATATCCATCTTCTGGATGAAGTAAGTGATGCAAGGCTCTTAACCGTTGCTACACAGCGTATGTCCACATTCAATCCCTCCACCGTTATCTCCCAGGAACAGGTAGATCAGGAATTTGGATTCAGCCCTTCTGACTTTGAAGAAACGGATGACATTGAATTTGAATGAGCTGGAATGTCAAATACCTTCCTGAAGCCCTTGAAGACCTCCGCAAACTGGATGGCAGCCAGAAAATTCTGATTCGAAAAGCAATTCAGAAAGTCTGCAAAAATCCTTTGCCAGAAAACGAAGGCGGCTATGGAAAACCCTTGGGAAACAAAAATAAAACTAATCTTTCCGGCTTCCTAAAAATCAAACTCCGAGGTGCTGGTCTGCGTATGGTCTACCAGCTCATCCGGCATAACGATGATCTGTTGATTGTTGTAATTGGCGCGCGGGAAGATGATGAAGTCTATGAAGTCGCACAAAATCGCATAACGAAACATGATTTGTAAAAGAAACGGCAAAACACCTGCCGTTTCTTTTCTTTGTTTAAGCTAATATTTTCTGTCGAATGCTATCATCCCTATCTCCTTCACTCACATACTTCTCTATTTATCACCCCAGGTGTTAATCCATTTATTATAGCTAAGCAATTAAGGTATAGGGTAGACATTGCCAACAGCCAATATAGACATATTGAAGACTCAACCTAAAATGGCTGCAAAATGAATGTAATAATTTACGAACAAGAAAAGTACGATTTTAAACAAACCGTACTTTATTCGTATCAATTAATAATATATGATAACAAAAATATTCCTATAAATTGTATTATAAGGTATTGTTAGAACTTCTTATCGTGTCTACGATTTGATAGACGTACTCATCACACAATTCATGAGTCTTGGCTTCAACCATGACACGGACTAACGGTTCAGTACCGCTTGGCCGAACCAAAATCCGTCCTTCATCGCCAAGCTTTGCTTCCACAGCCGCAATTTCCGCAAGAATTTTGGGATCATGCAGCGCCTTTTCCTTATCCTTTACCGGCACATTAACTAAAAGCTGCGGATAAATAAACAGCTCTTCACCTAAAGTCTTTAAGCTTTGCCCGGTTTCCTTCATGATTTTCAGCAGCTGCAAGGCGGTAAATAAACCATCTCCAGTTGTTTCATATTCATTAAAGATGATATGGCCGCTTTGTTCACCGCCAATCGTATAACCATTAGCTTCCATACTTTCATAAACATATTTATCACCAACGGCCGTTTGAACGCTGTGAATGCCGCACTTCTCAAAAGCTTTATATAAACCGAGATTCGCCATGACTGTCGTCACCACAACATCGTCCTTCAACAGTCCTTTAGCCTTTAATGCCTTACCAACAATATAAAGCGTATAATCACCATTAATCAGATTGCCATCTTCATCAACGGCAATCAAGCGATCCGCATCACCGTCAAAAGCAAAGCCAGCATCATAATGTCCCTTGCGCATCAGTTCCTGAAGTTCCTCAGGATGCGTTGATCCGCAATGTGTATTAATATTAACGCCGTTAGGTTCACTGTGAATCACTTCAAGCTTCGCGCCTAACTCACGCAGTGTTTCCACCGCTGTTGCTACCGCGCTGCCATTTGCCAGATCCAATGCGATATTCATGCCTGATAAATCGCAGGCCGTTTCCCTTAACCAGGAAATATACAGCTGCAGCGCGTCATGATAATCAATGATACGGCCGATTGCTTCATTAATCGCATAAGGCAGTTCATCTTCACCCGTAAAGGTTGCCTCAATGGCTTCCTCAACAGCCGGGTCCATTTTTTTACCAGCCGGTGAAAACAGCTTAATGCCATTATCATAATAAGGGTTATGAGAAGCTGAAACCATGATACCGCAGCTGAAATGCTCCTTCTGAATCAGATAAGATACGCTGGGTGTCGGGCATACACCCAACAGATACACATCAGCGCCGCTCGCCGCAGCTCCAGCTGCTAAGCCCGATTCAAACATTGAACTGGACAAGCGGGTATCTTTGCCAATCAGTATGCGCGCATGACCGCTTTGCCCATAATAGGCACCCAGATAACGGCCAATCTTAATTGCCTTATCCAGTGTCAGCGTATCATTAGCGCGTCCGCGTATGCCATCTGTACCAAAATATTTTCCCATAGTAGCTCCTGTCTTTTTAATTTTTATTTTGTGACATTGATCTTGATCGTCTGCTTATCTAAGGTATAAGTTGCCAGCTTATTACCGCCGCTGACATGCAGAGGCAATTCAATCGTACCGGTCTGCGTTACATCCGCTAAATCGATATAAACTGAAATCGCGCTGCCATCCTCAGTATCAAGAACTTCCTGAGCACCGCTGACGGTCACATTCACTGTCTGCGGTTCATTTTCATCAAGTGTCAATTTGTAATTCTGAGTATTATTCTTCCATTGAATTGGAATATCCTCAATCACTTTCTCAACCTTATCCGCTAATTCAATAGTAATGCTGACAACCGAAACGCTCTTCTTACGCACACCGCTTGGCAGATTAATTGGCATTGAAAGAACCTGCGGTGATGAAGTAAAGCTGCTTACCGGTACTTGAATATCAATACCGTTGATCTGATCAAGCACCTCCTGCGGTCCATAAATCGTTACAGCCTGATGATCCAAGCTATACCGTGAGATTGCCTTGTTATTTGGAACTTCACCAATCGGCACAATGCTGATCGGCACATCCTTTTCAGGACGGGTAACCTTAACCGTAGTTTTGATCTTATCCGGAACAATATCAACATCCATACGATTTCCCTGCTGATCATAAGCTACTAACGGTGCCTCAACAGTGAAATCACCAGTTACATTCGATACATCAATTAAAGCTTTTACGATTGATATAGAGCGAATCGTCGCGTCACTGGCACGTACCAGTACAGAATCCTTTTCAAATTCAGGCTCAGAGAGAGCATACACTGAATCCATATCCTTCGTATTAATAAAATCATAACCAATTTGGAATTCCTGAGACTGCTTCTTGCTGATTGTAATTACCGCGCTTGATGGATTTACCACAGCGGTAATACGGCTGGAAATATTCGCAACCTTTAAATCAACCTGATGCGTCCCTTCACCTAAACCATTCAAATCAGCCACAACCTTTTGCGTTGCCTGACTGTCTGCCATTTGAATATCTGACAGATCACCCATCAGATAAACCGTTACTGATTCAGGCAAACCGGTTACCTCATAAACCGCTGAATTGACCTCGGCGGTTACCGGCTGATCCGTATAGGTGTTCGTATAAGCCGGCTGTCTGCTGATTGACAAAGAATCCGTGGAATTGGTAGCCACATAGAGGATGATTGCCAAAATCAAAGCAACCTCCTTGGCATAACGCTGATTAAACAAAATCTTATCAAACCAAGCGCTTACCCAACGGAAAGCCTTTGCGAAAGTATTTTCGATACTTGCATAGGAACGGGCAATTTTCTGACTTTGCTGAGCAATCGTTTTAGCCAGCTCAACTTTATTTTCATTAATCTTCTTTTCTTCCTGCTCTTTTTTCTTCTTAGGTCTAGCCATGACTACTCACCTCCTTCAGTTTCTGAATCTGATTGATCATATACGATCTCTTCAGCAACTTCCTGAGTTTCTTCTAATTCTTCAGCCGCTTCCACTGGCTTTTCAGCCTCTTCAGCCTTGACTTCTTCCTCAGCCTTACGCTTACCAAACTTCTTCACTGATTTCTTCATCAAATGTGCTGTAATTTTTGGGCCTTTATGCTCTTCAGCCTCAACACCGTCACTGAATTCAATTTCATCATCATAATCCTTTTTGATTTGATTATCCTTCTGAATCCCATTTTCTGTATGACAGATTACCATCATCAGATATTCACGCAATGAATCAACACTCATCACATGCAGCTTGCCGCCCTCCGCAATCGAAATCGTACCGGTTTCCTCTGAAACCACGATTGAAATAGAATCAGTAATTTCACTGATACCAATTGCCGCGCGGTGACGGGCACCGTATGAAGATGGAAAATCGAAGGTTGTAGGCGGAAAATAAGCACTGGCACAGGCAATCTTATCGCCCTGAATGATAACCGCGCCATCGTGCAGCGGTGTACCCGGAACAAAGATCGAACATAATAATTCACTGGTCACGATGGAATTCATCTTCGTACCTGTTTTGATATAATCAGATAATGAATGACTTTGTTCCAGCGAAATTAAAGCACCTGTCTGAGTAGCACTCAATTCACCGGCTGCCTTCACTAACTCATCAACCAGATTTTCACGTTCATTAACCGTTAAGGTTGAAATACGAGAAAAAACATTCGTCTTTCCCAGCTTTTCAAGCACATTGCGGATCTCTGGCTGGAACAGTATAATCAAAGCCAGCGGCCCCCATGCAATAAACATCGCTGCCAAACTTTCAATGGTCGGCAGTTTGAAAACCTTGGCAAAAGCCTGTACGATAATAACAAAAATAATGCCCTTAAAAATCTGAATCGTTCTTGAATTATTACGAACGATCTTCAGTCCATAGTATATGACAACCCATACGCACATGATATCAATAATGGCACGTATTATCTGAGTAATATTCGTTGTGGTGATATAGTTGAACATGACAAAACTCCTTTCACTTTTTTAATTATAGCATAAATTTATTGTATCTGACTATTTTTTAAAGCTCATCATCAACAACATCAGCAACTTCATCAATCACCTTAAAAGCCATTGACTGAAGTTCCTGCGGTGAGTCATGAAAGGTATAGCCTTTATAAGCCTGCAGCATGGAACAGTCATTAAACTGATCACCGACACAGATAACAGATACCGGCTCTAGCTTGCTATCAATAAGCATTTTATTTATACCCTCAGCTTTGGAAATCCCCTTGGGCACAATATCCACACAATACAGATTCGGAAATGCTTCCACATATGCATTAAAGCGCTCATTGATGGCTTTCGCATACTCATGATTGATTTCATTATTTTCAACGGAGATTACAATCTGCGCGATTTGTCCCTCCGCTATTAAATCAGCTTCACTGCGCATCACATCCTGATTGCCATATTTCAGATCCTCAGCTGATGCTTTTAATACAGTGCGGCTGCGGCTGATGCCATTATTGAGGACATAGGATATACAATTCAGAGAACGAATGTAGTCAATAATTTCAAGGGCCGCGTTGAAATCAATCGTTGTAACTGATAGTACATTCCCATTGCCATCCGCTTGAACACCGCCGTTATTGGTAATCAGAAAATCAATAGCCAGCTCATTTTTAATGATTTCTTTTTGGATACTCTCTAATGAGCGGCCGGTAACGATACCAAACAGATTTCCCTGCTTGCGCCAGTTTATTAATGCTTCCTTATTTCTTTGTGAAACGGTATCACCTCTGCGTAATGTACCGTCATAATCTGCTGCCAGTAATTTCATTCTTAACTCCTTTGTTAGTTTATGAACCATCTATAAAATCATACACATGAACATTATATCGGCTCCATTAAAAATTGCAACCAAAATAAAAGCCACGGCTGTGGCTTAGTTAACTTCTGAATATTTTCTGCGTTCTGGGCTTAAGTTATCTACATAATAACGAAGTGTTAAAGCTGAACCACACATGTTCTTTGTCTTAGGAGCAGCCAGAATAATATCCCCTTCTAAGAGAGCTTCAAGCATTGCCTTGCAGCATGTAGTCATATTTTTAACACCTGGTTCCAATTCTTCCATTAAATCTTTGGCATTGCATTCTATATACAGCCATTGTTTGTTATGAGCTTCTTCTTTTTTAGCCTGTAGTTTTTCAATATAATCAGCAATCGTGAATTTATCCATGATTTCTCCTCCAATCCATAAATAAATAGGATATACATATTGTAGCATATTTTCATTTCTTTACAATAAATGAAACTGCTTTCATTGAATAAATCGCTAATTTTTTCACTTTTTATGCTTCAATTAAGCGATATAGCCTATGTTTTGTCGAATTTTGGCTGAAATCATCGGCTTTTTATAAACTTTTTTGAAATCCAAATTTTGCCAAAAAAAAGAAATGAAGCTGATCATTTCTTTTTAATCTTGGAGGATAAAACCATTTTTCTCTTCTCCTTAATCTCTCGGCCTTCCCAAACCTTAAGACAGTTACCATTTTTCTCTCTCTTTTTAGATATAACGTGATTCCAGTAAGCTCCTCCATAAGACTTTTCTCAACCACTACTATAGAATACGATGTGCCTAATTCTTTTTCGGGGGCAGATGCAAATTTTTTTTATTTTTTTATATAAGTTTTTTGAATTGGGAAGGTTGGTCTAATTTTTCAAGCTAAAAGCAAGGCAGTAATGAACCTTGCTTATTATATTTATATACTGATTGGCTTATTGACTATGCTTTATTTGATAACATTTTATTACCTACCCGTGTATTGAATTAATGTCTCAAAGTATATATTTTATGATACAAAATTCTTATTTCGCATATTAATTTCAGCATCAAGTGTAGCTATATCTACATAAAATAATTAACTATCAATAAATAAAAGACGATAATTTAAATCTATCGCCTTTTATTTCCTATTCACTAATGGCAGTCAGCTATATAATTTGCTGCTAGTCGTCTAGTACCTCATTAATAAAATTTTCTATGTCTATCTATTCATATGAATTTCTATGTACACAAATCAATCAAACAATGCATCTTTTGTAGCTTCTTCATTTCTATAATCAACATCAGGTAACTGATTATTGTTTATATTAATAAACTCTACATCATCTTTATTATATGTCAGCCCTTCAACTTCAGTTGGAGCAGGCCATGACCGATTATATAAGATGCCAACATTTACTCTTGTGATTTTAGAACGACTGATCTCTAATTCACCTTGATATAATAAAGTTGCTGAAGAAAAACCATCATCAGTAATTTTCGTAGTATGAAATTCACTATTTGTTATTACTGTTTTGCCATATTCATTATTGAAATTGCCGCAAGTGCTATATTTACCGTTAACTATAACATTTTTTAAAACATTTGAATTAGCACTAGAATATATGCCATAAGCATTCATAACAGACGCTACTTCTACATTTATAATTGCATTTTCAACTACTAATTCATTACCCAAGGTGTGTATTACTCCTGCGGTAGCTTTTTCATTGCTGCTGTATGTTCCTCCATCAATTTCGATTATCGTTCCAAAGCCTCCATATACAGCCCATCCGCCAGTATTGCTAGAATTTATTGTAAAATCGTCATTTACGTATATCTTTAATGTACTTCCATTTTGAAACCTATTATCAGCATATAAACATCCTTCTATATGCCCAGATCCAATTACTTTCATTGTTTTGGTAGGTGCAATTTTCAATGAACCTTTACCTTCATTTATTTTTATAGTTTTACCATTCATATCAAGCGTTACATCATCTGTGAATGTTGCGTTATCAAACAATGTTATATCATCAGTTAAAATGACCGTATCTCCCTGAATATAATCATTCAGCATTTTTTGAAATGAATCTTCTGTATCAACTTCATACTTAATATTATTCAAATAATATTCAACTTGACCAGTAACATTTTTATTATGAAGATCATTTGAGGCATCTGAGATCACTTCTATCTGATCTGTACCTTTAGCCAATATAGTTGGAAGATTGTTCTGACCATTAGGCTCTCTAAATTCAGATGTATTTACGATATTAGCTTTGGTAACATCAAGACTGCTCTTGCCGCTTTCGCCAGTTAGTCTTGCCAGCTCAATTCCGCTTGCTGTATTCCCTGATACATCAACTTTACCTTCCATCTGAACACTTGAACCATTAACTAATAAAGAAGTATCAGCGCCAGTCAATTTAATATTTTTCAAAATAACTTGGGCACTAAGATTATTGAAAGCAATAACATACGAATTTTCCTCATTTTGAGATAGATAAGTAATCGCGTTGCCTTGACCGTCAATGGTAAATGACTTAACATCCTCTGGAATCATATCTTGATTAATGTTAATCTGTCTACCAGTGGTGAAATTTTTTCCAATTAATATTTCTCCGCCATCTGTTAATTCTTTTAAAGCAGCGATTAATTCAGCCTCATTCTTAACTCCCTTTTCAACAACTGGCGGCACATACCCTCCGCCGCCTGATGAACCACCAGTAGAAGGTTTATTTACTTCCGGTGCTTTTTCAACTTCATCAGCCTTATCTACATCTTTAATAATTGTATCTTTTCCAGCTTCTACACCATCAGCATTGACTTCTACCTTATTGACAGTACCGTTGCCATCTATCTTCACTGCCGCGTCTGCCGTTAATGTGCCTATGGTACTTCCTTTGGCTACTTCCACTTTAGTATCCTTTGCTGTCTCGGTAACGACTACATTCTTCACATCGGCATTTACCTTGATTTGAGTATCAGTTATTACTTCAAGGTTTTCAACCGGTGCCTGAATGTTTATACTTGCATAGGTGCGTGTCATTACTTCCTGTGTTGGTACTTCAATCTTAATTTCATCTTTGGTTGTTGATTGAACTTCAATTGTTTCTACTTCACCATTGAAATTCTTATCCGGTGTTACCAATGCTGTCTCTTCCAATACAATAGCCTTAACTTTCGTTTCACCGCTTAAAACAACTTCTGTATTTCTAGTCTGATTGCTGATAGTATCAACTGTCGAATCCTTTAGAACGACTTTTCCAGCTGTTTCATTATCACCTAATACAACTAGCTTCCCTTTGATGATTACTTTGCTTAGCTCAATTTCTTTTGCGGCAGTCACATCCACATACAGATTCCCTTCAATAACTTCACCAGTAATAGCATTGGGGTCTGTCACAACTATCGAGTTGGATTCAGCTAACGGAATAGCTTTTCCATCGCTAGTTAATTCATAACCATCTTTAACATAGTCCTTTGCCATAACGCCCGTACCTTTAAGATAATAAAGAGAGCCATTATCTTCTACCCATGCATCCACCTGCATGACACCGGATTCACCCATGAAATACCAATGCTCATGAGATGCTATCCAGCCAGTCCGCATAATTCCATTTTCATCAAACACATACCAACAATCACCATCTTCAAGCCAGCCAGTTGCTAATGAATTATCATTTTTAACATAAGACCATAAGCCATCATTATTAACCCATTGTGACTCAACTGCCTTAATTGGCAATGTCACTGAACAAAGCATTGCAGCTACAACTAAAGCAGTCACTGCTGACTTTGTTTTATTTGATTTCATTCCATTACCTCCCCAGGTTTTTTTTGAATATGTCTTAAAAAGTATACCTTATAATACACTCACACCATTGTAAAAAACAACCTTGAAATTACATAAAACGGACATTACACCTTTACGAATGCAATAAAAATGCCTATAATGGAAGAGAAATACAGTGTCTCAAAAGGTATACCTTTTAAGACGCTTTCCCTGTTAACGGTTTAGAAACGCTTCTAAACCGTTTTTTAACAGAATAAACAGCATAAAAAAACAAAACAATCAAGAATTCTATGCAGCATTGAAACAGCAATGTATTTGCTTTATTGTTAACACACATTGCTTGTGGCAACGGCAAGTTTTGCCTACAATAGAAGTAACAACAAAAGAAAGGTGGTACCCTTGATGTTAAATGAAAACATTAAAACAATCAGAAAATCAAAAGGACTTTCACAGCAAGAGCTTGCAATCAAACTCAATGTTGTCCGTCAAACCATTTCTAAATGGGAGCAAGGGTTGTCAGTTCCCGATTCGGATATGCTGATTAATATATCAGAAGCACTTGAAACACCGGTTCACATATTGCTTGGAGAAACTGTGATAGAACCGGAAGCTGATGACATAAAAGCTATTTCTGAAAAGCTTACGATCATTAACTGCCAGCTTGCGCAAAGGAAAGAAACAAACCGGAAGATATTTCATTGGTTATTTATCCTGCTTTGCGCTGGCATTATTCTCGTTTTTGCCCTTTTGATAAAAATGGACAGTCCATATTTACTTTGGAACTATAACGATCCTGAAACTGCCATATTAGGAGCTGCATTCCATGCATTTGAATGGCTATTTGTCAGATTAGCTCCTTTAATCCTCATAGGCGGAATCATCGGCGCACTTTCAACCAGAAAGAAGGCATAAAACTTTTTTACACAAAAAAAGACAGATATTGAACATTTATTTCAGCATCTGTCTTTTATATTATTTTTTTACTGCATCAGTATCTGATCCTGTCGCGCTGTCCGTGAGTGTCGACTCAGCCTTCAGCTTACTGTTGTCAGCCGGGCTTGCATCATTAACGCTCGCATCTGATTTGGTTGTATCACTCTTAGACGCGTCACTTGGTGTTGCATCACTCGCTGAAGCATCTGATGATGTGGCATCCGATGGTGTCGCATCAAGATCTTTATTAATCTCATCCCAGGCATTTGTTGCCTCGTCTTTTTTCTGATTCTGGTAATCGTTTAGCTGATCATTAAAATTAACATCGTCTGAAGTTGCCGGCGGTGTTGAACGGCGATACATCATGACAGTCATAATCGTCGAATCCTTCTCCTCCAGCAATTCCTCTTCACTCTTCACAGGTGCCGGCACTTCCTTGGCCTCGATCACTTTATTCAGATCCTTAACCGCCATATTCGCAGCCGCCTCCTGAGTCAGCGACGGATCAGCTTTCACCGCCTGCTTAATCAGTCTCAGCTTACCGGCCGATACACCTTTGCTCTGCGCTTCCAACCGCAGCATTTCATTTGTCTCTTCCCCAAGCACGACACCTAAAATGTGATTCTCTACAAAAAACTCATTAACCTTTAGATATAATCTTTCCTGCAGATTCAATGCCTTCAGCTCATTGTCATTCACAACGGTAATCATGACGGCATTATCATCCTTATTCTTATCAATATATCCCATCTTTGTTACTTCATCAATAAAATTCTTCGTGGCCTCTTCAATCTTCTGACCTTTGTAATCAAGCCCCGCCAGTACCAGCTCACCATCCTTATTCGTCGCTGATACAGAAATCACTTCATCATACATATTGACAGTAAACTCAACGCCCGGATTCACATCCACAGCGACATATGAAACCGGAGTACGCTGGTTCGCTAAGAAATTAAATCCAAAAACACTGCCAAACATGATAAACAGCATACATAACGTAGCTGCAATCTTTAACTTTGAATCATCACCATACTGTATTTCATTGCCGACTTCCATGGATGGAGTGGCATTAATTTCATCGAATTGACCTTTTGTACTCATCACGATCGCCTTTTGATCATGAATTTCCATAATAATCCCTTTTTTGATCATTTTTCCACTCCTTTCTATTTTTTAAACGGCAAATATTCTTTTAATGTCTCTAAATCCGAATCCGCAAGAATGATCCCCGCTATTATATATTTACGATAGCTCTCGATCTTTTTTCGTGGTATTAAAAAATTTTTTTCAATTTCTTTTAAAGGCAGTGAATGATCATTCATTATTTTTTCTACTAATTCAGGACGTTCTAAAATCTTCTGAATCGCATTATTTACATAATGCCGAGTAATTAAATGCTTAGGTGAGCTTTTAACTAAATCCTGAAAGGTAATACTAAAAGCCTGAAGCTTTTCATTCAGTTCATTGATTTCCGCGATGCGGATTGACTGTTCATAGCTGTCAGCATAACGCTGAATCGCGTCTTCCTTTAATTCGTCGATTTCATCTTCCTCTTCATTATATAAACCAAACGACTTCTTATTTTCGCGGTAAAGCGATGATTTAAAATAATCAAGCAGTCTGGCTTTAATTACCATTTTCGCATACAGTAAAAAATTCCCTTTACCATTAAAACGGTCAATTGCCTCATTAAACGCCATTAAAGCGATAGAAAGTTCTTCGTCAACGCCATAAGTGACATAGCGATGTGCACATTCGGAAGTAAATGAAGCAATAAATGGCTTGTATTGAGAAATAAAGTCATTGCGCATAGTTTCATTCTGTTTGATTTCTTCAATGTCAAAGTTCACTTCAACGGCGGCATTTTGCAAACGAATCAACTCCTAACATATTTACATTACACTTTTTTATTTTTTTTGTAAAGTCAGCCTCTGTACCACTGGCTGATCTTATCCACAGCCATGTCACGATCCGCTTCACTGATTTCAATGATTTCGCAATCATCACGCTCATTCAGCAGAGCTGACATTTTGCTTTCTTTTTTCTGTAAGACACCTAATACTCGATGATTGCTGTCTAACAGCTGTTTAATCGCAGCCTGAAAGTCAGGCGCGTTATCTTCCAGCTTACCTAATTCATCGATAATCACCAGCTCTGCGTCGGCGGCAACCGCGGCTTGTATTATTTTAACGCCAATTGTATCAAAAATACCCTCAACGCAGATATTGCGGCGTACACCGGCACGAACGCTGATAATCACATCATTTTCTTCTTCATCCAAAGCCTCAAAGCTATGCAGCGCATAGCCGCGGATTCGTTCATTGATTATTACCGGCTGGGTCTGATAGCCGCTGAAATCTGGCTGCGCGATGCTTAGAAATTTTTTGATTGCACTGGACTTACCAACTTTTTTCTCCCCAGTCAAGAATAAATGTTTACTCATACTCATCCCCGGCATTCAGTTTGATTGAATGCACATTTTCCTTTACAAAAGAAGCCAGCAGCTGCTTGAGTTCAGCTTCTTGGCTATGACTCAGCTCAACCTTTTCACCATTTATTGCAAGCTGCATCGGCAGATTGACTGCCGCCAGTGCGCGTTTCTTCAGCTCTGTTTCTTTAGCCAGCTTATGACAGCCGCACTGACAGGGGCCGGTAGAAGCTGTAACGGCTCCCTGTACAAGTTTGACCTGTGCCGCTTGCTCACAAAGCTGGCAAACTGCCGCCTGACTCAGCGTACACAATTCCCGTTTTGCTTCCCCCTGAATAATGGCACTGCCTAAAGCAACACAATCAGCTCCGCACGCACTGCAGACCTTTGCATCGACATTGGGCAGCCGGTCATAAACTTTTTCTTCAATCAAATCGACCAATTCTGTCAGCTGACTTAACGCGCTGAAAGCGGGCAGATTGCATACTTTATCATATTGATCAGCTAAGCGGCCGCTGATGGCGAAGGTAAAGTCATTCATCCGCTCTTCAACCTCTTTCGGCTGATGCGCGCAGACAATTCTTGGCACAGGTGCTTCATAGTCACCTTCCAAAATTACATAATCGCTATGATTCAGATTCAGCAACTTATTATTATCAACCGCTTCCGGAATGATCAATGCCGTCTCCGTCTTACCCTTTGCAATTACTGAGCTTGCGCCGGCAGCTTTATGACGGGCAGTATTACTTTTTGGATCATCAATGGAGAAGGTCGGACAAAAAATAATTTTAATCGTTGATACTGTTTTGCCGCGGCGTTTTAATTCACGGATAATCTGTTCAATGGTTGTTGTTTTCCCGCTGGCGCGTATGCCAACGATACTAAATACTTTCATCGTCCCTTCCTCCTTACTTCAATTGATACAAGATGCTTCAGCCAGCGGCTGCTTACAGGATCTTGTGATGGAATGATCTGATAATCATTTGCTGATTCACAAATTAAAATATGATTGGGCAGCAAGACCTCTTTGCCGCTTAGAAGCAGCTGCATGCCATCCGCGCCCACACATAAGACTTGATCCTCTTCATGCAGATCACCAATATATTTGTATAATTCACAGCCGTAAACTTCAATTTGACGTTCCGCCTTCCCCTGCGCGCGTTTTAAAAGACTGTATAGTTTTTTTTCAGGAAGTTTAAACTCACTCATCCTCATTCACCCTTATACCTATTGGTACAAGCATATCTTCCTCGCAGAAGCTGCCATGCTCGCCCTTATCCTCACTAGCATGCTGACCATGATCGCTAATCAGCCAAATCATACCCTTTACATCACTCAACAGCTGTGAAAGCTGGCCATCAAGCCAGATCAGCTTATCAATAGCCTGTCTGCTCTGTGGGGAATAGTGATGACAGACATCGTCATAACCATGGATATGTACAAAAATAAAATCATAATCAAGATTTTCCCGCATGCATGATAAGACTGCCTGATCACTGTCATTTTCATCTCTTGGATTCAGGAGTGCTGACTGCTGGGTATAAAGAATTGTTCTTTCACCCTCAATATAGACACAGCGCCCCGGATATTCATCAAAGATGGTGGAGAGCTTCAAGCTGCGGTCGGCATGGCTTTTAATTTGATGTACAGAAGCATCGGCACCGCTTAGCATGCTCGCTAATGCCGTATTGGTAATCGGCGGCCAGCTGCTTAAAGCACAGGCTGTATTAAATGTAGAGAAATAAGAACATTGCGGCAGTGATGCTTTAAGCTGATGCCAGCCCAGACCATCAATATATAATACCAGCTGTTTCTTTTCAGAATATGACAGCCACATACTTTTCAATTCATCTAATCGCAGCAGCTTTTGGTCAATTTCACCAATTATCTCTTTTTCCTTGATCTGATCACTGATCTCACCGTCATGATAAATGATCCACCCTGACTTTTCCATGCCATCACCCTTTGCTGACATATTATAACACAGACCAGCACGCAATCAAATAAAAAAGCCGATCTGTATAATCCAGATCAGCACTGATTATGCGGTAAAGTCCTCTAGCTTTTCAATTGCCTGACGAAGATTTTCTTCCGTGACTTTAATTGCCGATACATTCACATCCGGCACCTGTGAAGCTCTTTTTAATACGCCGTCAAGATCTGCCATCGTGCAGTCAAGATCAGCAAGCCGCGTCGGCAGTTTAACACTTTGATAGAATGGCAGCAGCTTTTGCAGCTCATCAAGCTTATCATCCAGCATCAATTGAACTAATAATCCATAAGAAACAATTTCACCATGCAGATGCTTTTCTTCAACCTTTTTCAAGGTCGTAAAGCCATAGCACATCGCATGAGCTACCACACTGTTATAATCATTAATTACATAATTAGAAACAAGGCCGGTTGTTACGATGATGGCCAGTACCGTTTCCTCTAAGGCCTTAGAATTTCGATTTGCCTGACAGTCAGCAAGCGCCGCCGCACCATAACGGACTAATGGATCACCGCATAATACAGATAACGTTACTCCCACATTATTCGCATGATTCAATTCACGGCCGCGGGAGCTGAATTCCGGTTCATAGCCCTTAGCTAACGTATCCCCGATGCCTGCCCAAAGATATACATCCGGTGCTTCAGCAATCACTTGTGTATTAATGAATGTATGATGCGCGGGCCGATCACGGTGATAGAGGTTTTTAAATACCCCGTTAGGTTCATACATCGCACAGACAGAAGTTACCGCCGCACACGTTCCCGCGATGGTTGGGAAATTAAACAGCTTTTTATTCATTTGATCACTTAAGACCTTGCATGTGTCCAATGCCTTGCCGCCGCCAAAAGCAAAAATCATATCCGCCGCCTGAACCGCCGCGTTCTGTTTCAGCATTTCCACATTTTCATAAGCGGCTTCACCGCCATACCATAAAGTATCCAAGATCTCTATCGTACTGTCCTTTAAAGCTTCTTTCAACAGATGGCAGGCTTTAGCCAATGCCCGATGACCGCCGATACAGACTGCCTTATTGCCATAATCCTTGCAGATTTCTGCCGCTTCTTGATAAACATCCGTACCGACACTATAACTTGGTAAAAATACATTTGACATAATAGTTCCTCACTTTCTTAAGCCTTTGCCGCTTCGGCTTCTAATTCAGGCATCGCCTTTCTTGATTCCTGCTTCTCAAGCGGCATAGATGCGTATACATTAGCCAATACGGAGCCGGAAATCTGATGAGCTACGGTGGCTACCGCTGCCGGCAGCGCACATAACGGATTGGCAAACTGTCCGGCCAAACCTACTGCAAGGCCTGAATTCTGTAAACCTACCTCAATCGAGATGGCTCTTTTCTTAGCCGTCTCTAAGCCAAGCAGCCGGGCAAACAGCCAGCCGACGCCAAAGCCCAGCCAGTTATGCAGACAAACCGCCGCAATTACCATTAAACCAGAAGTCATCAAGCGCTGAGCATTCGGAGCCACACACATACCGACAATTGTCACAATGCTTAAGACGCTGACCATAACCAAGACTTTATCAAACTGCTTAACGGCATCCCCGGCTAATCGATGCACTAATACACCCGCCGCAATCGGTACTAATACGACCTGAACAATACTCAGCAGCATTGTCAGCATATTTACCTCAACCCATTGGCCTGCTAAAACATAAGTAAGCAAAGGGGTAAGCAGCGGCGCAAGCAAGGTCGATACCATTGTCATGCCAACCGATAACGGCACATCTCCCTTGGCTAAGTAGGTCATTACATTACTTGCCGTACCGCCGGGACAAGTTCCCAAAAGCACTAAGCCAACCGCTAACCCGCTGTCAAGATTTAATCCCTTGGCCAGCAGGAAGGCTCCCAGCGGCATAATCGTAAATTGAGCCAGACAGCCAACCAGCACATCCTTTGGCCTTGAAAAAACAATTTTGAAATCATTCAGCTCTAATGTCATGCCCATTCCAAACATAATTACCCCTAATAAAACATTAGTCAGTGACTGCCCCGCTACCTTGATTTGAGCGACAGCCGTGAAGAAGGAAGGCTGAATCAGTGAAAAAGCCGCAACAGCCAATACGATCCATGCCATGTACTTCCCTAAAAAATCACTTAAACGGTTTACGAATTTCATTTACATTTCCTCCTGTAATAACAAAAAAAGGCTTTATCTCTAAGAGACAAAACCTTTGGTTCTGCGGTACCACTCCAATTACTGTCAAAGACAGTCACTCTTCTGACATCTCCGGAAAAATCCTTTTAATGCAGAACACCGTAACGAGTGTTAATCGTTCTAACTTACTTGAACCCTTTCAGCAGACTGTTCATGGGTGATTTTCCTAAACCTGACGCTCTCTGTTTTTCACCGGTCAACAGCTCTCTGTGCAGCGTCCTTGCTTAGTACTCTTCCCAATCATCACATTTGTTATGGTCTCTATTATACAGGAATGAAAACGATTGTCAACAACTTTATTGAATATTTTCAGAAAACATTTTATATTGTTTTCTTATATTTTCATAAACTTTACATGAATATCTCTTGCAGTTTAGCCAATATTCACTATAATAATATTTAGCTGCCGTCTTAGCTCAGGGGTAGAGCAACTCCATGGTAAGGAGTAGGTCGGAGGTTCAATTCCTCTAGACGGCACCATTTAATTATATCATCAGCCAGAACGGCTGATTTTTTTTTGCTTATTATTTAAAAAAAACGGGGATATCCCCGTTTAATCTTTGATTTCTACTTTGAAACGCGCACCGGCATCACCCATAAACAAGATGTAACAGCCTGCTCCTAATGGGAAAGATTCCGGCTTGCTGTTCACTGAATTAAGCACAGCCATGCCTGTACTGTCATAAACTACATAGCCTGCATTCTCAGGTACTGTAATAGAAATGTTTTTGCCTTCATATTCAGGTCCGGCATAGTAATATTGATTATAACCCTTATCATTGATACGAACGCTGAAGCTGTCACGGTGAACTTCCTTGATCGCATCTTCACTGACAAACAGGTTATCATTTAACTTCATATATTCAATACCATCCTCTTTATAGAAAGAGATGATACCGACATCACGGCTGCCGCTCATTGGAATTTCAATTTCAGGAACCGCTGTATTCGCATCGATTACCCGATAACAAGATAAGTAATTGCCCTTTAATGCAACACTGGTTACCGGCAGAACGGTTGCGACTACCTGTGATGTATATTTATTTAGGATGCTCAGATAGCCTTTATCTTCACGAGCCGCCCATGCCTTTGCGACAGAGTCGCTCAATTCGGACAATTCAACTTTCTGAGCAAAATAGGAATGCTCATGAACACGTCCGATGCCCGGCAATTCAGAAGCGCCGTTGACATTCAGATAGGTATTTCCGTTTTGTTCCATGAAATACATAGCCAAATTACCAGTAGGATCCACAAACTGTCCGTCACCGACATAAATCATTGTAGCTGCCTGCTCGTTGCCTTCAAGATAAGCATTTTTATAAGTAAGCAAGCCATCATCACTTAAATCAACCCGATAAATACCGCCGAAGTTAGCGTAATAACCTTCATATTTCTTCAAATCGCCATCCAGTGCTTTCTGAACCGGCTGACTTGGCACCGGCAATGTTTCCGCGCCTTTAATGATGCCTTTTTCATATAGACGATCCATTAACAGCTGAGTCGCTAATATCTGATCATACAAGCTGCTGCCGCCGGAAGAAGTCACCGCCGCTGCCATATTGTATTCAGGCAGAACGATCAATGAGCTGTGCATTAAAAGTGTATCGCCGCCTTTAACACCCGCCTGGATGCCATAGCTGGCAAATGGATCAAGATTTACTGAATCCCAGCCCAGACCAAAATTAATAATATTCGGCTCATCCGCCAGCCACTGACCGCGCAGATATTCTTTCTGGAAGGTAGCCTTCTTGCTTTCCGCTGACAGCAATGAATTATTCTTCATATAAATCTGCGCAAATTTACAAAGCTCTTCAGCTGTAGAATAAATACCGCCGGTACCGATGATATTCGCGTTATCAACACCGTTGGCCAGCATTGGCGTATTTGGATAGTAAGTCTTCGCTACTAAAGAACGGTCAAAATCATCTAACGGTGTCTTAGTATGCGTTAAGCCTAAAGGCTCCGTAATATTTTTGCGGATATACTCAGTAAATGATTCACCGCTGACCTTTTCAATGACGATCTCCGCCAAGGTAAAGGAATCATTGCTGTAAACCGAATAAGCACCCGGATCAGCCTTTAATTCCTGTTCGCGCAGATCCTTTAAAAAGCTGTCATGCGCCTGGGTATCATTATCATTAAACAAAAAGCCATTCAGATATGTGCTGCCCATCAAACCTGATGAATGATTCAGCAGCATTCTGACCGTAATTTTGCGGTAACGGCTGTCCTTCATTCTAAATTCAGGCACATAATCTTTGACAGGTTTATCCAGATCAATCTTGCCTTCATCCACTAATTTCATAATTGAAGCGGTCACAAACATTTTGCTTGTTGAGCCAATCGTATACATGTTATCCTTTGTCAATAATCGATTCTCGGATTTACTGTATACACCTGATGTACCGCTGGTGATGATTTCACCATTATCTATCAGCGCATACTGTAAACTCGTTACACCGTAATTTTGAATCAGCGTATCGGCCATTGTCTGAACGCTGTCTGAAGCAGCCTGCACATTCATACTGAACAATGAACTGAACGCTAAAACTCCGGCTAATAAAAAAGAGAGCGTTTTTTTCATATTTCCCTAATTCCTTTCTTTGTGACTATCATAGCACTATCCTCATTTTCTCACAATCTTTATGTCCAATTTGTCACATTTACAGAGTGATAATGTCTTCTAAACATAGAAAAGGTTTGACCTACGCTTGTAAATCAAACCTTATAACTGCTGATCAATGCATTCTTGTTTTTATAATGTCAGTTCGGATGCCGCCTCCGCGTCTAAGATTAAGATAAAATTAGGATGCAGCTGAAAGATTGAAGAGGGGCATTCAGCTGTAATTTCACCCCATAAAGCACGTTTTACGATTTCTGTTTTTGCCTTGCCGTTCACAATCATGACAATCTGTTTGCTGCGCATGATCGTCCGCGGGCCCATCGTCACATATGCATCAGGCATTTTATTTTCATCGTCCCCCGATAGGAATTTAATGCGATTATATAGGGTTGGATTCAAATCACAGGCAACCGCATGCGTATCATCATCAAAAGTACATGTATGCGGCAGATTACCGCAGAAATGGCCGTCTTTGCCAAGCCCTAAAACAACATAATCGAGATAGCCGACAGCTGCCAAGGCTGCTTCACATTCCATATAATTCTTTTCATTCAGAATATGAATCTGCTTTTCATCAATATTGGCAGGTGTAAAGAATAAAGAACGCAGTGCCTGCATCGTTAACCCCTCATGCTCGCCCACCTGAGGAATTTCATCAAAGTTGTAATACTGAACATGGCTGAAAGCCGGATTATCACAAACCAAAGGAACCAGATATTCATACATCTCTTTGGGTGTTGAACCGCCGGTGATTGCGATGTGGGCATCTGGCTGCATCATTGCCTGAATCGTATAAGCGCAGGCAGCCTTGCCTACTTCTGCTTTATCCCTGCATCGTATTACTTTCATAACGACGTCTCATTTTCCTGGGCAATAAAATTCTTAAACCAAGTAAAGCTGTCTTTCTTATAACGTTTAAATGTACCCTTGCCTTCATCATCAGCATCTACATAGATAACGCCGTAACGCTTGCTCATCTCCACAGATCCGCATGATACTAAATCAATAATTCCCCACATCGTATAACCAAAAACATCCACGCCGTCTTCAATAGCCTCTTTAATCGCCGCTGTGTGAGTGCGTAAATATTCGATTCGATAAGGATCATGCACACTGCCGTCAGCTTCTAAGACATCTACCGCGCCCAGACCATTTTCCGCTATAAACAATGGTTTCTGATAACGGTCATAGAGCTGATTTAAAGTGATCCGCAGACCAATTGGGTCCATCTGCCAGCCCCACTCACTGGATTTAAGATATGGATTCTTATTGGCAATAACCAAATTGCCGCCTGTCTTTTCCCAGTTTTCATCAGCCGTTGATACTTGCGTAAAATAATATGAGAAAGCTACAAAATCAACCGGATATTCAGCAAGCAGTTCTACATCGCCTTCTGCCATCTGCAGCTTTACATTCTTCGCTTTAAAATAACGATTCATATAAGCCGGATATTTACCTCTGGCCATAACATCGGTATAGAACCAGTTAGTATATTGTTCATCATGCAGCTGTTCCAGATTATCTTCTGGTTTGCAGGTTGCCGGATAATGACAGAAACGGGCAATCATGCAGCCAATCTTAGAATTTGGCATCATTTCATGAGCCAGCTTAACCGTTAACGCATTCGCAACAAATTGATGATGCAGCGCCTGGAAAACATCGTTATCAAGATTCTCATGTTCTTCTTCAATCAGTGCCACCCCATTATAAGGATTGAACCGGCCGGCATTAATCTCATTAAACGGCAGCCAGTAATCAACATCGTCCTTGAAATTCTCAAATAATGTTTTCGCGTACTTCAAATAGAAATCGATCATCTTTCGATTACTCCACGCGCCATATTCCTTTACCAAATGCACCGGTACCGCATAATGCAGCATCGTCACAAAGACCTTGATGCCATACTTATGGCATTCATCAAAGATATTCTTATAATACTGCAGTCCCTCTTTGTTAGGTTCATCCTCATCACCTAATGGAAATATACGCGCCCAGCTGATAGACAAACGATAGACATTCATTCCCATTTCCGCAAACAATGCGATATCTTCCTTATAATGGTGATATTCGTCACTGCCAAAGCGGAACGGATACGCGTTTACATCCTTACTTGCACAGCCCTGATTGAATTTCTCCGTTGTCATTTTTTTATATTTCCAGTCATTCTTCTGTTCTCTTGTCAGATGAAAATTACCCGGCCGGCAGTCTTGAGTATCTAACCCCTTGCCGCCTTCATTATATCCGCCCTCTACCTGTGAAGCAGCTGTCGCGCCGCCCCATAAAAAACTTTTTGGAAATCCTTTTTCACTCATTGTAAATTCTCCTTTCTAATTAAAATAGATTCTTTTTTTCAGCTTCAATCGCCCGTTCATCTTTTTTAATATCTTCATCAAAGCCTAAAACATAAGTCAATACTGCTGTTAATACAAAGCCGATCGCACTGCCAGCAAGAACGATTGGAATCGTGCCTGTATATACCGGTAATGAAATTAACGCCGGCATCGCAAAGCTTAATGCCTTTGCACCCATCGCCGCTACAAACGCGCCGGAAACACCGCCGCCGATGCATAAAGCAGCCAACGGACGTTTAAAGCGGAAAGCTACACCATATAAAGCTGGTTCAGTAATACCAATTGCTGCGGAAATAAAGGATGAGAAATTAGCTGCCTTGTTTGATTCCTTCTTTGCCTTTAAGAAAGCGCCGAAGCACATACCCGCTGCTGATACAGTCGCGACACAATGCACGGGACCCAGCATGTCATAACCCAATGTTTCAATGTTGTTAATCATGATTGGTGACATCGTCATATGCGTACCGGTAAATACCATCAGCGGACGGGTGAAGCCATCAACGAAGCCGCCGACCATTGGTGCGATATCAAACAGCCATTTAAAGAAATTACCAATATTATAACCCAGCGGGCCAAACAGCATTAAGCTCAGCGGCGTCATGACTAATAAAACAACAACCGGAACTAACACAACTCTTAAAAAGCTTGGCGATACTTTAGAAATCCAGCGGTGAACATAACTCATCACCCATACAGACAGCATAATAGGAATTACGCTTGATGAATATTTTACTAAATAAAAGCTGATGCCAAACGTGCTTACCTGCGTACCGGCATTATTAATAATCGTAGGATACATATAAATACCCGCTAATATTAATGCCATAATCTCATTCGTTTTAAAACGCTTCGCACTCGTATAAGCTAACAGGAACGGCAGGAAGTAGAAAGTCGCATCACTCGCCGCATTCAGCATCAAATACAGACCGGTTGATGTATCCAGCAAGCTGTATGTAGTCAGTAAGGTTAAAATACCCTTAAGGATACCAGCACCGGCAAAAGCGGTAACAACGGGTGCAAAACAGCCGCTGACCACTTCAAAAATCGCACCGGGACGGAATTTCTTTTTCCCTTGATTGTCAGCATCCAGGTTTTCATTTAACGCTTCCATCTTTTCAATTCCTGCCAAACTACATAATTCCGCATAAACATCAGGAACGGTTTGACCGATAATAATCTGGAACTGTCCGTTTTGCGCCATCGTTCCTAATACACCTTCCGTATTTTCAATTTGCTGCTTCTGAATCAGACTTTCATCCTTTAAAGTAAAACGAAGTCTTGTCATACAATGAACTAAGCTTGTGATGTTGGCTTTACCGCCAATCCCCTGCAGAATTTCCTCTGCCATTTTTTTACTGTTTTTCATGGTTTCATCCTTTCTTACCATCTATGCAATCGGACTATGGACGTCACACAGTCCTGTTTTTGCCAAAATAAAACCCCAGCAGAGCAGAGCGCAGATTCTGCCTATTCAGGCTAATCATACGCTTTACGGATCTGCTGAGGTAATGCCCTATTGGTTACAATCCTCACGTGCACACAATCGATTGATGTGCAGCATTAAATATAAAACTTCTTCATCGCTGGGATGCCAGCTTAAGGTATCTTCAAAATATTTCTGAATATCCAGCGCACAGGCATAACTCATCGGATATTCCTCTTTCATACTCTGAAACAGGCGGCTGTTCTCACTGGTTATGCTTGAATTGCTTTCCTTCCTTTTAAATAAATACTGCATATGCGATACAAAGCGGGAGTAATTAAAACTGTCACGCCGGATCGGCATATCGTAACATGCTTCAATGATTTTTGTCACCTTATCGATGACCTTATCACTGTCATAGTCTAAAACGGTATTCACTGGCTGTTCCTCCGCATTTATTAAATGCAGGGCAATGCTGTATGCCTCTGTTTCAGCCAGATAAACATGAAGCCGCCGGTGAATTTCTTTAAGTGCAAATTTCCCGACTGCTACCTCTTTTTCATAGAGATGGGATAATTCATAATAAAGCGGCAGCTTAATTTCAATTCCCTTGCGAATTCTCTCAATCGCAAAATTAATATGATCAGCCAAGGTGAATACCACATTCGGATTCAAATTGCTTTCAATGCAATTACGGGCATAATCAATAATAACTGCGCAAACCTCAAAGATTGATTCATCAATTTCCTGAACAAGTCCGAAATAATTGGGGTCAACACCATAATAAGTTCGGGTAATCAGTGATAAATCAAGTAATTCATATGGCATAGCCGGAAATCCGATACCTTTGCCAAATGCGATCAGCTCATGTTCATTGTTATCCAAACATACGGCAACATTGTTATTGATTTTTTTAATAACCTTCATGAGTCTGACTCCTTTCACAGCACTATTTCTGACAGGTGATAACTGCTGTTTCGCCTATCCTTACTTTATCGTTAATATGCTGAGTTGTCAACGTAAAATCATTACCATTTGTAATAATCATCGGGGTTGTCAGATCGACGTTTTCAGCTTCTAAATACGGCCGGTCAAGCTGGATAACAGGTGTGCCTTTTTTCACCCGCTGATTCTGTGTTACCAAAGCTTTCAGACCTTTGCCATTCAAATTCACGGTATCTAAACCAATATGTACCAGAATTTCAGCGCCGTTCTCCGCCTTCAGACCAAACGCGTGATTGGTATTCGCAATCATGATGATTTCACCGTCACATGGCGCGCAGACCACATCCTCATTGAATCTAAATGCGACACCGTCGCCCATCATCCTTGATGAGAATACTTGATCTGCCACATCATCCAGGCTGATACATTCACCATTTACCGGTGCATAGCATTGGTTATCAATCACTTTTTTCTTAAACAGATTAAACATTTATTCACCTCCTGATAAACAATAAAAAACTCTTCAATGCAGACACATAAAACAAACAGATTCCTGTTTGTCCTAAGGTAATGCCTCGAAGAGTAACAATCCTTTTTACATCATCTATAATAGTATGCGCTTTCAAAAATGTCAACCCTAAATTTAATTTTTTGTAATTTCTCTGAAGTGAAAAGTTAACTATCACATCATCCTAAAGAAAAACCGCTATCGCGGCTTTTCACATCCTGTTTTGATCATCATCAGCGTTCGATTCAAATCATTACGTATCCGCTCCCGATCCTTTGGCTGGAGAATCAGCTTGATAACGGAAGACTTAGTAAGATTAAAGAGCAGTGACTGCAGCAGCAGTACATCTTCATCTTCTGTGTAAACTAAAGTATCACGATTGAAATGTTCCTTAAAGAAGATCGGGTCAAAATCAGGAACGTTCATATCACAAGGCACTTGTTTCAACTCTTCATTATTAGCCCGCATACTGGTAAATAAATTACGGAAAAATTGATAATGATCATCCTGCAGGCATTCCACCGACAGACAGTCATATAAATCCGCAAACATTGTGAAGATATCACCATTGCTGTTTTCTAAAGATGTCAATGCGCATTCATGCAGAGATACTAAGAAATCCTGAAGAATAAAAACTAGTAAATCACTCTTATCCTTAAAATACTGGTAAAAGCTGCCCCTTGATATACCCGCGTCCTTTACGATTTGATTAATTGAAACCTCATTGTATGATACTCTTGTAAATTCCTTAATTGCTGAGCGAAGCAATTTGTCCTTCTTATCCTCAGGCAGATTATAAAACGTTGATGTTGGCAAACCATTTCCCCCTATTCGTAACGCAATGCTTCAATTGGATTAAGCTTAGCGGCTTTATTGGCTGGATAATATCCAAAGAAAACACCAATTGCCATTGAGAAGCTTACAGCGATTAGGATAATGCTTACCGAAGGCCGAGCCGGGAAGCCTAACGCGCTGGCACCAACACTGCCCAATACTACACCTAATATAACACCCAAAAAGCCGCCGACCAGACAGGTAATCACGGATTCAGTAATAAATTGAATGCGGATTGCGCTGTTAGGTGCCCCTAAGGCTTTACGGGTACCAATTTCTCTTGTACGTTCAGTAACTGATACAAGCATGATGTTCATTACGCCAATACCGCCGACCAACAATGAAATACCGGCAATGATTGCAATTGCAATGGACATTGTGGACATCATAGAATCAATCTGACCGAGCATACTTTCCATACTGAATGTTTGAATTGTTATATACGGATTCTTATCATAATATCGATTAAAGAATTCTTGTGTTTCGATCTGGAAAGCCGTTGAATCTACATTCGCTTTAGGTGTAGCTGTAATCTGATAGAAACCATTAGAATTATTAATACGCTGCGCGGTAGAAACCGGTATATAAGCATCGGTGCTCATGTCTTTTTCCGATGCCATAGAATACATCATCGCATTCTGTTTATATTCGTAGACACCGACAATCGTATAAGTATTAATTTCATTACTGCGGTGAATCTGAACCTCTTTACCGATTGGATCAACACCTGGCGCAAACATATTATTCACAAACTTATTTGATACAACGATTAAATTCTTCATTGAATTAATATCACGCTGATTCAAGAAGCGGCCTTTAATCATTTCAATAGAATTCGCTTCTGCATAGTCAGCGCTGACACCGCTCAAGCTGACATTGGCATAAAGCCGGCCATCCTGCGCTTTACCGCTGCCTAATGATTCAGTCATTGAAACACCTAGTAAATCATTGTCAAAACGTTCTTTATAAGCATTAATCATCTCATAGCTGATAACATCACTGTCAGTTATTTCATAGTTATTGGGCGCTACTGTATTTCCTGATTCATCGTAACGATAAGATAAGCCGATCATCAGATTTTTAGCTCCCAAATCAGCCATTGAAGAAGTCATCGCCGAACGCATTGAATCGCCGACCGTAACAATAGCAATAACTGAAGATATACCGATAATAATACCCAGCATTGTCAGCAGGGCACGCATTTTATTTGCTTTTAAGCCACTGAATGCCAGTGTAATACTTTCCATTAAATCCATACGTCACCCTCTTTTCTCTGATCGCTGACAATAAGACCATCGCGAATCGTTAAGATCCGTTCCGTCTCGGCTGCCAGCTCAGGATTATGGGTTATCAGAACAATGGTTTTGCCTTGTTCCTTATGCAGCTGATGAAATAAATTCATAACTAAATGCCCGGTATACGTATCCAGAGCACCTGTCGGCTCATCGGCTAAGATAATAGCAGGATCGTTTGCCATAGAACGGGCAATCGCAACACGCTGCTTCTGACCGCCTGATAACTCATTAGGCATATGCCCCATGCGGTCTTCCATTTCAACAAGCTTCAGCAGATCCTTCGCTTTCTGGGTTCTTTCCCTGTGCGGTACGCCGGCGTACATCATCGGCATTTCAACATTTTTCAAAGCGCTGGTTCTTGGAATCAGATTAAAGGTTTGGAAAACGAAACCAATTTTCTGATTTCTGAAATGCGAAAGCTTGTTATCATCAACATCATCCATAGAAACTCCATCAAGTATATATTGTCCGCTTGTCTGACGATCCAGTGCACCAATGATATTCATCAAGGTACTTTTACCTGACCCGGAAGGTCCGACAATTGATACAAACTCCCCTTCGTGGACGGTAAGCGAAATTCCATGGAGCACTTCAAGTTCATTTTCCGTCCCCTGATAGAAGGTTTTGACGATATCCTTCATCTCAAATATTACTTTTTTCTCCATGGTTTACCCCAGCAGAACGGTTGCCCCTTCACTTACTCCCTGCGGTGAAGTGATGACAATATCTCCTTCTTGTAATTCGTCACTGATAACTTCAAGCAGGAAGTCAGTTTCCATGCCAATCGTAACGATTACTTTTTTAGCTGTGTATTTATTACCATCCTGTTGTGCAACATAGATATAAGATGTACCGTCTACATCTGTAATTACTGCATCATAAGGAACTGCCAAAGCACCTTTTTTCTCTTCAACAATGATATTTACTTTAGCATTCATACCGATACGCAAATCTGTTTTAGTATCAGTAACATCGATTTCACTTTCAAATTCAACGGATGAAGAACCAGATTTAGTTGAACCATCGGCAGCCTTTTTAGCAGCTGGCGCAATGAAGCTGACTTTACCATTGTATTTTTCATTCGGAATTGCATCGGCAGAAATAATTGCTTTCATACCATTTTGAACACTCATTAAATCATATTCCTTGATGGCGGTGTTGATTTTTAACGCATCAGCATTTTCAATAACAAACAGTACACCGCTTGCCTTATCGCCTACTTCTACATTTACAGCTGTCACAGTGCCAGAGATTGGCGCAGTGATTTCAGCTTCGTTTAATTGTTTCTTTAACTTCTGCAGTTCGATCTGTCTTGATGGATCACTGGCTGATAACTGTGTCTTTGTCAGTGAATCCTCATAAGTTTTTAACTGCTGCTGGGCGTTGCGTTTCGCAATCGTCAGATTCTTTTCAGCATTGTCATAAGCTGTCTGTGCCTTGTCAACTGCGTCAAGGTAAGATTCCAGCTGCTTATCTGCGGCTTTGACAGCATCGGCTAAGGCGTCCTTGGCCTCTTTATAAGCGTCATAGGCAGAATCACTTGAACCTTTTAAAGAAGAAGCAGCTGAGATTTGTGATTGCAGCGCGCTTACTTGCATTTCAAGAGCTTTGGTGGGGGCATCATTCGCCTCAGCAGTAGCTAATGCCGCTAGAGCCTCAGATAATTCTCTCTTCAAACTATCTAAATCATAAGAATCAGAAGTATCCGATGCATCACGATACGCTTTTCTCGCATTATCCACAGCCTTCTGAGCCTTTTTGATTGTCTCATTTTCGCCCTGATCCATATCCTCTAATGCTTCATTATAGGCTTTCTTCGCATCATTCAGCGTTGTCAGCGCGTTGTCCACATTTGTCTGCGCATTATTAATTGAGCTGTTCATGTTATTCTCAAGATCAGCCTTAAAATCTTCATATTCCTGTTGGGTTGAATTTAAAGTCAGACCTGTTGTCTGATCATTAATATTCAATGAAGCCTCAGCCTTCTGCACATCAAGCAAAAGATCTTCAACATCAACGGTTCCCAATACCTGACCCGCTTCAACCTTATCACCGGCTTTGACATTAATTGTCTGCATTTCATAAGCAGCTAATGAAGAAGTAACCTTCATTGAATCAGCACTCTCTACAAGTCCCGTAACCTCTACAGTCTTAGAAAGATCCTGCTTAGCCAGTACCGTTGTCTGTACCATCAGATCGCTATTGCCTGATCCTTTAAAGGGATTAAAAAAGAAAGCAACAACCACTACTGCCACAACAGCAATTACTATCAATTTCTTATGTTTTTTCCATATTTCTTTCATTTCAGATTCTCCTTGGCGTCGTATATGACACCCTGTCATACATTATAGATAGCTTCTGTGATTAAGTCAATGTGAAAAGCTCATTATAACAAAACTGTTAGAAAATATTAGGTTAATTTAATGTTTTCTTAAGAAAATATTTAGAAATGCAGAACATTCAAATTGACTGCCAAGCTATCATATGCCAGCATATGAAATAATATTAAAAAGTCAGCGCTTCTTTCAAGAAAAGATAACTCTGACTTTATCATCATAACCTATTAATCTATAAATTAAGGATTCATCCGTGTCCTATGACGCAGATAAAAATAGACACCGCCTTCAATCAGCAGCAAAATTATTACAAATATCGCTGAGACGAGAATACTCGTATACCATGGACTTGAATTTAGTTCATAAAGCATTGGATGACTCTGATAATCATACCAGACAAACAATACCCTGCCGATATAGACCCCAATTGTAGATCCCATAAGGATTTTCATAAAATTCAGCAGCTTATTAGTCATGCTATTTCATCTCTTTATTGATCAGACACGCGACATCATTATGCAGCCATAAAAATGATGCCGGCAGTGCTGTCGATACTTTCTTACTCATCAGCCTTTGAAGGATTTCAGCCTTGCCGCTGCCGCTGATCAGCATTAATATCTTCTTTGCATTTAATAATTCACTTAGACCAAGCGTAATTCCCTGCTCCACCTTTTTGCCCTTCAGCATACCATGATGCTTAGACAGTTCATCAAGCTGAATCACATGGGCATCAGGAATTAATTCATCAGCTGGTTCATTTAAACCAAGATGCCCATTCTTGCCAAGACCTAAAATACAGCAGTCAATCGGATGCATATCAATTAAATCATGAATCCGTTTTGCCTCACATTCAGTATCAGCCGCTTCATTATTAAATGAAATCAACTGTTCTTCTTTAATATTTAAAGGTTCAAGCACATAATGCCGAATAAACCATTCACAGGTAGAATCATCCTTAGCGTTTAAGCCGCACCATTCATCAAGCTTGGTAAACGTCAAATGACTGACATCAAGCTGATTCACATGAATCATTTCAACTAATAATTCATACATTCTGCGCGGTGATTCACCTGTAGCCAGGCAGATATTTGCATAAGGGTTATTGCTGATTTCATTAAAGAGAATTTCGGCTCCTCGTCTGCTCATTGCTTCATAATTATCTAATTGTTCAATCTTCATAAACTGCCTCTCTTTCTTCATTCATTATACTACATGCGTTAGAGAAATCAACAGAACACGCCCTTATCTAAAACATCCTTTCCTAGAATAAAAGACTATTTTCTGAACATGACATATGTTATTATTAAATAAAGAGGGATATCATGACAGCAAATTATAAGAGTAAAAAATGTGAAGAGTTAGTCAACAAAATTAAAGAATGCAGAGCGAATAATAATATCGAGGGAATGAGTGTTCATGCTAATGAATTAAAAATGTTAGCTGAAGATATACAGGATACTTATTCTATGACTGCTGCATTATTTTATATGTCAATGGTTCACTTCATTAAAGGAGAACATGACAAAACACTGAGTTTAAATATGGAAATTTTAAGTCTTTGTGATTTAAATGATGTTCCTGAATATCATGTGCAGACTTTAAATATGATGGGAATCGTATATGCCAGTATCTCTGATTTTATCGCGGCAATCAGTTATCTGCTTAAAGCCTATTATTTTTCTTTGGAACATGAAGAATTACAGTACAGCTATTTTCCATTAAATAATATAGGGGCTTTATTTCAGAATCTTGATATCCCCGATATGGCATTAAAATACTTCCTAAGCAGTCATGAATATAAACAGAAACTGCAGATCGCTATTACCGGCAATGATGCAATTCCGGTTATTAATATTATAGCCGCATATATTAAGCTCAACGATTTTGATGAAGCTAAAAAATGGCTTCAGCTCTATGATAAGGATTATCGGCAATTTGAAAGTTCAGCAGCATCAATTGAAGTTGCTATTCAGCGCATCCACCTCTATAAGCATGATATGGACTTAAAGAGCCTGACACCGCTGCTTGATGAATTGGTTAATCTTTCAGAAGGGATTGTAAACCGCAACCGTTATTTTAAGCTGCTTTTAGAAGCATTAGAAGACTGTATTGAGCTTGAGCTTAAAGACTATGCGACTCGCTTGTTAGAAGAATTAGAATTAATGAACGAAGAAGTACATGATATCCTGCTGCGTCAGCATCTCTCTGGTTTAAAGGTTAAAATGACACTCAAAGATTATCCGGATGATGACAGTTATGAAACGCTCTTTCAATATTATCAAAAGAATGAAAATTATCGGGAGCTTGAAAAAAGCAATACTCGGCAAAGCCTGATTATAAAAATTGAACAAGAGGAAATGATGAATGAACATCGTTTGATTCTTTTAAATAATGCCCGGCTTTTAAAAAATAATGAATTAGATCCATTTACCGGCATTTTTAATAAAGCAGCTTTTAAGCAGCATGTTTCAGAAGCGGTTTGTGATCGTTCTAAAGATGAATATGCGGCATTATTAATGATTGATATCGATGATTTTAAAAATGTTAATGATACTTTTGGACATTATGCGGGAGATCAGGTAATTCTTGATGTTGTTGGCTTATTGACTAAAGGCAACCAAAGTAATGTCATCGCCGGGCGTGTAGGCGGTGATGAATTTGCGGTTTTCTTCCCTTCATTCTATTCTTTAGATTATCTCTATGAAAAGGTTGAGAATTATTTAAAAGCAGCCAGAAAAATCATTGCTAATGATACTGCCGGAATCATTACGATCAGTATCGGCATTTATTTAACAAAGCAATCTGAAATCTATGATGAAATGTTTAAGAAAGCAGACAATGCTCTTTATATGGCAAAGCGTAAAGGTAAAAATCAATATGCTGTTTATGCCAAACCAAGTGATGAAGATACGCATTATGCCAGTGAAGCACCTTTGTATTCTAAATCTGCTGAGCAATTCCTGCCGGCAATTTATAAAATATTGAATGTAGACCGTTATGCAGAGAATGATTTATTTGCGGTTTTGCGATTGTGCCTGAAAGCATTGGAATCGAAGCAGGCGGCGATTCAAATTTTTGATCAAAATTTGACTCATGATCGATGTCTTTTCATTGATATGAACAATCAGCCTGAGCAATCAGTTACTATAATTGAAAACAATCTCAAGGTATTGAACAATTATCAGAATAGGCAATGTGTTGTCAATGACAGTCAGAATGAAGCAATTGAAACAACGGAAACAGCATATAGAGCATGGATGCAGTCATTGATTGTATTTGATCAGCAGCCTTTAGGCATTGTGACATTTTATGATGAACAGCTTCATGCATGGAATGAAAGAGAATTAACGATTTTAACGATTATTGCCGATGTATTGGCACCTTATATTTATTATGGTTCACATGAATAGAGAATAAAAGCATAATTAAACAAAAAGGGAAGTGATAAAAACTTGGGCGAAAATATCACTTCCCAGCGGCGGAGATGTTATCATTAACGACAGCATCTCCATATTCTGATTTAGAATCCAAATGTTACTTAATATACTGATCCGTCTTCTGTTTATGAAGAAATTATCAGTATTTTTTTATCACTCCAACATAATCAATTTGTGAAGTGTATCATTAAGTATACTTTTTGTCACACTTTGATTTATACAAAAAAGGGTTCAAAACAGCATAAAAAGGTCTGATTTTCTTTACAAAACAGACAAAAACACCTATAATTATAAAGAATCCAGGTGTCTTATAAAGTATACATTACAAGACACTTACAGATATGTGACTGAATATTCGGCAAACATTAATTATAAAAGTCTGAAAAGTAAGACAATCTTTAATCCGTGATGTCTTTACAATTTCAGACTTTTTTAGTTTTTAATTATAGAGCGGACTCCAATAAATGCCGTCTTCATTAATCCAACAGTCATCAACCCATTGATTTCTAACCATTCTGCCTTCGCTGTCAAGATAATACCAGCGTCCCTCAGAAGTAGGATGCCAGCGATTCGTGACATAAGTATAATTTTCAAATAAATACCAATCATTCCAATGTGCCTGCCAATATTGATAACGGGCTGTGTAATCCTCTTTAAAATAATACCAGATGCCATTAACTTCCAGCCATGACTGTACTAAACGACCATCTTCTCTTGCAGCATATACCTTATATTTATCGCCATAATCGGAAATTAACTGATCAAATGGTCGAGTATTCACCAAATTATTGAATTCATCAAGAATTACCCATTCTTGTTTTGCGACTGTTTTATCATCTTTGATGAAATAGACAGCTTCAGCAATCTCAGGAATAATTGATAGTTGTTCAGGCTTCACAGCGGCAACCAACTTTTCATCTTTATCCAAGAGGATAAACCCACTTTCAACTTGCTTGCCATTGTTATAATAATAAGTTTTATTCTTTTCCTCTACGAATCCATCTGCTTTGCTTGAAGGTGCAGAACTGCCGCCCCCACCACCGCCGGATGGTAAATCGCTGCTGGTTTTCTCTTTAATTTTAAAGGTGATGGTTAGCGTATCTTCCCCAGTTACATCATTCCACACACTGCCATCATATTTCTGTTTCTGGAAGACTACGTTCAAAGTATTGCTGCCAATAGACAATGTGGAAGTATCAATTTCACCAGTATAAGGTCCTGCCTCATTAAAGCTATTTTCAGTTAATACCTGCCACTTTACAGGCAGCCAGCGCACAGCATTAGTTTGCGGTGAAGTAACATTCATACCATCACCAATTGCAGTAAAACTAATCTTATCACCTTTAGTATATTCGCTATCATTAACAATCCCTGTGACTGAATTATGAGGTGCAACAATTTCACTCTTCACATATTTCCATTTATGAGGTGCGCTAGCTTCATCATTCCTTAACTCATATTCATCACTATCATAAGTGAATGATTCAGTACCGCCGCCAGTAACTGTGATATATGTTTGATCTACAACAGGTGTACCATCAATTTCAACCGTTGTTGTACCAGATGCAGTACCGCCAATTGTGAACGTTTTTCCATCTTCAAGACGAAGTGTGCCACCGCCGATATAGTTTCCTAAAATACTATCATTTTGTGCCGTGCTAGAATTTGTTAAATCTAATTTACTACCTGGCTGAATCGTTAACTCTTCCACGTCGAAAAACAGATTATATTGATTGTTTGATCCGTCACTCCCCTTCTCTGATAGTTTCAAAACTGCGTTATCTGTGACGATAACTTCATTAACATTTAAAATATACTCGCTGTTTAATATTGTCTCAGTTGTGCCATCACCAATAAACAATTTGATATCATTATTGACTACACTTGTCGCATACGCCCCAGAGCCTGTAAAAGTAATAGGTGAATTTTGGATACCTGTAACATGAAATTCCATGTTATCTAAGCTACTGTAATAATAACCGCCAGCATATAATTGCTGCTTGACAGTATTCCCCTCTTTTAACTCAATAATTGATGTTCCGTTGATTATTGCATTATTTCCGTCAGCGCCCATACTTCCCCCATATGCAGAAGATAATACTGTATTAGTGAATATCATTTTCATATTACCAGTAATATCTGCATTTGTGCCAGCTTTTGCATCAGCATTACGGCCACCGCCATATATGGCACCATTGATAGTTGAATTATTATATTTTGTTGTGACATTGCCAGTAATGTTTGCAGTTCCACCAGTTGCGGCATAACCTCCGCCATATATAGAATATGACATTGGATTATCTAGATTTTGCATTGTAAATTCAATATTACCGGTTATATCTGCATTCGTTGTCTGCTTTCCACAACCGCCAATAATTAATGTCTCTTGGGGAATTGTACCATCAAACGTTAATGATAAATTGCCATATATATTAACTGTTCCACCACCAAATTGAGCATAACCGCCATTATATAACCATATGCCAGAACTGGATGTACGCATTGTATTTGTTCCGTTCCCTTTAAAAGTAGTCTTAACTGACACAGGATTATCTTTTGTTCCAATATCTGCTGAGCTGGCTGAATTATACAAATAACCAGCCCCATAATAGGTAGCACACGAAAAATCACCATTAATTGTATAATCAAGGCCACCTGCTACATTTGCTGTTGTATTAGGATTTTTAGCATAACCAGCAGCTGCATAATTTGCTCCTACACTGACACCACCAGTAAATGAAGTAGTTATCTTTCCACCCACACTAGCAGAGGAATTCGCGCCCTCAGTAAATCCGCCACCATAATATGACTGCTTAAATTCAATATTTTTTCCAAATGTAGATGTAATATTACCTTCAACATTACTTAGAGCCTTAGCATTTAATGATGAAGTCACTCTTACTACTTTACCAGCTCCGACATAATCCTTATTAAAAATGCAGTTATCTTTAATTGTGATATTGATTGAACCATCAACACTCGCGTCTCCGGCTCTGACAACTATACCACCCCCTACCATTCCTTCATTAAACTCAATATCATCAGCAATATTAATACTTATATCACCAAGCACTTTAGCAATTGCAGGACACATATCAAAAGTATCCCCATAACTATTATTAGTTGCATTTCCACTAGCTAAACCGCCACCAACTATACTAGCTCCTCTGTCAGTATCATATGTAGAGATTGTACTACCAGCCTTAATTTCTATTTTGCTTCCGCCTACGTTAGCTTGGCTAATTCTTAAGTCAAGAGTTTGATTGGCAAGGTCATAATTTCCATCTGCCTTTCCTCCACCATAAATTGCAGGTGTATTTTCATAACCTTCAAACTGATTATCAATAGGAACAATTGTAATATTCGTTGTTTTTTTCACATCGGCTGTACCTCCAAATGCGGCATGACCACCAGCTGCTAAAAACGATGAACTTAAAGCAGGGCCCCTGCCACATTGAACATATGTACTACCCAACACATTCGCATTAGCCCCTCTGCCATCTGCATTACCACCAGCATACAAATAATAAATCGTTCGTTCATTCAACTGACTTTCTCCTGCTGCTGAATCCTTGTCCACCTTAATTTTTATATCACCAGAAACTATTGCATTCGTAATAATGTTCCAATCACCAGTACTGTCATTATAATTACTGTTCCCAGATGCTAAACCGCCACCAATGATATGTAGCCCAGCACCCATATATTTACCATTGCCACTTTGCGCATCTTCACCAAAGTTTAAAGTTATATCTCCGCCAACATTTGCATTGAGTGTCATTGTCTTGCGCGTTTCTGCTTTTGCCGCACCTCCACCGACAATTGCATCGTTGAGACAATACACATCGCCATTTATATCCAATTCAATATTTCCGCTTACATTCGCACTATATGTTCCTGATTGTTCACTCGTTGCATAACCGCCGCCGTAAAGCACATTATGAACATGCCCATCTTTGAGTAATTGAATCTCTATATTTCCAGTCACATCTGCATTAATAGTTGATAACGATTGATTTTTATCAGGTTCGGCATGCCCACCACCAATTAAAGACCAGCCTACATAACCTCCCACAATCAGCTTAATATCACCAGTAACCTTATGATTATATCCGCCGCCATAAATTGAGCCAGATGATTCCAACCTGCCATAAAATTCTATTTCAGGTGAACCGATAATATCTTCCTCATAACCGCCGCCGTATATATCACTATTATATATTCCATCATTAGATATTTTAATATCCTTTCCAACATACAGTTTCTTTCCGTTCACATATATATTCAATAAAGCACCATTACCTGAAATGGATAATGTTCTGGGTGTTCCATCTGTATCAGAATCTATCGTTAATGAAGTAATTCGATCAGGTATTTCAAAAGCACCTGTACTTGCGTTACGAGATTCAGTGACATCGCTATTCAGCTTCACAATCACATCACCGCTCAATAAAGAGTCATTAAACAGTTCAATAAAATTAGCGTAATCAGCATTAACCCCTGATCCCACCGTTTTTTCAGTAACATTATTATCATAGACTATTAATTCATTGTTCTGCATTTGATTTTCAACATTTACCACAATGTAAGGAAGTGCATCCTGCCCTTGAAGCAATTCATCAGACAGCTGATAAAGTGTCTTATCCCATTTTGGCACATAAACAATCTGATCATAAGTTTCTGTTTTTATATCCCAGTTTACCATTAATTTTTCCGGTTCTGAACTGTTTTCAATCCATACATCTAAACTTTCAGGAAGCATCAGATTCTCTTTCTCTTCAGCATTTACCATAAAATTCATATACGGCTTATTTTCATTAGGTTCATAACCAACAAACTCAGTAATCCGTTGAATGTCTTCTATGACATTCTCTTCCTTTTTTGAATCTTCTGCACTTACCGTTGGGCATTCGGAAAGAACAAGAAGCACACTCAAAAAAGAGGAACAAAAAATTCTTCCAATCCTTTTCATCTTTTATGATTCTCCTTGTGTTTTCTATTCTGATAGTCAGAATAATGCCCAGTTTATGTAAACATTATAGCATATTAATTCAATGATAGACAAATTTAAAATATTCATAAAAAAATACGGAACTGATCACATCGTCAGCATCCGCATTTTTAATAATCCAATTCTAAATATTTCTTTAAACGTTTATACAGACTAGCCATCGGCAGTCCTACTACGTTATAAAAATCACCATTGATTTTCTTTACAAACGTCAATCCCTTACCCTGTATCGCATAAGCGCCAGCCTTATCGTGAGGTTCCTTAGACTTGGCATAGCGTTTGATTTCCTCGTCTTCAAGATCATAGAATGTAACATCCGTTACTTCATGAAAGCATTCCTTGACATCCTTGGCCACTAAAGCCACCCCGGTAATTACTTGATGCGTTTTACCAGACAGCTTTCTCAGCATCCGTTCAGCATCTTCATTATCCTTAGGTTTACCAAAAACTTCCCCATCACAAACAACGATCGTATCCGCTCCGATAATGAATTCTTCAGGATATCTATGAAAAACGGCATCCGCTTTTTCAAAAGCCAGCTTTTCAACCGCCTTCTCTATACTAAGTTCAGGATCCAAGGTTTCTTTTAATAAACAGCTAGCAGTTGTAAATGGAATTTCACTAAGAACCATCAGTTCTCTTCTTCTTGGTGATTCACTTGCTAATAAAACTCTTCTCATATATCCTCGCTCCTTCATTAGAAAATTTTAACACTACTTTATCAACATTGCAATGAAGCTGATTATATTTTTTTGTCAACATCTTCCTTTGCTTTTTTCCGCAGGAAGATAAAACCAATAAGTAAAAGAAAATAAACAACCAGAAAGGTTAAAGTGATGCGGAAAACCATGCCGGCAAAGAATGTTTCAGGAAACATATTGATCATAATTGAATTAGCCGGATTTAGCTGCCATAAATCATTCGTAAAGAATAATTCGTGGAAACCGATCCAAAAGCCTGTAAAATCCATCAGCGCATACCCGGCCAGCATTCCGACAACAATCAACAGACAAATTGAAATTTGAATAAAACTGCCTGCCAGCTGGCGCTTCAGCATATTTATACCATTTTCATCCTTACGGCTGCGGTAAATCAGATAAGCAAAAGCTAATACACCTATCATTGTTGCCAAATTCCTGGCGGTTAATACATTCTGATAAAGATTTTTCACATCCACCATATGCAGCGTTTCACGCTCAGTAAATATTTCACGCTGCATGCCAAATACTTCACCGCTCACTAAGATATCGTCTCTCTGATCATGCAGATAATCCAGCAGTGTTTCGGTTGCCGCGAATAAGTCTTCATCACTCATTCCCAAACTATCCGCTGTATTCAGCTTTATGTACTGTTCACGATAGTAGTTTTTATTAAATGCGTGGAAATCGATACTGGTTACTAATAATACAAAGATCAAAGCCAGCGAGAAAATCCCGGCGGCTGTCTTACCACTTTTTTTCATATACTGCCTCCTGCTGTGAGATCAATCTTTTTATGATTAATCATCATGCCTATTATTATACAATGAAATGCCATGCTTCAATGTCGAAATTTATTTCTTTTTTGATTATTTTCTTATCATATGGTGAGGAATGTTTAAATTTATGACAAAAGGCTGACACATTTTGTCTGTTTTTATCATTAGTTGTTGACAACAGCGTGTACTATATCCTATAATAACTAGGCACATCAATGACTCGTTAGCTCAGATGGTAGAGCATTTGACTTTTAATCAAAGGGTCTGGAGTTCGAATCTCCAACGAGTCACCATTATAAATTATAAACAGCCCAGCACTGTTTTTTTATTATATTAAAAAGCACACCTTCAGCTTATGAATCGGGTGTACTTTTCAGCTTTTAATCTATTTAGCCAACGATTTTTCAATATCGGCGATTTCAGCTTCTAACTGCTGAATAAATTCTTCCTTGTCGGCAATATCTTCATTCATCTCATCAATGGCTCTTTGACCCAGCAGACCAACCATTTCCTCCTGCATTCGTTTCAGCTGCCATTTCTGCTTCTGCAGCAGATCCTGCTTACGATTGCGGGCATCCTGCATCCGCTGACGCCATTCCTGATGCTTCTGCTCATTCAGCTGTTTCAAGCCGTTGAAGTAATCATCCATTACTGAGCGGAATTCATCCCAGATCTGATCTTCCCGCTCCTTACCGCATGAACCAATTGCTTTCCATTCATTGCTTAAGCCCTTCATTTGTTCAGTCAGCTCTTTAGTATATGTCTTCTCAGCGGCAATGGCTGCTGCCTTTTCAACCAGCGCCTTTTTATCAAGATACTTTTGATCCTGCTCCTTATGCAGCTGATCATAATAAACACTGCGGCGATCATAGAATTTCTGACGCTGCTCATTAAATGCATCCCATAAACGATCTTCATGTTCACGGCCGGCACTGCCTGCGGCTTTCCATTGATCCATTAAGCTCTTAAACTTCTCGCTGGTCTGCTGCCATTGAGTTGAATCAGCAATTTCCTTAGCCTGTTCAATCAGTGACTGTTTAGCCTGCAGCGCATTGGCAAAGTTTGACTGAAGATTTTCCCAATAGGCATGTTTGCGGTCAAAGAAAGTCTGACGAGCCGCATTAAATGCTTCCCACAAAGCGTCATCTTCTTTGCCGGCTGTGCCAATCGCCTTCCATTGACGCATCAAATCAGCCATAGCATCAGTCGCCTGATTCCACTCATTAGACACAGAAACCTTTTTAGCCTGTTCAATCAATGCTTTTTTTAGCTCCTGATTGTTCTGGAACCCTTCACGGCGCTTGCTGTAAAGCTTATCAACAACACCATCAAATTTCTCAACTAACTGATCTTCATAAACTGAATCCCAATATGAAATTTGTTTCCATTTTCTTCTTAGATCAGCAATCGCACGGGCAATCACATCCCATTCAGCATCGCCGTCAATCTGTTCAGCTTCTGCAATCAAAGCCTCTCTTTGCTGAATATCCTCATCATAATCACTTACTTCATACATTTCATCATTATTGTTATTCATCGTATTCCTCCAATAGTTCTTTAGAATCATCCAGTCCTATTAATCATTGTAACGCAAGTCATAGAAAATTTCATTCATTAAATGAAAAAAAACACTTTTTAAAACAATTCTGCCTTCTGTACGCTCCCCTGAATCTTCATTAACTTTTATATAAGAGAAGCGACAAAGGTCACAATCGAAGACCTCTGCCGCTCTTTTAACATCATATTTGCTTTTAAGCTAAGAATTCTATGCCTATTTACGAGTTAAACCTTCAAATGCATAAGTAGCAGTTACTGCTAATTCAGCATTATCTGTTGTATAAGGACGGAATTCAGAACCTTCAAATTGTCCCATACCGCCTACATTGTAGATTTTGCTCATATCATAACCTTTAGCTGCCAGCAGGTTCATCAATTGTGTAACACGGCCGCCGCTTTGGCACATTAAGAAGACTGTCTTATCAGTTGGGATCATTGCATGCAGCAGATCATCTGATTCTTCATAAACATCGATTGGTTCAGTTACTGAGCCGCCGTATAATTGTGGCAATGTAGCATCAGTATTTGCATCAGCATTGAAGATAACTGCGAAATAAGGAATTACTTCAAAGTTCTTTAAATGCTTTTTAGCATAGTCGTTATAATCACGAAGATCGATATAGACAACATCATCTCTGCCTAAATAATCAATCAGGTTATCAACGTTGATTGAAGAACAAGCAGCTGCATATGAATCAGCAGTACAAGCTACTTCTGCTTCATCCTTACTTGGCTTATACATCTTTGTAGTATCACGAGGATCAGGCAGAGCTGTCGGTGCCGGTGCATCTGTAGCCATTACATAACCGTTTTCTAATGGATTTTTAACCCATCCTTCAGCTTCTAATTCAGCATCTGTTTTTTGTGCAGGTGCTGTTGAACATCCCATTAATAATAAAGCAGATAATGCTAATACACTAAATTTTTTCATAATCGTTTAGATCTCCCTCTATTTAGTTAAAATATTCGTCAGTTGCATGATATTGGAATAATGCATTCAGCATACGGATAATGTTGTTTGTTGAAACAGAAGAACCTGTGAATGTATCTAATGTCAGACCTTCACGTCCTTCACCGGCTGAATAATCAGCTGGATCAATATCATCCTGTACGCTTAATGTGCTGATATAATCATAAGTCTTGCCCTTGAAGAAAGGAATATATTCTTCCTTAAAGGTTTCATAAGTTACACCGGCAGGTGTTGGATTGCTGTCACCCCAGAAGCCGCCCAGATAATGTCCGGCAGAATCCTGATCAAATGACAGGAAGCGTACTTCAGAATCCTTAATATCCTTGCTGTCAGGCAGTGTCAGTTCTACATAGGCAGTCTGCCAGTAGTTTACATCGGCAGAACGGCATGTGCATGACAGATATGTGATCTGATACTTAATATAGTTACGAGCCACATATTTGAAGTTTACAAATGCGTAGAAATTTGTTTCATTACGCGGACCGTCAACATGGTTAATAGGTACTACCGCTACCACATTGCCGACTGATCCTTCACCTAAATCGGCGCTTTCATTCAAAAATTTGTTTACTTCTTCAAGTGTCATGTTTTCAAATGAACAGGTTCCGCCCTCAGTCACCGGATCATTTGTGCCAGTATTACCGTCATTGGCCGGCGGTGTTGTACTTGTACAGCCTGTAACTGTACCGGCAAGAAGAAGTAAAGCGATCAAACTTTTTGCTAACTTTTTCATATTTCCTCCTTTATGATATTTTTATTATAGCTGATTCGCAAATTGAACTCAAGCGGTTACAGAATTTTCGTGAAATTGTTAACTTTTACATTTTGCTTCCTTTTTTTACTTAAATTTTCATATTTCCTAACATGCTTTCATGTTGTACAATTATATCATGAAAAAAATAATACTTATACTGTGTCTTTTACTCGCCGGCTGCGGCAGAGAAAAAAGCCCGGTTCAGCCAGAGCCAGTCAGTGCTTCTGTATCGGTGCTTTATGATCAGGAAAAAACAATGCTGCTGCCGATGAATACAAGCGTACTCTTAACGATGTATGATCCACAGCAGCTTGATCAAGCAATGCCTGACTTTGAAGCCTTAATTCACCAGCTGCATCAATTGTTTGATCCTGACCATGGCTTTACATCAATTAATAACCTTTATGTTATTAATCAGCATTACGGCAGTGAGGATAAGCTGCTGCTTGACCCGCTGCTCTTTGATGCCCTTAAGGATGCCATCGCGCTCTCTGTATTAAGCGAAGGCAGCTTTAACCCAACCATCGGCGCCCTTTCTGATTTATATCAGAATAAATATTCATCGCTGCCAATTCACGCTGAAGATCCAGCTGATGAAGATATTAATGCCGCCCTTGCCTGTGTTGTGCCTTATGATCAATTAGATGCGATTATTCAGCTTGATGAAACCGATCATAGCGTGATATTTAATACATATTCACCCTGCGAACAAAAGGTTAAGCTCAACCTAGGCGCTTTCGCGAAAGGCATCGCCGCGCAGAAAGCCTATGAAGCCTTAAAGCATTTGAATGTTCCTTTCATGGCCGCCTGCTCAGAAAGCTCACAGTTTCTCTATGCACCAATAGAGATAAACAAAACATGGACATGGGGAATCCGTGAACCAAATGCCAAGACCTTGCTGGCTGCCTATGAACAATCTGATATTGCTGCCTTGTCTACCTCTGGCGATGATCAGCAGTATTATTATTGTGAGAAGCATCAGATCAACCATCACCATATTCTTGATCCAACACTGGGCAGATCAAGAAATATGATTCGCTCAGTATCTGTATTCAGTGATAATCGGGCTGACATCCTTGATGCCCTGACAACGATTCTATTTAATATTGAGGATGCGAAACAGCGCATAACACTAATTAACCAAATAGAAACCATTTATGAAATTAAGATCGGCTATACCGTTGTGACCGGCAGTCAGGAAGACGGTTATCAGCTGACGATGAATCAGACAGCCAAAGATGCCCTGGCTTATCAAGGCGATGCTGTTAATGCAATTATAGTGGAGGACTAATATGAAAAAATTACTTTGTATCTTAAGCTTATCCCTGCTTTGCGGCTGCAGTACGCCCCCGCAGCCAACAAATTCCCCTGATGCCGGCAATTCACAGCTTGCGGAGACTGGCAATGCGGAAATCACCCAGCTGCCAAAGAAAGCAAAGCCGGAGAGTACGCTGATCAGCGATTCTGAATTAAACGCATTAAACATTGACGATTATCTTTTTATTAAAGATGTGATGTATGTTGATCTGCGTGATCCTCAGCAGCTGCTGAGTGAGGGTACGATTGCCGGTTTCACAAATATTCCGTTTTATGGTTTAATCGTCGATCTGACAGACAATGAAAATGTCTTATTTACGATGACTAAGCCCCGTGATGAAAATGGCAAAGTGCTTGCTCAGCTTGGTGATGTAAACAGCTTTGTCGCTAATTATAAAGAATCCGAATCAAATCTGAATTATCTTTTCCCTAAAGATAAACAGATCGTCTTCATGTCAACAGCAGGTGTCGAAGCTACCTATATGATGAATCTTTTGATTCAGCTTGGTTATGATCCTGCCAATCTATACAATGCCGGCTGCTTCTCTAACGGCATCGGTGATCAAGTCGCCTACCGCAATATCGAACAGGCGCGCTATTACACACCGGGACATGAAGCCTATACGGTCAGTGTCAGCTATGACTGGGGAGAATTAACCCCGATTGATTAAATGATATTTAGAAATAACTAAAAAGGGATTGCCTGTTATACTGCCATTTCGCGTATATCAAACGATCCCTTTTTATGTTTAAATGCTGACACTTAATTCATCGATTTGTGTTTTAAACATTCTTTTGCAATATAAGTCTTAACTGCTTCAAGATTTTCTTGATTCAGTTCACGTAAACTCAGAATGAATTCGATTTCTCGATCTGTCAGATCTAATTCTTTATTGTGCTCACGCACTAATTCCATTAATATTTCCTGATTTTTATTCTTTTGATCTGCCATACTCAGTCCTCCCAATTATTGGCTGAGTATATTATATCACAAATATTTGATTATTTTAATAAATATCTCATTATTTGATATTTATTTTTTCAATCAGTTCACCAACCGCTGTTTTCACATCAAAAATCTTCATTGAGAGATTCATCGCTTTGGTATGTAGCTCTTTCTTAAAACGGTCGATCAGCTCATCAAATTCGATAACCTTGAAGCGCTCATAGGATAGGTCATTGAAAATCTGAGTATATTTATCGATGCGCCGTATAAAGAGCGGGTAAATCTGCGGCATCGTATGATTTGTGCGCAGATAGCTCAGACAATCATTAATAAATGCCGCGCGTTTTTCCTTTGACTGCTTCATAAATACATTGTTGATGGCAGCCTCCATCAATTTCGGCATCCGGCTTTTTTGTTTCGCGGAAACAAAACCATGCTGATTTAGCTTATAAGCATAGACTTGATGAGCATGACAAAGCTGCTGAAGATTGCGGTCATCATAGCATGAAGCGATGATTTCCGGTTCCTTCAGATGCATAAAAAAGGCGGATACGACATCATTTTCATTTTCGATCAGATGCAGCTTAGCCAGATAATCCAAATCATCTGCCCGTTGTTTATACGCTGCCAACATATCCGGATTGATTCCCGGCGCGTTAAATGCATATACGCCTTCAATTTGATCAAGCTGCTGCTTTGAACAGAGCAGTGACAGGCTTAAGGCTAGATTGCCGCCCTTGGAGTGACCGAGCAAATAAATACGTTTGCCATGAAAATCCTCCATCTGGAAACGTTTTAATGCCAATAGCTGCTGAGCTGTGACTGAAAGAAAGATATCCAGATTATCCTCCCAATCCTCCCAGCCGCAGCGCTGATATTCCTCATCAAGCATTTCACTGCCGCGGAAGCAGAGGTACACATGATCGTCATCCTCAATTTTCTGCATCACTAAACCGCTTTGCTTGTTGTCATTAAAAACATCAGTAATCATCAGTGACTGATAGCGTTCAAAAGCAAATTGCTGAAGAAATTCAAGCGTCTTCAATGTATACAGATCGGTTCGCTGCTGATCCATATATTTAGGACTGACTAATAATTCATGCGCAAAGTCCGTCACTGACAAGGGTTCCTTAAAGTCCAGTACATCAAAATAACTCAATGAAGAAAGTATCAGAGCGTCTATATCATTAAATTCGAACATCGTACTCCTCCCTTTCTGTTTCTTTGTTGTACAGTATCATATGCAGATGTTCCATTGTGCGTTCACAGGTACTTAAATCCGCAAGCTCAATCGTAATCATCAAGGTTTCCTTTTCACAGATCAGCTGGGCCTGAATCAAAATGGTATGCTGTTCATCATTTAATTGAACACGCATGCCGCGGCAGCGGATTGTCTCATCTTCCCATTCAAACACATCATCGGCATCACTGCGGCTGACAAAGCCTTCCGCGAATTCCTTTAGCTTATGATCAGCGGTATAGCCTGTAATTCTCATTGTTGAAAGCCATTCCTGATTTTGATCACAGCGAGTTAAGATCATCGTATTATGATCAAAGCTGCACGTACAGCGGCCATCCTCAAGAATCAGCCAGCTGCCATAAGGGTAAAGCACTTCCTCTAAACGATAGCCTACCTCATCAAGTCCCATATCCAACGCCGTTTTGATTTTCTCAGGGCGGTTAAGCAGGCCGCAGAGGTGACGGTACTGCTTCATCGGCAGCGGCAGCTTTTGATCCAACGCGTGGGCCTTTTCAATAGCCTCTAAGATATGCTCAGCAACCGATGCCTTGGCTTCACTGCTAATCTCAAAGGTACAGTCATTCCACATACTGTTTAACGCGGAGTTGCGGTAAAAGAACGCATTTTTCTCTAAATCATTCCAGATAAAGAAAGCCTTGGCAGCATCATCCAATGTCTGGTGGGTAAATTCACGGACATTGAGATAGCCCATCGGTGTTATGACGCAGCCGCTTTTGGCTAACGGCAGATAACTCTTATTATCCCACGCATAGGTTGCTTCCTCTTGTTCATCCATCTGCTTCATATTCGTCAGTAAAAGATGCAGATAGCTATAAAAATAATGATCACGCAGACGTTCAAAATCATGATCCTCAAGGTATTCACATTCATCATCAATCAACAGGGCCGTGGCACAGCTATTGACTAATTGATCAAAGAATTCACAGACATAAGCGTGATATCCGGCACCGGCCACACTTGTTGTTGTTTTTAATACGACATAATCCATACGGTATTCAATCTCAATGATTCCCTCAGGACAGACGATGATTTCACCATGCTCCTGATCCTGTTCCAAAAAGAGATGTTCACGCTCACACAAGGTCTTGATGCTTTCCATCACCCTTAATTTATCTTCAGGACTTCTTAAAATCCCTTCACAGCTTACAGTAATTGCCATTTTATCAGCTCCTTTAAACTTCTCTACTATTTTATATTAACAATGAATAAAATACTAGTGGTGATCCCATGAACAAATTTTTTCACATATTCCTGCTGCTGATCTGCACCTTAATTCTGGCTAACGGGGCGGCGATTATTGATGCCAGCGCGCTGGCTGTCACCCTCTGGTTTGAAAAGCTGCTGCCCAGTATGTTTGTCGGCATGGTTTTTGTGCGCTTTATCGTAGCAATCGGTATACTGCCTTGGCTGATGAAACCGATAAGCGTTGGCACCCGCTGGCTTTTAGGACTTGACGGCGGTGCTTTTTCTTTAGTCTTAGTATCTGTATTGCTGGGCTTTCCTGCCTCATCAATGATGATTGATGAAGCCGTCGGCAAGGGTGAACTGACCATTGATCAGGGCCAGCGGCTGATTAATTGCTGCTGCTGTGCCTCATGTTCCTTCATCATTGTTACCGTCGGCACCCTTCTCTACCAATCTTCAGCTATCGGCGTAAGGCTATGGCTGATTCAGATTCTAACCATCCTAACCCTGTTATTTTTCACCCGTAAAACGCCCTGTGAATTCATGGCATCAAATGTTCAGCCTAAATGCTTCAGCTGTTTTGCGCAGGCCGTTTCCGCTTCCATCAATACGATGCTGATCATCGCCGGTTATCTGATGATTACCCTCTCGCTTTGTGCGATTCTTTCACCCTTTTTGCCATCCTTACTCTCCCAGCTGCTTTCCATCATCGCTGAATTTTCCAGCGGCTGTGTAAGGCTTGCGCAAAGCGGCATCCCACCCTTTCAAAAGCTGCTGTTCACCAACATGCTGTTAAGCTTTGGCGGTCTATGCGTCCATCTTCAGATTCTTGGCAGCTGTGAACATTCTAAACTAAGTATTTATCGTTTTATAAGGATGCGTCTGCTGCAAAGTCTGCTGGCTGTTTTTTTCAGCTTATTCCTTCTCTAAAAGATTAAATTAGCATTCGCTTCAGCTAATTTGTGGTATAATAATACCACTGAGGTGATGAATCTGCTTAAAACGATGTTCCCATTCTGGGCTGCAATCCTAGCTAATGTATTAGCCCAAATATTGAAACCTTTTTTTCATTATTTACGAACTCGGGATTTTAATCCCCATTATACGATTGCCTGCGGCGGCTTCCCAAGCAGTCACACATCAACGGTAACCGCCTTAGTCTGTGCCGTTGGAATTGTTGAGGGCATTCATTCCACCTTGTTTGCTGTCACCATGATTTTCGCCCTGATTGTTATTTATGATGCAGTCAATGTCCGATATTATGCCGGTAAAAATATTCAGCTGACAAAGCAGCTGATTGCGGATCTTGAAGAAACCTTTAAACTGAAGCTTGATGATCCGATCTATTTTGAAAAAATGAAACAGGTGCTGGGCCATCGTTATGTCGAAGCACTTGGCGGTCTGCTTTTAGGGATCGCGGTTGCCCTTGTTATGGCAATGCTGAATGGCTTTTTGTAGGAGATGAGAGAAGCATGAAAACTAAAGAAGAAGAAATCATTGACGTTTTAGAAAAAATCCGTCCGTATATCCAGCGTGACGGCGGCGACCTCGAATTTGTAGAGTTTAAAGAGGGTATTGTTTATGTAAGAATGCTGGGTGCCTGCAGTGACTGTCTCGCTTTGGATGACACGATCAAGATGGGTGTAGAAGCCTTGCTGCTTGAAGAAGTAAGCGGTGTAACAGAAGTAAGAATTGTAGAAAATCAGCTTTAACAGCGCAATGCGCTGTTTTTATTTGCAATAAAACGACGCTGCAAGTCAAAAAACATGCTGTTTCAAATTAACGGGTATGCTAAAATATCCTTATAAAAATGAAAGGGGCTATTTATGGATACAGTATTTTCAATACTCGCGGTTTTATTAGGAATATTTTGTTTATATACAGGAATCAAGGGGCTTATAAAATTGGCTAATGCCAAGAATTATATCAGCTGTGAGGCAACCGTCATTGACATTGATGTAACAACCAGTGTCAGTAAGGGACGCCGATATACGCATTATTCACCCATTGTTGCTTATCAAGTTCAAAACGAACATTATGAAGAAAAATATGATCAAAGCAGCTCAACCTGCAAATATCAGGTGGGTGATACAATTGATATCGCCTATAATCCTGCCAAACCTGCTGATTTCATAATCGATGGTGACCGCTCAATTATCTGGAATTCGTTATTAATGTTAGCTATGGGCTGTTTGATGTTCTTTGTGGTAATCAAAATCTGGATGTAGTATGATGAACCTTTTAGTAAGGTTCTTTTTTGTACATAAAAAACAGTCATGAAGACTGTTCATTATTGTGTGAGCGCTGGCAGAAACTGCGGCACATTGCCGTTGATCAGCTGGATAATTACCGGTATTTCTTCCTGCATGATAATTTCATCCTGACTGATGCCGGCAAAAACGTCGGCCTTCACATTCACGCGGATCATGATCTTAAGCAGTGTATTATTGATGCCATAAGCTTCATTGGTGATTTCATAAACACCGTTTACCCGATTGATTACCTTAACCCGAATCTTTATTTTGGGTCCCATATCTGACAGTCCGACCATTTCGGTAAAATAACCCAGCGGTACCTCATCGACGACGCCATTATCAAAATAAACCTGATTGGTGATTGGATCAACTTCCCCCTTTTGTGCCAGCAGCAGGCTTTCATTGATACTCTCTACCGCCTTATAAAGCAGCTGATTCAGCTTCATGCTGTCATAATTGACGCTGATGATCTCTCCCTCCTCATTGGTTTTAACTCGGATCAAATCATCAGGATTAAAATCAAGCACCGAGATGCAGTTATGAATCAGTTTATTTAAAGAGGATTGAACCTCCTGCTTCGCCACCGCGATCATCACCGGTTCCAACAAACGGTTGCATTCGTAAAACGTATAAGACAGCAGCAATATCGCAGCAAGTGAAACCGCTAAAAGCTTATATTTCCATTTGATGCATTTTTTTGATTGCTTCACGGCCGCTCATCCCTGTCTTGATGCCCAGACTCTCCGCTTTTTTATTCACTGACAGCACACAGCTGTCCAAAAGGTGATTAAAGCTTCTGTCTTCCTTCATGATGCAGACACAGGCCCGGCTGCCCTCCAAATAGCTGCGGCTGAAGATCTGACCGCATAAAAAACCATGTGTATTGCTGATAATATAGACCGGATTGGCCGGCAGATCGATTTCAATGCCAATCACATGAAGATCATCGATCTGATAACGTTTGAGATTAACCATACATCCCCTCCTGGTTCAGTCTATGAGATAGAGTAAAAAAAAGAACCGATAAACGGTTCTAAATGCAATTATTTCACACGCTGATAAATATGCTGCTCTGTAATAATCATGTCTGCATCAATGTCATGAGCTTCATTGGTAAACTCAGCTTTTTGACATTCATAGGCCAAGCCCAATTTCCTACAGCTGCACTGTTTCAGATATTTATCATAATACCCCTTGCCCTGACCGATCCGCTGACAGGCTTCATTAAAACCGACAAGCGGCATCACCATGCAGGCCATCGCGCTAGGCTGACATGGCTGATTGTCAGTGGGTTCAAGCAAGCCATAAGATCCTCGCTTTAAATCATTTAAACAACTGATCGGATAGAAGTCCATCGTATCACCATGAACACGCGGACAGTAAACTGCCTTACCCTCACTTAAACACCAAGTAATCAAATCTATTGTTGCGACCTCATTGCCAACTCCGACATAAATTCCCAGTGCGTTCACCTCTGCCAGCAGCGGTTTCGTTTTCTCAACAATCCATGCGGAGGCGGATGAAACAAAAGCTGAAGACAGCGAATTCCGCATTGTCTTCAGCTTTTTTCTTGCTTCCTGTTTATCCAACGGAATTACTCATATCCAGCTTCAGCAGCTGATTTAATTCGACCGCATATTCCATCGGCAGTTCACGGGTAAATGGTTCTAAGAAGCCCATGACGATCATTTCAGTCGCCTGTGACTCAGTTAAACCGCGGCTCATCAAATAAAACAGCTGATCTTCACTGATCTTTGACACGGTCGCTTCATGTTCGATCTGTGAAGTCGCATTCTTACTCACATTGGTTGGCACTGTATCACTGGTTGACAGCTTATCAAGAATCAAGGTATCACATTCAACCTTGCTCTTAGCATTCAGCGCTTTCTCACCATGGCTTACAATACCGCGGTAATTCACCTTACCGCCGTTTCTTGATACTGATTTAGAAATAATATTGCTTGAAGTATTCGGCGCCAGATGAATCATTTTCGCGCCGGCATCCTGCAGCTGATTCGCACCGGCTACCGCAATCGACACCGTCATGCCGCGGGCCCCTTCCTCAGCTAATACGCAGGCTGGGTATTTCATATTCAGGCAGGAACCGATATTCCCGTCAATCCATTCCATTGACGCATTTTCATAACAGATTGCCCGCTTAGTTACCAAATTGATAATATTATCCGACCAGTTTTGAACCGTCGAATAACGGCATCGCGCATTTTTATGTACGAAGATTTCAACAACCGCTGCATGCAGGGAATCCTTAGAATAATTCGGTGCCGTACAGCCCTCTACATAATGCACATCCGCTCCTTCATCAACAATGATCAGCGTTCGTTCAAACTGTCCCATCCGCTCAGAATTGATACGGAAATAAGACTGAAGCGGTTTTTCAAGCTTTACGCCCTTAGGAACATAGATAAAGCTGCCGCCGGACCATACACAGCTGTTTAAGGCTGCGAATTTATTATCCGCATAGCTGATCAGCTTGCCGAAATATTTCTTTAATAATTCAGGCTGTTCACGCAAAGCGGTATCCGTGTCATAAAACAGAACGCCTTTTTCTTCAACTTCGGCCAGCATGTTATGATAAACGACCTCAGATTCATACTGCGTGGATACACCTGCCAAAAACTTCTGTTCAGCCTCTGGGATACCGAGACGATCAAAGGTATTTTTAATCGTTTCCGGTACTTCATCCCAAGAGCTTTCTTGTTTTTCACTAGCTTTAATGTAATAAGTATAATCATCAAAATCAATCCCGCTAAGATCTGGTCCCCATGACGGCAGCGGCATTTTCACAAACTGATCATACGCCTTTAAACGATAATCAAGCATCCATTCAGGTTCATTCTTTTTCCTTGAAATGGCTTCAACTACCTCACGAGAAAGTCCCTTACCAGTATTGTAGACACTTACATCCTCATCATGAAAGCCATACTTGTAATCCTCAACCTGAGGAATATTTTCTTCACTCATCACTTAGCCTCGCTTTCATGGATCATTTCTTCAATCGCCTTCCAGCCGATCGTCGCGCATTTAATGCGGTTCGCCTGTTTGCCGACTGTATGCAAAGCCACTGCTTCCTGAAGCAGCTCTTCATCATACTCCTTTTGATCAATCATATTGTGATAATTTTCAATAATCACCTTTGCTTCTTCAATTGTCTTGCCGCTTAAAAGCTCACTCATCATTGATGTAGAAGCTGTGGCAATCGTACACGCGACACCGTCAAAACGGATATCTTCAATGATTCCGTTATTGATTTTAGATTCCACAACAATGTCATCGATGCATGAATCAGAAGCCATGTGGCGCTTCATATAAGCCGGATCATTACTCAGCTTATGATTGCGCGGATATTCATAATGGTCCATCAGAATCTGTCTGAGCACCATTGGATCATTCATATAGTCAGACATAAACACCCTTCTTTCTAAAAGAAAACATTCAGGCAGTTTTCAATGGTCGCACTCCTGCACACTTCAATAAAACGATCCACTTCTTCAATCGTATTATAGAAATAAAAGCTGGCACGGATCGTAGCACCGGTACCTAAACGATGCAGCAAGAGCTTGGCACAATGCTGGCCTGCCCGTACAGCAATACCCTGTGTATTAAAATAAGTAGCGGAATCCTGAGCAAAGATATCCTTGACATTAAAGGTAATAATACCGCCGTCCGCATGCTTATTATAGAGAATAATATTATCCAGCTTACTTAATTTATCAATCGCATATTCATGAAGCATCTTCTCATAGGCATGAATTTCTTCCATGCCGATCGCGCTCAGATAATCAATGGCTGCATTTAAACCAAGCACCGCTTCAATTGCCGGGGTTCCTGATTCAAATTTATACGGCGCATCCTTTAATAAAATATTACCGCATAAATCAAAACGGGCATTGTTGCCGCCGCCCAGCATAAATGGATCGGTCATCTGAAGCAGATCAAATTTACCATACAGCACACCGATACCGGTTGGACCGCACATCTTATGACCTGAGAAGGCGAGGAAATCACAATCGATTTCTCTGACATCTACCGGCATATGCGGAATACTTTGCGCGGCATCCATAATGACGATAGCGCCATGCTCATGAGCAATCTTACAAATTTCCTTCATCGGCACTTCAAAACCGAGCACATTGGTAACCTGGGCAATCGCCACTACCTTGACACCCTCATGCATCGCCTTCTTGAAGTTTTCAACCGTTAAGCGGCCCTCTTCATCTAACTCGATATATTCAATCACGGATTTTGTCTCTTCAGCACACTTCATCCATGGCAGAATATTACTGGCATGTTCAGCTTCACAGCTTAAAATCACATCGCCTTCCTTCATGTACTTGCGCCCCCAGCCATAAGCGACAAGGTTCAGCGAAGCACTGGCGCCGGAAGTAAATACGATTTCACGCGCATCGGCATTAATGAATTTCGCAACAGCTTTACGGCAGTTTTCATATTCCGTATCAACCTGATAGCTCAGTTCATAATCACCGCGGTGACAGTTTACACTCAAATCGGTATAATAATGCGTTACTGCATCAATGACACACTGCGGCTTAAAGGTTGTAGCGGCATTATCGATATATATCAGATCATGTCCCTGCATCTTCTTGCCGTTAAGCATTGGAAAATCTTTTCTTATCGCTTCTACATTAAGCATTCTAATCCCGCCTTTGCATTAATTTTTTCTGTTAATTCATCATGAATGCGCTCAATATCAAGCCCATCGGCAATCGGCAGCAGATAACCAATCATAATCAGTCCCATCGCCTGTGTGCGGGTAAGCCCGCGGGTCTGCAGATAATACAGCTGATTTTCATCAGGCTGACCAATCGTATTCGCATGCGATGCCTGAACATCATTCTCATCAATCAAAAGCTGCGGAGTGACAGAGGATACCTGATGATCTGACAAGGTAAGCACGCGGCTGGTCTGATGGCTTTCACTGCCATAGGCGCCTTTTTCAATCTTGCCGACAGCTACCATATGATAATCACCATGCTCCCTGACAACAGCATAATTTTCAATCATGCCGCTAGTATGGGGGGCCTGATGAACACAATTAAAGTCAAAATTTTTCTTTGTGCTGGTCATTACCGCGCTTTTCAGCAGCGCGCTGGCACCTTCGCCAATCAGCTTCACATTCAATGCCACATCAGCAGCACCATCACTCATTTCACCCTCGATAAACTCAAATCGGGCATCACGCTCAACATTGGCGCGCACTTGAAGATCAAAGCTCTCACATTCATTCCATATCAAAAGCTTCAGCTGACCGCCTTCAAGCACATCAATGACTAAATCAGCGCTTGATAAACCTTCAGCCTTCAGATAAAGTGAGGCCTCGGCATGCTTCTCAACCACCAGATGAATCGCTTCATCACCCATCACCATCAGGTCAAGATGCTCACTGCCGACGCGCAGCGGTTCTTTATCCATACTCATACTATGCACCCTTTTTAACTTGTGCTGCACAAGCACCTAATGAAATTTTACCAGTCTTTACTGTTTCACTCTCTTCGCTGACTTTAACACCATATTCTTTTTCGATCCAATCATAACCCTCGGTATCGATTTTCTCTACTAATTCAGGTCCGCCGCTGACCACAATGCGGCCATCAACCAAAACATGAGCATGCGTTGGCTTCAGCAGATTATAGAAACGGGCATAATGGGATACGACCATCATTCCCATCCCTGATTCCGCGCGCACATCATTAATCGCATCAGCAACGATCTTCAGCGCATCGACATCAAGACCGCTGTCAATCTCATCAAGCATCGCAAAGCTTGGCTTCAGCATCTTCATCTGTACGATTTCATTGCGCTTCTTTTCACCGCCGGAAAAGCCTTCATTTAAGAAACGGTGAGCAAGATCCGGTTTCATCTGCAGATCCTTGATCGTACCCTCCATTTCACGGATAAAGCTAAACAGCGGAATCGGTTTTTCACGGCGCGCATTCATTGCGGCGCGCAGGAAATCAGAATTTGTAACACCGGCAACCTCCTGCGGGTACTGCATTCCTAAAAACAATCCTGCCCGGCTGCGTTCATCAACACTCATGCTTAAGACATCCTGTCCTTCAAAAGTGATGCTGCCGCCTGTCACTGTAAATTTAGGATTGCCCATCACCGCTGCCAGCAATGTGGACTTACCATTACCATTAGGACCCATCAGCGCGTGAATCTCATTTTTATCTATATTTAGGCTTAAGCCTTTTAAAATTTCCTTGCCGTCGATTTCAACGGTTAAATCTTTAATTTCTAGTTGTGACATAACATTCTTCCTTTCTGTATTATGTTACCATTTTTTAAGCATGCAAACAATTTTAACGATTATTTTTTTACTGTTTATCCTTATATATTATAACGCGCCCCCTGAATCACAAACCATGTACTATTATAACGGACTCATTGCGTTATTTCTATCACAAACTGATAAATTATTCAACTTTCGTGTTTATTAATTGAAGAATAAGTGAAGAATTATGGTAAATTATCTGAACAGACCTGATTAAATTGCTTTTTAAACGCATTTATTCTATAATAAAGCAGATAGTCAATTAGGAGGTTATTATGATTGATAAATTAAAGGAAAACTGGTTTGTTGTCCTTGTCGCTGTGTTATTGTTCACTGCCTGCGGGTATTTCGTCTATGACATGAACAAGGATAAACTGCCAGGGAAAAAGGCCGACGGTAAAGACGTTGTTGCCGAACTGGCCGGCACAAATATTTTCGCCGATGATTTATATGACGATTTATACGGAGCCGTTGATTCTGAATCCTCATTGGGTACTTCAATGCTCTACATGTATTTTGAAAGAGCGGTTGCTGATGAAGCGGTGCCAATGACATCTGAACTTAAATCACAGATTTCAGCTCAGGTATCCGGAGTAAGACAGAATTATCAAGCTTATTACGGCGATCAGTGGGAAACATACCTGCTGCAGGGCTTACAGGCTTCAGGCTATACAAGTATTGATGATCTTGAAGCATACTTCACTCATTACTTAAAGCTTCAGACATTAAAGCATGAAAATTACGATGCTAACCTTGATTCATTATTCTCTAAGATTCATGAAGAAAAGAAATCAAGAACGGTATCACATATCTTAGTTAAGATGACTGATCCGGATAATCCAACTGAAGAAGAACAGAAAAAGATGGATGATATCGATGCGGCTTTAGCGTCCGGTACGGATTTCGCGGAAGTTGCAAAGCAATACTCTGATGACTCTACGGCTTCTGCCGGCGGTGCGTTGGGTTATGTTGACAGTGATACTTCATTTGTTACAGCCTTTAAGGAAGCTGCCTTAAGCCAAGAAAAAGGTACAGTCGGCGACTGGGTTCAGACGGAATATGGAAGACATAAAATTTTAGTAACAGAAACTGATAAAGCTGCTTTAGAAGCTGATGAATCAATTCGTGAATCACTCTATACAGCCATTGATTCTTATTACCCGGAAATGGGTGCGAAGATCGTTTGGGATAAAGCACAGGAATTGAATGTTACTTTCTCTGATCCAAAAATTGAAGAAGCTTTAAAAGCTTATATGAACATTACGGAATAGGAGGCCAGACATGAAAAAATTACTATGCGTATGTGCGGCTGCCCTGCTGTTTACAGTCAGCGGATGCAGTGACGCGACAACAAGTGTGACTGATGGTTCAACGGCTTTAATTACTGTTGGCAATACTAAAATCACTAAAGAAAATGTATATACAGGCCTGAAAACACAGGGAGCTGTTAATTCAATCATCAATATGGTGACACAGATCATCTGCGATAATGAAATTCCTTTAACCGATGAAATCAAAGCTGAAGCTCAGTCAACCATGGACAGCTTCAAAGGCTATGTCGGTGAAGAAAACTGGGATGCCTTCATTAAGGGCAACGGTTATGCTTCAGAAGAAGATTACTTTAATCAGCGTGTGGTATTAGCTGCCCGCGCAGGTCATATCACTGAGAAATATCTTGAAGAAGATTGGTCAAATGTGATTTCTGTTTATAAGCCAAGACAAGTACAAATCTTTACTACTGATGATGAAGAAGTAGCAAATAAAGCATTAGAAGCCATCAAGGGCGGCAAAGAAGTTGCTGAGGTGGTGGAAGAAATGGGCGGTATTACCGAGAATTACAACGGTTCTACACAGACGCTTTCATCAGAAAGCGGCCTGCCTACCAATGTATGGGGCAATATCACTAAGGTTACGGAAAACAACACCGTACTTGATGAGGTTCAGTACAGTCTTGATCTGACTACTTATTATGTAGTTAAGGTAATCGCGACAAATCCTGAAGATTTCAAGGAAACAGCGATTAAGGGACTGGCTTCAAGTACGACACTTCAAAATGAGGGCTTTGCTTATTATCTTAAGAAGTATAATTTCAATATTTATGATATTGATATCTACAACGCATTTAAAACTCAAGCTCCTCAGTATTTAGTACAATAAGCTCATGCAGATAAGGCAACTTATCTGCTTTTTATATGCCTGAATAATAAAGTTTCATCAAGGCTTGACTTTCCTATGGCTTCCCGCTAAACTAATAACAGTTTGAAGGGGGTTCCACAATGAAAAAAAGAGAAAAATTCTCTTCACGTTTTGGTTTTATTTTAATCAGTGCCGGCTGTGCAATCGGCCTTGGCAATGTATGGCGTTTTCCTTATATAACCGGTAAATACGGCGGTGCGGCCTTTGTGCTGCTTTATCTGTTTTTCCTGTTGATTCTCGGTCTGCCGATCATGGTTATGGAATTCGCGGTTGGCCGCGCTTCACAGAAAAGTGTGGCGGGCAGCTTTGAGGTCTTAGAACCCAAGGGCAGCAAATGGCATCTGTATAAATATTTTGCGCTCAGCGGCAATTATCTGCTGATGATGTTTTATACAACGATTGCCGGCTGGATGCTGATTTACTTTTTTAAAACATTAACCGGTGGTTTTGCGGGTCTGAATATTGAACAGGTAGCCGCCGTCTATGATGCCACTACTTCTGATCCATGGCTCAGTGCGGCAGCCATGCTGTTTGTGGTTGCCTTAGGAATGTTTATCGTATCCCGCGGTCTGCGAAACGGCGTTGAAAAGGTCAGCAAGTTCATGATGAGCGCCTTGCTGCTGATTATGGTGCTGCTGGCAATTCGTTCATTAACCCTGCCAAATGCGATGGCCGGTTTAGCTTTCTATCTGAAGCCGGATTTTGGCAAGCTGTTTGAATACAATCTGTCAGAGGTGATCTTCGCGGCCATGGGTCAGGCTTTTTTCACATTAAGTCTGGGTATCGGCGCATTGGCTATCTTTGGCAGCTACATAGATAAAGAACGCTCATTGCTTGGTGAAAGCATCAGCATTACCTTGCTGGATACCTTCGTCGCCTTAGTTTCCGGACTGATCATCTTCCCTGCCTGCTTCGCTTTCGGTGTGAATCCAGACAGCGGTTTTGGTTTGATCTTTGTCACCCTGCCGAATATTTTTAATAATATGCCGCTGGGACAATTATGGGGCGGATTGTTTTTTATCTTCCTATTCTTTGCCGCTTTGACTACAATCATTGCTGTCTTTGAAAACATTGTCTCTTGTTTTACTGATTTATTTAATTGGTCACGCAAAAAATCCGTGCTGATCAATATGATTGGCATCATGATTTTATCGATGCCATGTCTTTTAGGATTCAGTGTTTGGAGCCACATTCAGCCGCTTTTCGGAGGCAGTATTATGGGGCTTGAAGATTTCCTGATTTCAAATAACCTGCTGCCGCTGGGCTCCTTGTTATACCTGATGTTTTGTGTCAGCCGCTATGGCTGGGGCTGGCAGAATTTCCTCGCGGAAGCCAATACCGGCAAAGGTTTGAAATTCCCTGCTGTTTTTCATTTCTATTTGAAATGGATTCTGCCGCTGATTGTTTTATTTATATTCATTCAGGGCTATCTCCCATATTTTAAATAAACCAGATTTTTCTGGTTTTTTTTATCTCAGCAAGCCAAACATGCCAAGCACTAACAGATGCAGCGGATAAAAGGCATACATGCCTAACTGCATGGTTTTGGATATGCTGCCTTTTTGACCATTATAAAAGCAAATAGGTATCAAAAGGCCAAGGTAATTGCCAAAGATGTTCAGTATCACAGTCGGGACCATCCGCGCGTCAGTTTCAGTAAACAGCAGCATAAATAAGCGATATCTTGACAAAATGACAATGGGTATAAAGAGCAGCGCCTGCAGCCACCGTTTTTGATCCTTGAGGAAATAAAACGCAAAGAGGATCAGAATATAACCGTATTTTCCTTCCATATGCAGGCTGGTCGCCAGCAGACAGGCAGTAATAATGCTTATTATAGCCAACAGATATTGACGGCGCTGAAGCAGTGTATCTGTAAGCCATATCGCGATTAAGCCCAGGCTTAAAGTAAAAAGGATGTTTAAATCTATTTCAGAGATTAAAGCAGCAGCACCATAGGTATGCATTTCAGCCATATTAAATAAAATATAGGGCACTTGGGCCAATAAGGCGGTAATCGCAACCCGTTGTATATAACGCTTTTTATCATGCGTATGAAAGAAACCGTCAACGATACAAAATAAGAAGATCGGCGCGGCCAGCCGGCCAATATAATTCAATAATCTAAATAGCTGATCTATCAGCGCTTCCTGTCCCATTTCATAGAGCCAGTCCCATAAGGGTGCCAGTAATAACTGAATCGGTAAAATACGATCTAAATGATCATAAAACATACATAGACATGCGATAATTTTTAATTGTTTCTTATTCATAGAATCCCTCCGCGCAATAAAAATACCATTGAAATCTTTCAATGGTACCTTTAATTCTCTTACGATTCTCTGACATTATTTAAACCATGATTGCCTCATTTTCAATCATTAAAGTGTGGGTAAAGAGATAGAAAGCACATAACAGCAATAAATCATTCAGTGCTTCACATTCCATCTGGATGTTGCCATAGGCATCCATTTTTTTAATACAGCCGATTTGATGCTGCTGATCATTGATCTGCCAGCTTGTATCGCTGTTCAGATGCAGACTGTAATGCCGATTCTGCCGCTGATCCTCAACGTTTAGATCATGAAAGCTGCGCTCGTAAAGCTTCACCTCTGAATTACCGTTGGCTTCACCCTTTACGATATGCTCCTTACTGCCCTGCTCATCGACAGTAAGCAACAAAGCGGAATTGCTGCCGGCTCGTTCAAAGGAGCTGATATACGTTTTCTGCTGCTCGATAAGCAGGATATTCTGGTTAGGATTCATCACATGGGAGCTGATCTGGCAGACTTCCTTGCCGGTTTCATCATAAACATGTTTCCCCAAGAATGAATTTTTGATTATAAGCTTCATTTCCTGATCCCCTTTCCTGTTATAAAAACATATAAGCCAGACAGCCGATAAGACCCGCTCCGCTCATGACCCATACCGGATCGGCCTTAAATTTATGCAGGATGAGCAGTGAGGCGGCAAACAGCACTACTGAGATCCAGTCGGTCGATGCGAATGAAATTGGATTGCTGTTCCAGAATGCTAAAACGATAATCGATAAGCCCGCGGATGCGATCATTGCCACAACAGCTGGCCGCAAGCCGGTCAATACACCCTGCATCACGCTTAAATTACGGTATTTATAATAGATATAAGCCAAGGTAAGAACGATGATGATCGAGGGGGTCACACAGCCGATGGTCGCAATAATCGCTCCCGGCAGACCTGCAATGCGTGTTCCTACGAAGGTAGCGCTGTTGATGGCAATCGGCCCTGGCGTCATCTGTGAGATCGTCACAACATCACCGAATTCAATCATTGATAACCAGCCGTTAAGTTCCACAACCTGATGCTGGATGATCGGCATTGCCGCATAACCGCCGCCAATACTGAACAAACCGATCTGAAAGAAACTCCAAAATAATTTAAGCAGCATCATGCTGAACACCTCCCTTTGACCGTTTAGTGAGCAGCACATTCAGCGCGCCGATCACACCGCAGATCAAAATAATCAAAATCACATTTACATTTAGGATTGCCGCCGCGATAAATGCCGCAATCAAAATGATGACCGGCTGCAGCCGATGCTCCTTCAAAATATCCAAGGTCATCGTTAATACAACATCCGTAATGACCGCCGCAACACCTGCCTGCATGCCTCTTAACACATAGCCGACAATCAGCGAATCTCTGAATGCAGTATAGAATAATGAAATAACTGACAGAATGATCAGCGGCGGCAGCACTGTACCCAGCACAGTGATCAAAGCACCTCTGAAGCCATCAAGACGATAACCGATCAGAATCGAAGCATTAACCGCGATTGCACCTGGCGATGACTGCGCGATGGCTGTCAGATCCAGCATTTCCTGCTCATCAATCCAGCTCAGCTCCTCCACAAATTTCTTACGCATTAATGGTATAATGACAAACCCGCCGCCAAAGGTAAACGCGCTTAGGCTAAAGGTTGAACTAAATAACTTCCAATAAAACTTTTTATCTTTTTCCATCTCTTATCCCTCCTGCCCTTATTCTATGACTTGCCATTCTATAAGTAAAATAATATAATATTATAATAAGTATATTATTTTTATTATGGAGGAACTTATGACACTTAGACATCTTAGAATTTTTGTCACAGTTGTGGATCAGGGAAGCGCGACAGCCGCCGCCAATGTGCTTTATCTTGCTCAGCCAGCAGTCAGCCTAGCCATTAGGGAATTAGAAGAATATTATGGCATCAAGCTCTTTGACCGCATCGGCAATCGCCTTCATCTTACCGAAGCCGGCAAGATTTTTTATTCCTACGCGGCTCATATCATCACAACCTTTGAAGAAATGGAAAACGGTTTGCGCAACTGGGATGAAATCGGCAGACTGCGGATCGGCTCAAGCATTACGATCGGCAACAAAATGCTGCCGGAGCTGATTCATGACTTTTCATTAATCTATCCGAAAATAGATGTCAAGGTACTGATTGAAAGCTCCGATGTCATTGAAGAAAAGCTGCTGCGCAGTGAACTTGATTTTGCGCTGATTGAAGGTGTGACACATTCAATGGATCTGATCACCCATAGCTTTGCCGATGATGAATTAGCGGTTGTCTGTTCCAGCCTGCACCCCTTTGCGTCAAAAAAAGTCATCACCGGCGATGACTTCGTAAAAGAGAGAATCTTATTAAGAGAAAGAGGCAGCGGTACCCGTGAATTATTTGACAGTGTAATGGAAATCCACGGCTATGCATGCATCCCAGCCTGGGAAAGTACAAGCACCCGTGCCCTGCTCAGCGCTGTAGTTGAAAATCTAGGCATCGCCGTAGTACCTAAACGTTTAATTGAGATTGAACGTACCAGTCAGCTGATTGAATGTATCCATATTGAAAATATTGAATTTAAACGAAATTTTAATATCGTCTATCATAAAAATAAATATTTATCTAAAAGTATTAAGGAATTCATGAAATTATGCGATGATGCTGAAAAATAAAATACTCATAATAAAAACGCCTTTATGGCGTTTCTTTACTATTTGGCGGAGACGGTGGGATTCGAACCCACGGACGGGGTAACCGTCAAACGATTTCGAGTCGTTCTCGTTATGACCACTTCGATACGTCTCCAAAATGAATCCTGAATTATTTCAGGATTTTCACAAGCTCATCAAGATCCTGCTTTTCAGATTCATTAAATTGAATCACAACAGCGTCATTCACACTGTAACGCGGGATGATGTGAAAATGCAGATGGTTAACCGTCTGACCGGCAGCCTCATGTGTATTGTTTAATACGTTGACACCCTGAGCATTTAATCTTTCACTGATCCGCACCGCCAGCATTTTAACAACTTGTATCAGATGCGCTAACGTTTCATCATCGCATTCAAGCAAATTATCATAATGCTTTTTAGGAACTACCAGCGTATGCCCCTTTGTGACCTGGCTCAAATCAAGGAAAGCCATGACCTGATCATCTTCATAGATACATGAAGAAGGAATTTCTTTATTTATGATACTGCAGAAGATGCACATAACGATATCCTCCCTAAAATTTGACTCTTATAGTTTATCACTTTTTTAGTTTTTTGAACAGTATTAAAACGTACCTGACTCAGTAATTTTGACTCGATATTTACGATAAAAAATTTTTTAATTTTCTATGAGCAAACTACTATTCAGTCAATCAAAAATACGTTATACTAAACCCGTAAAAAGAAAGAGGTAAGAAATTATGGCTAAATTCGTATGTCAAGTATGTGGTTATGTTTATGAAGGAGATGCGGCTCCAGAGTTCTGTCCATTATGCAAGGCGCCTGCTTCTAAGTTCACAAAGCAGGAAGAAGGCGAAATGGCTTGGGCAGATCAGCACGTAGTAGGTGTTGCCCAGGGAGTTTCTGAAGATATCCTGAAGGATCTCAGAATGAACTTTGAAGGTGAATGCTCTGAAGTAGGTATGTATCTTGCAATGGCTCGTGTCGCTCATCGTGAAGGTTATCCTGAAATTGGTATGTATTATGAAAAAGCGGCTTGGGAAGAAGCTGAACATGCTGCAAAGTTTGCTGAATTATTAGGTGAAGTTGTTACAAATTCAACAAAGAAAAACCTTGAGCTGCGTGTGGCTGCTGAAAATGGCGCATGCGCTGGCAAGAAGGATCTGGCTACACGCGCTAAACAAGCAAATCTTGATGCAATCCATGATACTGTACATGAAATGGCTAAGGATGAAGCTAGACATGGCTGCGCATTTGCCGGCTTATTGAAACGTTATTTCGGTGAATAATTAATTATTATAATAGAGCTTATGAAAACAGGTGCACTTCATTCAGTGTATCTGTTTTTATTTTGCGCTCGATTGGATAAATTCAGTAATGATTGCAGCGCTTTGAGCCTGCTGTTCTTCAGCGCTGATGCTCGCTTCACCATCGCCTGCCTGAATGCCGTAACAGCCAAACTGTGCGTGATTGCCGCCCTTTATAACAGTAATCGTGCCGCTTGTCAGCTGATTGCGGTTCAGCACACCATCTTCACTGCCGTAAATCACTAAGGCTTGCTCGTCCGGAAGATCACCGTAAACATACGCGCCTAATAAAATTACCCCTTCGATTTTATCCATATGCTCAGCCGCATAGGCGCTTGCCATCGCACCGCCCAGGGAGTGACCGGCCATATACCAATGCTTGATCTGTGACAGCTCAGCCAAGACATCATCAGCCGCGTTTGGATTCAAAAACGCCAGATGAAGCGGCATTTTAATTAAGACACAGGTGATTCCCGCCTGCTGAAGCTTGCTTAAAAGCGGAAGATAAGCAGTCTCCTCTACCTTAGCACCCGGATAAAAGATAAGACCAGCCGCTGAATCTGCCGCTAATACCGTATAATCATCATAAACCTCGATATGATCCGCCATGCTGAAAACAGATACCACCTGCTCCTGCGCATGATAATAATCTTTTGTGTAAAAATAAAAAGCGCTGCTCAAAAGCACCAGCAAAGCAAGAGCTGATCCAGCTGCCCGTTTAACCCATCGTTTCATCCTATCTTCCTTCCTTTATGCACTATTATTGCACGGTTTGCCAATTCATTCAAAGGGTATTTATTTATGTGCTTAAAAGCCTCCCGGATAACCGGAAGGCAAATTTTACAGATCAGCGAGTTTTTCAGCAAGCAGCTCCGACATTTTAGCGCCAACCATTAAAAGTCCCGCTTTCTTTGTATGCAGCATAAGCTGAATACGCGCGCCTGCGTTTAATGGATAATAGGTACGGCGGCTAAACATCATTGGTGTATTCGCGCTAAGCTGCTGCACCGACATTGAATTCAGCAGCAAAACACCATCAGCATAGACTGATACCCTGCACTCCATATCCCCGCCAGCCGCTAAGCAAAGCGTATAATCAAGCGCATAGATGCCTGCTTCTTTGAGAATCAGCGTTCCCGGCATCAAGCTGAAGCCGCTTTCCGCATCTAAAACACCGGATTCAAAAGCAATGCTGTGATGTGAGGGTGACTGGCCGTCAAAATATAGTGCCTGTTCTTCATTCGCTTCAGTAAACTGAAGCAAATAAGCAGAATGATTAAACATCCCTCCATATACCGTAATAGGAAATCCCCGGCAATTGTGTATTTTCATTGATTGTCCACCTTTCCGAAACATTTTGTTTCTGCGCTATATTATGCGCACAGCATCTAAGCAAGGCATGACAACAACCCGAATCTAAACCTTGTTGGTTAATAAGTGCTATAATAGAAGCATTGAAAGGATGAATCTTATGCTTTATCAATTAACAAATCAACTGCATGAAATTGATATAAATCAAATTGAACCGAATACCCGATTAATTGCCTGTTTTACCCATCAGCAGGCATTAGATGTCAAACTGCCAATTGATCTTACCACCCTCATCGCCCAGCCGCTTTCCCGTTTCTGTAAGGCTGAAGTCCATGCTGACTGCATGATTGCCGCTTTCAGTATTCCGGATACCACGTTCCATAAAAAGAAGCAGTTTCTTTTAGGCATCTGGAATGAAATGCTGGTCTTTATCGATGATACCCATACCGCTGAAGCAATCTTAAAAACACTGGCTGAAACAAGACAATGGAAAGAACCCCAGCTGGGCCGGCTTGTTTATGATTTTCTGGAAATGCTTGTTTTGGATCATCCGCAGAAACTGGAAACCTTGGAGAATCAGATTGCCGGTTTGGAAGAAGATGTCTTTAAAGGTACTCTGAATCGCTTCAATCATCAAATGATCGCCATCCGCAAAGAAGTGACGGCACTCTCGCATACATATCGTCAGCTTGATGATCTGACGATGGAGCTGATTGAAAATGAAAATGATTTCTTTAATGATCATGAGCTGCGATTTCTAAAGCTATTCAGTAACCGCATCAACCGTCTGCGGGAAGAAACACTCACACTGCGGGAATATTCAATGCAGGTGCGTGAAGTCTATCAGGCACAGCTAGATCTGCGTCAGAATGAAATTATGAAAGTTCTGACAGTGATTACCGCCATCTTTATGCCCTTAACCTTAATTGCTGGCTGGTATGGCATGAATTTCATCAATATGCCTGAGCTTACTTGGCAGTATGGATATCCAATGATTATTTTATGCAGTATCCTGATCATTCTTTTCTGTATCTGGCTGTTTAAGAAAAAACGATTCTTATAAGAACGCTGTTGAAACATTCAGCGTTTTTTCATTTTCAGACGAAAAAAAATCCGGCTTTGAACCGGATTCGCTGTTTATAGGGTGTCTGTCCCATGGGGAGGGACAGACTTCATGTTCTAAACCCCTAAAGAACATGAATGGGTGGGGAATGAGCTATTAAGCTCAGTTATTATTATAGCATCATCCTTCTAAATTGGCTAGTATAATTTAACTGATATTTTATTTTTTTCATTAATTTTACCTAATAGTGATAATGTCCGCTGAAATCACAAACAGCAGTCTGCAATTCCCCCTTATTTCACAGTGTCTGCAATCCTATAAATCATCAACCAAAGCGCCTGATTTCGCATAGGCTGTTGATTTAGCTTCAAAGAAATCGGTTTTAATCATATTCGCATTAGCATATTGAGATACCCATGCCATAGAAGCCGGTTCACTGTCATAGCCATCATAAAGCTTGCCAAAACCAAGTCCCAGGCTGCGCAGATTCCCCAGGTAATAAATATATTCCTCAATCATTTTTAAAGACAGACCCTCAATCTTATCACCAAGCACATAAGCTCCCCAGCGAATTTCTTCCTCAACACCCTGAGCCAGCATCGCTTTATAAACCGCCACATACTCATCAGTAAACAGCTGCGGTTCTTCTTTTTTCAGTTCCAGCAGAATCGAGCGAAACAGCCATAAGTGAGTGTTTTCATCACGGTTGATATATCGAATCTCCTGAGCGGACCCTGGCATCTTGCCATTACGGCCAAGATTATAGAAAAACATAAAGCCTGAGTAGAAATAAATGCCTTCCAAAATATAATTGGCAATCAATGTTTTTACTAACTGGAAGCTAGTCTTTTTCGCTTGGAATTCATTATACAAGTCACCGATAAAATGATTGCGGGCTAAAAGAATCGGATCATCCTTCCATTGATATAAAATCGAATCACGTTCAGCCGGTGAACAAATAGTATCCAGCATATAACTGTAGCTCTGGGAATGCACCGCTTCCTGAAAAGCCTGAATCGTCAGGCAGAGATTTACCTCACTGGCTGTAATATATTCAGAAACACAAGGCAGATTAGCGGTTTGAATACTGTCAAGGAAGATTAAAAAGGAAAGAATCTTATCATAAGCTGTTCGTTCCTCATTGCTTAAACGATGATAATCCTTTACATCCTGACTCAGATTAATTTCTTCAGGTATCCAGAAATTATTCATCGCTTGACGGTACCAGTCGGATACCCATTGATATTTCATATTATTAAAATCATTCAGATTGGTTGTATTACCGTTAATCATCCGTTTCTTTAAAACATCAGTATCACCAAATTCATTAAACAACGCTTTCTTATTTACGGTTTCCATCTTGTCCTCCTATGCCGCGCATACTTCGCATTCTTCTACTTCCAGTGATTTAGAACGAATATAATAAACGCTCTTTACACCATTTTCCCATGCTTTAATATATAAATTCAGCACCTGTCTAAATGTATAATCATTTGTGATATACAGATTTAAAGACTGACTTTGATCAATATGGCGCTGACGGATACCAGCGGCTTTAACCACCCATTCCTGATTGATCGTATGCGCGCTTTGATAAATCCACCATGTTTTCATATTCAGATCCGGTGCTACGCGGGCGATGATGCTGCCTTTCTTTTCTTCAAGGAAGAAACGATTCATAATCGGATCGACAGCCGCGCTTGTACCGGCAATAATTGAAGTCGAGCTGGTTGGCGCAATTGCCAGCAAATAACCATTGCGCAGCCCTGATTGATGAACACGCGCACTTAGCTGCTGCCACTTTTCATCCTGATAACCACGATCGGTAAAGTAATTTCCATTCTCCCATTCAGAACCGCTGAAATAAGCATAACAGCCCTTTTCTGCCGCTAGCTCACAGCTGGCTTCAATCGCATAATAGTTGATTTGTTCATACACCTGATCCATAAACCGCAGGTGTTCTTCACTTTCCCAGCGAATGCCTTCCTTTGCCAGCAGATGATGATAACCGCTGGTCCCTAAACCGATTGGACGATAACGCTGATTGGTAACCTTGGCATATGGAATCGGATAGAAATTCAAATCGATAACATTATCCAATGCGCGGACAATGATGCTGATAATCTTACGCAGTTCCTCCTGATCATGAACATTAATATTGCCCAGCACCAAAGATGCCAGATTGCACACGACAAAATCACCCGGCTTCGTCTTTGTCACAATGACCGTCTCTCCGTCAATTTCTTCTATTGTTTTTGACACACTCTCGATCGCGCTCATATTCTGAGCGATTTCGCTGCAAAGATTTGATGAATAAATCATTCCCGCATGCTTATTAGGATTCATGCGATTAACATGATCGCGGTTAAAGGCAAACGGTGTACCGGTTTCAATCGCTGACTTAAGAATCAGACGTACCAAATCTTTCAATAGGATTGCCTGCTTGCTGATACGTTCGTCATGGATACAGTCAAAATAACGCTTTTCCCATTCCTCACCATAATAATCTTCAAGCGCATAGCCTTTGATCATTAAGATTTCATGCGGACACATCAAATACCATTGCTGATTCAGATCCTCACGGGCCATTTTCCAAAACAGATCCGGATAGCAGACAGCCGGAAAGACATCATGAGCCTTTTTGCGGTCATCACCGTTGTTAGTACGCAGCTGCAGAAAATCAAGGATATCCTTGTGCCATACATCAAGATAAACCGCTACAGAGCCTTGCCGCACACCAAGCTGATCCACTGCCACCGCGGTATCATTGGCCAGCTTGATCCATCGTGCCACACCGCCGGCTACACCTTTGAAACCGCGGATATCAGATCCGACCGCGCGAACCTTGCCAAAATACAAGCCCATGCCGCCGCCGAATTTTGAAATCTGCGCGAAATTGTCAATGCTGCGGTAAATTCCTTCTAAAGAATCCGGTACAGTATCGATGAAGCAGCTTGAAAGCTGAAAATACGGTTTGCGGGAGTTTGACATCGTCGGTGTTGCCATTGTTACTTTTAAAGTGCTTAATACCTCGTACAGCTCAATGACCTTATGCAGACGGTCTTCCTTCTCATTCATATTCAAATGCATCGCGATTCCCATAAACATTTCCTGCGGCTTCTCTAAAACCTGATGATCCTTATCCGCGATCAAATATCGTTTAATAACCAGATCAAGACCGCTGTAAGTAAACAGCTTTGTATGCTCTTCCTTTAACGCCGCCGCTAATTCATCAATTTCCTGCTTGCTGTATGCTTCAAGAATATAACGGCCGTATAATTCCTGTTCTGTTAAATAGACCAGCTTATCATAGAAGCTGTGAATATTCAGGGCAGCCATTCTCTCCTCAATCATATGATTATTCTGAAAGTTCAGTAAACGGCCGGCAATAAATTCCCACTGCGGAGCTTCAGCGCTGACGCACTCAACGGCAGATCGTATCAAGCTCTTAAGACGCTGATCCATATCCATTTCCGGCTTATAGAAAGTCTGATACTTTGCCAGCATCAGATCAAGTGCCAATGCCTTGCCATAATCCTTATGGATTCCCTTTAATACCGGCCGCAGTCCGGCCAGCGGCAAAGAGGCAGCAAGCTCATCGACGATGCGGCGGTTTTTAGCCTGCTGATCCCGATAAAGAATAAAGCTTTTTGCCTGCTTATAAAAGCCATGCTTCATCATGCTTACTTCCACAAGATCCTGAATCTGTTCTACTTTAATATCATCAGGATTCTCAACCAGCTGCTGTTCAATTTCCTGAAGCATCACCTTCAGCTGTTCAGCTTCTATACAGCTTTGTGTGTTTTCAAACGCCAGTTTAATTACCCGGGCAATTTTATTTGATTCATATGTTTCTTTAGTTCCATCACGTTTTGTTATTTGCATCTCTATATCCTTTTCCTTACTTGCATTAGCATAACAAAAAAAAGCAAAGATTTCATTTACTTTGCTTTTAATAACTTCTTCACAATTAGCATGTTTCAAGATAACACTTATATGCAAATAAATCACGCTGATAAATCAGCTTCTGAATCGACTGTTTATCAGGCGCTGACAGTTCCTTCAGCACTTCCTCTTCACTTAAGAAAACTAAACCGTGAATCAGCTGCTTTTCTTCTTCAGTATAAGCGCAGGGGCGGCTTTGCCGAATCAGCCTGACCGCATAGAAGTGAGAAATCGTCCGGCGCTGAATCAGATTGTAAGTATCCTCAATCACACATAATGGCCGTAAAATCTCCCCTTCCCAGCCGCTCTCCTCAAGCAGCTCGCGCTGAATTGCCTGGGCGTGGCTTTCATTAACCTCAATGCCGCCGCCCAGTGTTTCAAGATGACGCAGACAGCCAAAAATATCATCTCTTTTTATTTCCAGAAAAGCATAGCGGTCATGATATACCGCAATCATCCGCACGGTTTCCCGCACATGGGTGATATCACTTTTCGCAAAAACATCGTCAGTAAATCGCTTCCTGATCATCACGCACCTCCTAATCAAAAAGACACATAGTATAAATCTGCTTGCAGATATTACGTTTTGTATAAAGCTACAATTTGATACCTTAAAGCTAATAATACATAAAATCCGCACCTATTATCAATAACAATTTTAAAAATATATAAAACTAATGATTTGAGGCGGCAAATTAACTTTTTAAACTGCATACCATAAATCATCAAGCTGCATTAACTTTAAATAATCTTTTAATTATATTTTTCTGATTCAATTTCAACATGAAAAAAGACACTTTTTCAAGTGCCTTCAATGATGCATACGATCATCTTAACTTTGGGGGAGAACTAACTTACAAGTATGGGTGGGGGAAGAAAAGTAAGTTAGGTTAAGATGAAAGAGGCATTACTGCCTGTATAAATATTACTTTTTTTCGTTAGGAATGTCAACTGTTATTAAAAAGATTTTTAAACATGAGAAATGTTCTTGGCTGATACTCAAGCTGTTAATCAGATGTTCATTAAGAATTTTATTTATGCACATTTACTTATTTTGGAAAACCCTTCCATTTTAATGATGAAAACGCTATCCAAAAAGATAGTCCAAACGGCTTAATGACTATGATTTTTACGATTGAGTTAAGCCTATCCATCTGTGCAACGGCACCTTTTCTTGATTTATGCATAGGCTAATGCAGGTGATCCTATGCGTTTAAAAATTGCCCTTCCCGTTCGGCTTAATGAAGCTGAGTCACGGTATCAAATTTCAGCACCGTTAATTCATGCGCTTCTGGCACTTCGTGTTACACCGGTACTGATTTATCCACAAGCTGACATCAAAGACCAGCTTTCTGGGTGTGATGGTGTGCTGATCAGCGGCGGCGACGATGTTGATCCGCTTCTTTTTAACGATAAACCACACCCTAATACTGTCATCGAAAAAGCCAGCATCGAACAGCTGGATATTGACTGCATTCATTATTGTGAAAAACATCATCTTCCCTTGTTTGGCTTATGCCGCGGTATTCAGATTCTAGCTGTGGTGTATCATGCGGCTTTATATCAAGATATTGACCAACATATGAAAACCAGCCATCCGCTGATCATTGCCCCTCATTCATTTTTAAGCGGTATGCCGCTGCCTTCAGTCAATTCTTATCATCATCAAGCACTTGCGCAATGCCCTGAAGGTTTTATGATCAGCGCGATTGCCGGCGATGGAACGATTGAAGCAATTGAAAAAGCGGATATGTTTGCCGTTCAATGGCATCCGGAACTGATGCGTGACGATCCCCTCTTACGTTTTTTTACGGATTACGTACTTGCCAAGAAAATAAACAAGAATCAAAATAGAGAGCAGCGTTGAATATTTCTCGATTGCGATAAATTCACTCGCTTTGCTTAATGTTGCCGCAACAAGCAATGAGCGCATAAAGCGGCAGCCGCCGTCAAGCAATAAAAAGAGCCAGCGGTTCATTCGGCATAAACCAGCCAGATAAGCCAGTACGAAGTCAGGAAAAGGTGTCAGCGATCCAAGGATAACAGCCATCGCGCCATATTTCTGCATGGCTGCCTCTCCTTCGGACAGTGTTTCTTCATTGACCAGCTTTAAGGCAACCTTACGGCCATAGCTGACACTTAGCTCATAACCGATGTAACCGCCTAAAAAGGTACCGATACCGCTGACTACCGCATAGTAAAAGCTTTTGGTCGGGGCTGCCAGACATAGCGGTACAAAGACAGCCTCAATGGAAGGTAAAGGTAAGAATGCCTTTAAACAGGCATAAATTAAAAGGAACAGGTCTGCATTCATGAGATCACCTGTTCCATTGTATGTTTTTATTCGCTCATCAATTCATAAAGTGAACGGATCTTATGTGTCGGTACGATTTGAAAGCGTTCAATGTCCGCGAATGTATGCACACCCGTTGTCACAAAGATTGTTTCGACCTGACAATTAACACCAAGCAGGATGTCGGTTTCCAAATTATCACCGATACAAATTGCATCTTCTTTTCTAATATTAAAATACTCAAGCGCTTCATTAAGAATAGGCGGATACGGTTTGCCGATCTTAGGTGATTGCTGTTCACTCGCATACTCAAACATGGCCACAATTGAACCGTTGCCAAGCTTATAGCCTTTGCCATGCGGCAGCTTGCGGTCATTATTGGTGCCAACCAGCTTTGCGCCATTTACTAAATAACTCAGTGCCTTAGAATATGATTCATAATCAGCATTGGCATCAAGGCCCACAAAAACAAAATCGACATCTTCTTCAACAAGCTTAAACCCGGCATCCAATAAGGCTTCTCTTAAACCTGCCTGGCCGATCATATATGCGTTGCGCTTCGTGCTGAATTTTTGCATCGTGCGCGCCGCCGCCATGCTTGAGGTAAAAAACTGATCTTCACGAATGCCTTTGAACCCCAGTTTTTCCATATGCTGCACATTCTCTAAACGGGTACGGGTAGCGTTATTCGTCAGAAAGTAAAAGGGCTGCTGCTTGGCGATACACCAAGCGATAAATTCTCTGGCGCCATCAATATTTTCATTTCCCCGATACATTGTACCATCAAGATCAATCAGATAACTTTTCATTCAATTACTCCTCTTTTTCCCTATCAGTGTATCACGTTTACGCAAAAATTGGGACAAAGAAAAAGCATTTCAATTTAAAGTATGTTAGAATATAGGTCAAGTGAAGGTGATGTTATGAAAAATTTAGAAACTGCAAATCGCTGTTTGAATTGCAAGAATGCGCGCTGTGTCAGCGCCTGTCCGATTCATACGCCGATTCCGGAGGTAATTCTCGATTATAAAGAAGGACGCTATGAACAGGCTGGCAAACGATTGTTTGACAACAATCCGCTCTCAGCCATCTGTTCCATTGTCTGTCCGCATGAAAAACAATGCCGGGGTAATTGTATCCGCGGCATCAAAGGCGAACCAGTTGATTTCCCAGCCATTGAAAATGAAATTTCCATGCATTATTTAAAGCATGTTCATTTTACTGAAAAACGCATCCATAATCAGCGGGTAGGCATTATCGGCGGCGGTCCGGCAGGGATTACGATTGCCCTGCAGCTGGCCCAGAAGGGTTATCCTGTCACTATTTTTGATGCTCATCCGCGCATTGGCGGTGTTCTCCGCTATGGTATTCCTGATTTCAGGCTGCCGCGGACAATTCTTGATTTACTGGAAGAAAAGCTGCTTGAATTAGGGGTAAAAATCAGGCCGAACACTTTGATTGGTCCAGTGCTGACCATTGACCGGCTTTTGGAGGATGGCTATGACGCCTTATTTATCGGTACGGGTGTATGGAATCCGAGAACCTTAAATATCCCTGGGGAAAGCTTAGGCAATGTGCATTATGCCATCGATTATCTAAAAGATCCAGAGGTCTATCAACTCGGCAAAAAGGTAGCGGTTATCGGTGCCGGTGATGTCGCGATGGACGCGGCGCGTACCGCCAGCCGTCATGGCTGTGATGTGACGATTCTCTATCGCAAAGGGAAGGAGAATATCTCAGCTACGGAAGCTGAACTGCAGGGGGCCATCGATGACGGTGTTAAATTTGTCTTCTACAAGATCCCTAAGGCATGCAGCGAGGAAGGTATGATCGTTGCTGACTGTGAGGTTGTCATGGATTCGGACGGCCATCCGCAAAGTGTTGAAAAAGCGGACAGCGATCATCTATTTGCCTGTGATTCCATCATTATTGCGGTATCACAGCTGCCTAAAAACAATATTGTCCGCAATACAACCGGCTTAGAAACCGGTAAGAACGGCTTGCTGATTGCCGACGAAGACGGGAAAACGACAAGAGTCGGCGTCTTTGCTTCTGGTGATGTTGTGACCGGCGCTAAAACCGTAGTAAAGGCCGTTAAATATGCCCAGCATGTTGCCGGTGAAATTGAAGCCTATCTGCAAGCTAAAGCACAATAAGAAAAAGGCGTTGGAATTCCTTATGGAGCATTCTTAACGCCTTTTATTCTGCCTGTGTATAGCTAATTATCGAACTGCCGTTTTGCATTGAGATATAACTGCCGTGGATATCGGTACTGCAGCCATCGAAGGTGAGTGATTCCGGATATTCAAGAGATCCCTTGCTGCCGACATCAATTGCCCCCGCATGATCAGGATACTGATTGTTTATAATCTGTGTCAGCTCACTAATTTTAAGCTTGCCGTCGACCAGTATCGCTGCCGCTTCACTTTCAAAAGAAGAGCCGTCGATGCTGATTTGGTTTAGAGTCAGCGAACCGCTGCTGCGAATATCAATCAATGTTCCTGTATAAGCAGGATATGAAGCTGAACCCATATAGCGTTTCAGCGTAATCGGCTGATCAGCATCCCAGACTTGTTCATCCTTGATCGTAATGCCATTGATGATCCAGATTGTTCCCGCTTCATGATTCAGCAATTCCTTAGCCCGTTCAAAGCTTTGAACTGCCGTAAGCGGTGATTGACCGTCATTGGCATCACTTCCCTTGCCATTCAAATATACTTCATTAACAGTTTCACTTTCAATATAATTGCTGCTTACTGTACGAATAATCAGCGGCAGCGGCGCTTCGGTTTCAAATCGCTCAGATAGAATCGGCGTAAATGTATAAGTCACACCCGCTTCTGCCTCAGCTTCAAAACCTGGTTCTACATTCCATTGACTGATTTTCAAGTTGATGCTTTTCTCATTGCCAACCTGATTCCCCGCTTTATCAAGTGCATAACCGCTTGCTTGAATCGTATCCGGCAGTGCTAATTCATCAATCGTACTGCCCTGAGCAATCATCAGCTGATCATCAGCGAGCGCTTCAAAATGAGTAATCAGCATTGGCCGGCTCATGCTTTTAACATAACGGGAAATAGGATAAATCGCGCACAGTCCCAGCAATATCACAACCGCCAGTGCTTTTCTGAAACGATGCTTTGGCTTAGGCGGCGCCTGTTCCTTATTTAGATAGTCTTCAACTTCCAGGATTTCTATTTTTTCTTTACGCAGATTAGAAAATGCTACGAATATCAATCTGAAAGGCAGACTTAAATAATATAAAATTGAGTCAAGCAGATAGATAACCGCCAGCGGCAGAAGCATAACATATCTTAATGAAGGATGCTTACGGCCGAAATCGACAATCTTATACAATAGCTTTTCAAGCATGCTTCCACCTCCCAAAATTACTTATATAGTATAACAGAATCTGGCCGGGATGAAAATTCATTCTCCTCAGAAAAAAGCTTAAGCCGGCTGATTTCCCTTACTTTTACGCATTTTTATGATCATCCATGTAGGAATAATCGCGATACATGCAAAGATCCAGCAAGTGATGTTAAAATCAAAACGTTCTACAAGCCACGCGCCAATTACCGGTGTTAAAAAACCGCTGATACCAAAATAAATCGCAAAGCCCACAATCTGCGCTGAAGCTGCCAGCTGCTTAGGTGTTACTTCCTGAATCAGCAGCTTGCTGGTTAAAACGATAATCGGATGGGTAAACAGCTGCAAAGCCGCCGTGATCAGCACCCATAGCGGTGTCGCGCAGAAACCATAGGCCACAAATTTAACGCCAGTCATCAATGCCGCTACCAACAATAAGCGTGATGGCTCAAACTTCTTAAATAATTTAGCGGAAAATAAATAAATCGGTATTTCCATCAGCGACTGAATCGCAAATTTCACAGATACCGCGATGCGATCACCGCCCAATGCAATCAGCTTATCCACGACCACAAACTGATCCGCGAAGCCGGTAATCATCAATAGAAATAAAATCATCAATAAGCGCTGATACGATTTATTCATCAACAGTTTTTTCATACTGGCTAATGAAATTGAACCCTTTTCCGCCGCTTCCTTTTCCTTGATAAAAAAACCGCACAGTAATGAAATAGCAGAAGCGCTCAGACAGAGAATGCATAAACCAATACTGTTGAATTGTTTATAAATAAAGCCTGCTGCCAAGGAGCCGCTGACCAGACCTGCTGCTGAGAAACAGTGATATTTACCAAAGGTTTTAGGTTTAAGCTGAAAAACCCATGTTTCATTGATACTCATAACTTCCTTGACAATCCCAAACATTAAAATGACACAGATTGCCTTGATCCACAAATCACTGGTTAATATAAAAGAAGCAAACACAGCGGCCATAAATAAGAGCGTTGTAATGATGAACATCGGTTTCATCTTACCGGTTTTATCACTGATCCAGCCGATAACAGCTGCGAAAAGCAAAGATGCCAGCGCGCTGAAACCTAACACCCAGCCCTTTTGTGCCGGTGTATAGCCGCTTTCATTTAAAAAAGGAATCAGCTGTGAATTTACTGCTGATATCGATATAAAGGTTGCGAAATTAAAGACTGCAAATTGTATATTTTTCATATGCATCACCGGTTGTAGTATGCCCCATGACACAAGAAAAAAACCGCAAAAGCGGTTAGAAACTAAACTGTGTCAGGATTCCTAGATGATCAGAAACCCGCTCTTCCTTAAATAAATGACAATATTGCTGAATATTTAGTGAGGAGCGCGCAAGCATGTAGTCAAGACGCAGGCTTTTTCTGCCCTTATGCCATGTATCACCCTCTGATTGATTAAAGGAATATGAATCTACATAACCATAATGCATCATTTCCATATAATCAATGGATGCACTGTCAATATTAAAATCTCCAGTAATGATTGAAGGAATATGATGACGGCTCGCCCGTTCATGTATTTTTTCAAACTGCGTCAGGAATTGATTTTTACGATCAAAGCCCAGATGCGCGTTATAAATCATAATGGGATGATTTCCCACCTTGATCAGCACTTCCATTACCTTGCGTGTATTAGGCGTCAGCATTGAACGCTGAGCTGATACATAAAAGCTTTCACAGCTGAGAATCGGATAACGGCTTAAAATCGCCAAGCCCTCCACAAAGCCAAAATAACCAAAATGAACCTTTTCATAATGCAGTTCATACTGACTGCTGCCTTGGGCGTTTAATGCCTGCTGAATCAGATAAGCGGCATTATCTTTTTTTATATTACGATCAACGATAGGTGTGAAATAACGCTGAGCACACTCACTGAAGCAAATAATATCAATATCATTTTCAAGAATTGAATCAGCGATGATCTGTAATTTTTTAACTGGCTCTTTTTCCTGATAACCATGCAGGTTCAATGATAGTACGCGCATATTCCACCCTCCTTTATTTATATAGGTAATAGAGAGAGATAAGTGTCGTGGGATTGAATGAAAAGGGAAATATGGTTCCGACTAGCAGTGACGGCTGCTTCTTATCTCTTTCTGATTCTTATTTTAAGCGCCTTTTGTGAAAATTGAATGAAGAAAGTGTGAAAATTTTGAAAATTTTATTAAACTTAATGCTTGATCACCTTTCTTTCAGTAAGTATAATCATCTTTTTTTAAACTTTACTTGTCAAAATATTAAAGAATTACTAAATATTTTCATTTAAAAAATATGGCTTTCACCATATTTAGTAAGGCATTGCTTTTCTGATTGCGGCAGGGTCATTGCATTTGGTCAGAGCGGTTTCGTAATCGATGATTCCCGCGCGGACAAGGTTCACTAAATCATTATCCAAAAGAATCATCCCCTCTTTCAGATTGGTCTGCATGATTGTAGGAATCTGGAACGTCTTGGATTCACGGATCAGGTTGGCAATCGCGTCGTTGACAATCATGATTTCAAAGGCAGCAACCCGGCCGTCCTTATCCTGACGCGGCAGCAATTGCTGAGAGATTACCGCCCGCAGACAGTTTGCCAGCTGGGTGCGGATCTGTCCCTGCTGATGCGCTGGGAATACGTCAACCATACGGTCAATCGTCTGTGTAGCACCGCGGGTATGCAAAGTAGCAAAAACCAAATGGCCGGTTTCCGCCGCCGATACCGCTAAGGAAATCGTTTCATAATCACGAAGCTCACCGATCAGAATTACATCGGGATCTTCACGCAGCGCCGATTTCAGCGCCGCTAAATAGTTGTCAGAATCACGGCCAATCTCACGCTGATTGACCATACAGTTCTTATGCTCATGCACATATTCGATCGGATCTTCCATGGTTAGAATATGGCAGTGTTTCAGCTGATTGATTTCATCAATCATTGATGCCAGAGTCGTTGATTTACCGCTGCCGGTTGGCCCGGTTACCAGCACCAAGCCTCTTGGCAGGGCACATAGCTTATGCAATACCGGCGGCAGTCCTAATTCCTGCATTGTCGGTATATGATCATTTAAAAGACGAATCGCTAAAGCGGTATGTCCCTTCTGGCGGAAAATATTCAGACGGTAGCGGGTTTGATCAGCCCCGGTAAAGGACGTATCAATATCTCGGCCGGTATTAAAATATTCAGTCTCATCAGGCCGCATCAATTCAACCGCTAATGCGTTAAGCAGCATATCATCACATAGTTCACTGTTTAAAGCTGTCAGCTCACCATTGATACGAATCATCGGCGGCAAACCATAAGTAAAATGCAGATCGCTCGCTTTACGTTCACGGGCAATATCTAAATAATGTTCAATCATGTCTGTCTCCTATTCTGTCGAATATATCAGCTTGATAACTTCATCAAAATTGGTAATACCTTCTCTTAATAAACGAATTCCCTCTGAACGAAGCGTTGTCATGCCATTCTTAACCGCCATTTGATAAATCAGTTCCTGCGGATCGCCGCTGCTGATCATCTTATAAATCGTTTTATCGATCAATACAACCTCATGAATCGCAGTACGTCCGTGGTAGCCTGTATGACCGCAGTAATCACAGCCGTCCGCTTCCTTTACAACATCCAGTTCAGGACAGTTCAGTAAGGACTTTTCATGTTCAGTCAAATGCCTTTCATGGGAACAGCGCGGACATATTTTACGAACCAAACGCTGAGCGATGACACAACGCAGTGCAGCGGCTAACAAATAAGCTGGCACTCCCATATCCAGCAAACGCGGAATGGCAGCCACCGCGTCATTGGTGTGCAGCGTAGATAATACTAGGTGACCAGTAATGGCGGAACGAATGGCAATTGAAGCCGTTTCTTCATCACGGATCTCACCAATCAAAATAACATCGGGGTCCTGACGCAGAATCGAACGCAGACCGCTCGCAAAAGTCAGGCCGATACCGGCGTTTACCTGCATCTGATTGATATTGGTAAATTTCTTTTCCACCGGATCTTCAATGGTAACAATATTTAATTCCGGCGATTGGATCTGTTGGAGAATTGAATAAGAAGTTGTAGTCTTACCGCTGCCGGTTGGGCCTGTCATCAATATGATACCATTTGTATTATATAGTGAACGTTCAATTAAATTCAGATTATGCGGTGTAAAACCAAGCTGCTTCAAATCATAATTGACATTCTTATCAGAACCTAACAAACGCAGTACAACCTTTTCTCCATAAATGGTCGGCAGCATACTGACACGCACATCGACCTTACCGCCAGGCAGATCAAGCGCAATACCGCCATCCTGCGGAACACGCTTCTCAGCAATATTTAAACCAGCCAAAATCTTGATACGAGTTACGATTAATTCATGAATATTATTTTTAAGCATCGTATGCTCAAACAAAGAACCATCAACACGGAAACGCACACGGGTCATCTGCGGCAGCGGTTCAATATGAATATCACTCGCATTCATCTGAATCGCTTCACGGATCATGGAGTTGACCAGCTGAACAACCGGAGAAGCATCAATGCGGTCGTTTACCTGTTCAAAATCCTCCAGTGAAACGGTACTGCTTGTGTAATCTTCATATTCATTGCTGATATTCTCTAACACTTGCTTTGTATTGGCTTTCGCATACAGCTTATCAATAGTTTCCAAAACATCCTGCTTCGGTGAAACAATAACCTCTATGTCCAGCCCGCTGGCCATGCCGATATCATCTAAGCCCAAGAAATTCAATGGGTCGTTGGTCGCCGCGTACAGCACCCCTTCTTTGATATAAAGCGGTGCGATGCTGTGTTTTCTAACAAGCTGTTCCGGTACGATTTTTGCGATTTCAACATCAACCTGAGCGGCAATATTAGGCTCATAAGTCAAATTCAGGCGTTTAGCCAAAGCATTCAGCATCTGATATTCACTGCACATCCCATGACTGGTTAACACTTCACCTAGTCTTTTACCTTCTTTTTTCTGTATTTCAAGTGCTTTTTGCAGCTGTTCCTCAGTAATGACCTGATTCTCTACAAGCACCTCACCTAAACGAACATTTTTTCTCATAAATGCACCCCCTAGTTTCTTTTATCCAACAATTAGTGTATCATATTTCTGAGGTGAATGTATGATACCCTTTTTATTTTATTTATATATCTTTATTTTTGGCTGCGTGATTGGATCATTTTTAAATGTGGTCATTTATCGAGTACCCAATAAACTCAGCGTCAGCAAGGGCTATTCCTTTTGTCCTGCCTGCCATCATCGGCTATTTCCAAAAGATCTTGTTCCTGTGTTCTCATGGCTCTTCCTGCGCGGTAAATGCGCCTACTGCGGTGCGCCGATTGCAGCGCGGTATCCATTTGTAGGACTGCTTGGCGGTTTCGCTTTTCTGCTTAGCTTTAACCGGTATGGCATCAGTCTGAATTTCATCATTCACGCACTGCTTTTATGTGTTATGATCGTCATTTCCTTTATTGATATTGATACCATGGAAATTCCCGATGGTTCACATTTTTTCATTCTGGCATTGGCAGCCGGCAGCTATCTGATCAACCAGCCTGAACTTTCATCAATCCTTTTAGGCGGCATCGTCATCGCCCTGCCATTGTTTTTGATTGCCTGGATAACTCATGGCGGCATTGGCGGCGGTGATATCAAACTGATGGCTGCTTCCGGTCTATTTCTTGGTTTTGCCAACACCCTGCTTGCCGGTATCATCGGTATCATCATCGGTGGTTTCTATGCAGCCTGTCTGATGCTGATTAAGAAACGCGAAGGTAAATCCTACATGGCTTTGGGACCTTTTCTGGCATTGGGCATATCAATTGCCTCACTTTATGGCCCGCAGATCATTCAAGCCTATCTAAATCTATTTTTCTGATACTTTATAATTAAGACGTGTATAAGTGCCAGTATCTGTATTCCCAGAATAATTCATCATTTTCAGCGAGTTAGACAATGTGTAAACACTCTCACCCGCTTTTTTTATACTCATCACTTTATTAATACCGGATGCCGGTGATGTTGAATAGTTATAATAAAATGAAGAGAAAGATAGCTCTAATTCAATACTTGAATCATAAAATTGATCTTGGTAATCAGCAGCTTGAATACACACATAACCCTCAATACATTCATCACTTAATATAATTTCATCTTCATTAAGATAACGGATCTGTTCATCAATACTGCTGCTGATATTATTCAACGTGTTCTGATAATCAACATCTGTGTTAATCGTATGATAATTTCTAAGCACCGGCACAAACATATTGCCGATAGCACCAAGAATTATCATAAGAATACCAATACTTACGATTAATTCAATCAAGGTGAAGCTGCCTTTTTTATTAATTTTGTTCATCATTCCCGAACCTCATTGATTTCATAATAAACAAGCCCTGTTTTTTCATCCACATAGCCATCCACTTTTTTGACCACAGTTTTACCTTTAACTTTAAAAGTGATGGCCATTGAATCACCATATGGCTTAAGAGAAGTCAGTGTTTTTTGAGCAAATATTGTCGAGGCTTCATGAAGATTTCTTCGTTCGACAATGGTCTGTTGGTTAAGCCGAATCATGGTTAGATAACCGGTAGCCATAAACAAGCCAATTACAACCAATAGGGCAACCGCGGTGAGTATCTCAACTAATGTAAATCCCTTTTTCATGATTTGCCACCTTCTTCATAACTATTTAATTTGAAACTGATTGTTTTTTCATTTGAAGCACCACTATCAAGCTCTCTTGGTGGTATATAATCGATACCGACAAAACCTTTATGACTATCATTTTTATTTTCAAGAATTTTTATCTCATCGGCAATTAAACAGCCACGGATACGATTTTTATAAACATTGCCAGTACTCAAATCAGGCACCGCATCCCACTCTACCGTCCCCTTTGGAAAGTAAAAATAAGCCTCAAGTTGTTTATACTCATTTCCATTAGTAGTTTTTAATTCTGGAAGATATAATTTAATTTCATCATTGCAGATGAAAAAGATATCCAGACACTTCGACATACCTTCAATTTCAGAATTAGCAATTGTAACCTTGCCATCAATGGTTAACTTAGCCGGCCGATCAGAGTTTACAGGATAGGCATAAAAGTAGAGCTGTCTAACATGCTTATCATCCGCTTCCCCTAAAACCTCTTTCGCAAAATAGATACTTGGACTTTCAATTGTTAATTCACCATCAATTGGCAAATAAACAATAATATCCTCATTCCCTGCATAAAAGGTAACATCCCCTTTGTCTTTCATATCCTCATTCCAAATGCAATTTTTAGTGATTTGATGATTACTAATTATTTGGGAGCAAAGAGGTGTAGTATCATCAGGTAAACGTAATGACCAGGCAGGCATGATGGTTATATCTTCACCATTATTATTGATTGCTTTCGCAAAATTTTCATAATCTGCAGCAATTGGTGGATCTGATTGATTAGGTGCTATTACAGGGTCTTTTTTTATATTAAAGACATTGATGGCTGGACCATTATCAGTTCCGCCCACTTTATAGGCCGTTGTTGTACCATCACTTAAGAGTGCAAGATCATTAATTAACCCGCTCTTATTTTTTTTTCAAATACCAGTTATCATTAAATAGTATAGGATCCGGTTTATCCATATCACCATTCTTAAAATAATTAATTTTATTCCCATACACCGCATAATCCGGTACACCGCCGCCTGTCACTTCCTGATACGTATAATTGGAAATAATGCTGCGAGTCTCATTATCAACTGTGGCAGTTACCTTAATTTCAATAGTTCTTGTTCTAGTATTACCGTTTGTCCTCCAACTATCTCCCTTTGCGGTGATTGTAATGTCATCATCGCGCTCTGAATTATCAAGCGTTGTCTCGATTTCAACTTCCCTACTATCGATATTACCAAGTGCCTTCCTGAAATCAGCATCAGTTTCATAAGATGATTCCAACACATGATTCAGCATCTCTGTGTATGACTGCGCCAACAGCATTGCCTGTGACTGCTCATGCTCTAATTTATTACGGCTGACCTGTGAACTGTATATCATCGCCAAACCGCCAAAAAGGATCAGCATTAATGCCAGAACCGCAATGGCTGTAATTAGTGCCATTCCCCGTTTATCCTTTCGCATGCTGATCACTTCCTTTCTTTATTGAATTGCCGACATATCTGCCTGCATAAAATACAATACAATATCTGCTTTCGTTTCAGTGCCGTTTTCAACAGCTACACTGGCAATAACCATGCTCTTACTATAATTATTTACCGCGTCAATGAAACGATAAAGATTATCAATCTCACCAAGCAGGGTAATCGTCGCCTGTTTAACAATACCAGGCACTGCTGCATCAGCATTTTCAGATCCTTCTTCATTAAAATCCTCAATCAGCAGCATCGACAGTGTCGTATTCGTCTGATAAGCCAAATTCATTAATTCATCATCTACTTGAACATTAGCTAACAGCGGATATACTGATTTAGCCTTTTCTGCTGCCTGCTTTCTTAGAGTTTCAATCAGCGGTTTAGATGAATCGGCCTGTTCAATCACCATATTCATCTCCTGAAGCTGGCTCTCACCGCTCAAGATTGCCAATTTATGAGTCTGAATCAAATTCATCATCGGCGAAAGAAAAATGAAAAACCCAACAGCTATAACTACCATTATGATCAATATCTGAATCAGCAAGGTTTCTGATTTTGATAATTTCATTATTCGCCACTTCCTTTCAGAATCGCTGTCATCACAAACTCATAACCACCCTCACGAGCCTCAAAGCCAGTATAGCTTACCGTATAAAATAAACCAGAATTATCAAGCAGCCGTGCATAAGCCGCGCAGTCTGTATTATTAACTGCAATGCCGTTAAGTTCCAAGACCTGATTCGCATAGGCTGCACTCGCGATTTGAATATCACCAGACTTATTCCAAGTCAGCAAGGCACTGACCGCGGGTGTCAGTTTAACAGTCAAATCTTTCATATCCTGAATGGAGGTTAATGTCTGATCCAATGAATTAACAGAAGAAAACTCATTGATAATCTGATTGGCTTCCTGAAGCGGTACTTCCCGCTGAGTGATCTGAGCAGTGATTTCATTCAGCTTACTCTGCAGATAATAATCATAAGCAAAAGCTGACCCACAGGCCAATCCCATTAACAGCAATGAAACAACAGCGGTCATAAGCAATCGGTTTTTAGACTTATTCTTAATCTTTTCACGGCTTTTTGATTTCTTTCCATAAGCAGGTAAAAAACCAATCGTATGCGTATCAAACAGCGCGCATGCGCCAGCCAGCACCTGATAATAATTGGATATAGTCCGCATCATGATTGGCTTATCTAATAGTGTAATCGGACGGCCTGAATCCTGATTAAGCTTCTTAAATGTCTCAAGATTTGGATTATTACCAAATATCTGAATCTCTTCAATTGGCTGATAACGATTGCGGGTAAACTGGAATTGATCCATTTTCGCAATATTATCAAATAAGGATTGTGTAAAAGCCTCTTCATCACGATATTCAATAATATCCTTTAAGGTACGCAATAAAATAAAATTACCTTTTTCAAATAAAAAGCTACGTACATGATCCGTATTATATTCTACAAATAATACCGTCTTATCCTTTTCAACGGTACAGAGATATTGCAGAAGGTTTGCGGTACTAGTCTGAATACTGCTGCAGCGCAGACGGCATGCCTTCATCATTTGTTTATAGCCCGCCAGCGTCTTCTCCTGAATCGCCGAAGCAAACACCCGCTGTTCTTCAATGCCATTTTCATTCGTATTGCCCAGCTTAGTATAAGTAACTACATAATCATTGCTGAGATTCAGCGACATGATCATCTCATTAGCAACCATCGTCTGCGTCTCATCTTCATTTCCCATCGGTACGCTTAACTCACGCAGAATCAATTGGCGGTTATTAAGCAGTATCTTAACATTCTTACGCGGATACTTCTGCTTTTTAACTTCATCTCTGACTATCGCCTCTAACTTAGTTAAATCATAGACATCATCATTATAAATCTCTTTTTCATTAAGATCGATTACTGAACTCTTTTTAAGCTCCAGATCATGCGGATTATCAGAAAATTGATAGAACCGTATATACTGTCCTTCAAATAATATAACCAGTATCATTATTAATCCTCCCATTTAAACATTAGCTGACATTATCCAGCATGCCATACATCGGCAGCATAATTGCCACAATGATAAAGCATACCACAACACCCATGACAATGATCAGCATTGGCTCAATCATTGATACCATTTTCTCAGTAGCCGCATTCGCTTCTTCATCATAAAAATCTGCCGCTTTATTCAATATTTCATCAAGCCGTCCGCTTTCTTCACCAATAAAAAGCATCGACATCAGCATCGGTTCAAATATATCCTCAGCACCTATCGCCGTTGACATGTACTCACCATTGCTGACACGAGTAATTATTCGCTTAAAGCAATCCGTGATCCATGTATTATCAAGGATATCTGAACAGATTTCAAGTATTTCAATTACATTGACACCGCTCGCGTAAAGCGTCGCAAACGTATTTGCAAAGCGGGAGGATAGAATTGTTTTATTCAATTTACCAAAAATCGGCATAACCAATTTCAAATGATCAAGTTTAAAACGAACTGCCGGTATCCGTTTAAACCATATCCAAAATAAATAAACAGCTACTGCCGCAACAATCAGAATATACCACTTACTCGTGATAAAATCACTGATCCAAATCATAATCTGCGTTGGCAATGGCAGTGCCTGACCTTCATACAGCTGAAAGAAAGAAGGCAGGATAAACGTTATAACGGCAATTACGACCACGATACACACACCGCATAAGATTTTAGGATAAAGCATCGCATTCTTAATTTTATTTGACAGCTTATTTTCCTTCTCATAATGATCGGCCATGCGCTCTAATGTAGTATCCAATGAACCGCTGATTTCACCGCTGCGAATCATTCGAATCAGCAATTTAGGAAATGTGTTCCCCTCAGCGTCCATAGCATAGGATAATTCCCGCCCCTGCTGCAAGCGTTCATACAGACGGCGATAACACTCCTTCATGCGCTGGTTTTCACTTTTTTCATACAATATGTCAACTGCCCGCACCACTGAAACACCTGCCGAAAGCATGACTGACATCTGTCTTGAGAACAGTACAAGATCTTTGCCTTTCATTTTAAAATTGCTGTGATTTTCAAAATCATCAATAATTTTATAGCTGATGCAGTAAAGCTGCATATCTTTAAGTTTTATAAGGAAATCATTCGTGTCAGAAGCTTCTATTTCACCCTTGACCAGACTGCCATCCCTCTGTTTTGCATTATAAATATATTTCAGCACTCAGCATGACCTCCGTTTTCTACTATTATAACATATTTGTGTAGTATGTGATAAAACTAATGCTGTACACAATCAAGAAATTGTACAAAAATATTACACAAAATCAGAAGCTATGGCATGCTTGAACAACTTCTGATATACTAAATAAGAAAAGAGGGAGAATTTTATATGAATTGGGTTAATTCTAGTATTTTTTATCATATTTATCCATTGGGCTTCTGCGGAGCGCCAATGACTAATGATAATGGTGAAACCATTGATCGTATTTTAAAAGTAAAGGAATGGATTCCGCATTTTTTAGAGCTGGGTATCAATGCTTTATATCTGGGGCCGGTTTTTGAATCCAGTGAGCATGGCTATGACACAAAGGATTATTTTAAAATTGACCGCCGTTTAGGCAGCAATGAAGCATTTAAAGAGGTTTGTGATGCTTGTCATGAGGCGGGTATCCGCATCGTGCTTGATGGTGTATTCAATCATGTTGGCCGTGAATTTTGGGCCTTTCAGGATGTACAGAAACATAAATGGGATTCCCCTTATTGTGATTGGTTCATGAATCTGAATTTCAATGGCCGCTCACCAATGAATGATGATTTCTGGTATGAAGGTTGGAATGGGCATTATAATTTGGTTAAACTGAATCTAAGAAATCCTGAAGTTGGCAGTATGATCATTGAAGCAATCTTTTCTTGGATGGATCAATTTCATATCGATGGTTTACGGTTAGATGCGGCTGATGTCATGGATAAGGATTTCTTTAAGCGGCTGCGTCATGAATGCAAACAAAAAAATCCAGATTTCTGGCTGATGGGTGAAGTGATCCATGGTGATTATAAAAACTGGATCAATGATCAGATGCTGGATTCTACCACAAATTATGAATGTTATAAGGGAATCTATTCATCTCATAATGATGAGAATTATTTTGAAATTGGTTATTCATTAAACCGGCAATTTGGCAGCGGCGGTATCTACAAGGATCTCTGTCTGTATAATTTTGTGGATAATCATGATGTTAACCGATTAGGCAGCACTTTGCGTCAGCTTGAGCATCTGAATAATTGTTATACAATACTCTTTACTATGCCGGGTATTCCTTCCATTTATTACGGCAGTGAGGTGGGCATGAGCGGTATTAAGGCAAATGGCAGTGATGCCGGATTAAGACCCTGCTTAAGTTTAGAGGATGTGCAAAGTAATGAATTAAGTGAGCATATCGCACGCTTGGCTCGTATCCATAAATCTCAGCCGGCATTGCATGAATTAAATTATGAACAGGTGTGTGTCCGCAACAAGCAGCTTGTCTATAAGCGGTCCGCCGCTGATCAGATTATTTTTACTGCCTTAAATCTGGATAAGGAAGCCTATGATATCTCCATTCCATATGCAGGACCATTAACGGACTTACTGACAGATACGGTTTATGAAGCGGTAAATGGTAATGTTGAAATAACGATGCCGCCTTACAGTTCGTTGATTCTCTGTGATAAACCAGCTGCCGCCGAGGGGTATCAGCCTGTAAAGCATACGAAAAAAGTAAAAGCCGCACCAAAATGGAAGCTGTTGGAAACAATTAAGGGCATGGAAGATCAGCAGCAATATTATGTTTATGAGAATGAGAAGCATGAGAAAAGGATAAGTTTAAAGAAACTATAAGATATAGTTATTAGCAGCCAGTCATTATTGATTAACTGCTATTTTTATTATTATTTTGCGATTTTTGGAGGTTCAACACAAATTTGAATTGCGATTTTTGGAGGTTTAGCATAATTATGAATTGCGATTTTTGGAGGTGATACGATTATCAGCAGCAAACGTATGCGTAAGTCTTAACCCACATCACCTGTGGAAAGAGTATTAATTAATAGTTCCACATACTCATTAGGGTGATTAAGACTTAATTCACCATGAGAATATCCATTTAATATCTGGTATTTACTGTTAGGAATTAGGGCATGTAAAAGTTCTGCAGATCGGCGCATATTCCCTCGCTCTTTGCTGCCTACAAAAATCGTTACATTAGCGGTTGTTTCAGAAAGTGATGGTTTCATTCTATAAGAAGCATTAGCCTTCAAGAAGCGAATCATGTCCTGTTTTTGTATCTTGCAGGTATCACGGTAATAATCTTCAAATAGTTTTGCCTGTATTTTTAGTGACTTAAATTGCAGCTTAGCAAACCACTTTTGCTTAATTAAGCCGTAACTCATGCCCAATACTGGTGCTATCAATGCGGCTGTCAGCTTCATCGGCAGTATCAAAGCACTCTCAATAAAGGCAAATTTGCATATATCGCTTCTTTGCGCAAGCATTTCAATGAGTACTTGTCCGCCAAGCGATAAACCGCCGATGGCTAAAATTGTGCCTTTAAAATTCTTATCAATATAGTCTATTATTTCCTTAGCTTGATTCTCAATGGAAGTAAAAGGACAATCACTATCTGCATGTCCTGCTAACTGCGGCACGATTACATGATAGTTTTCCTTTAGCTGATTCGCTGCATCACGATAGTTCCACGCTGATAAACCGCCGCCATGCAGCAGCAGTATTACTTCCTCATCTGCCTTGCCATATTCTATGATTTTCATAATCGTTCTCCAATATATAGAAGCTTTCTACTACGACCATCTTACTTGAATTAATACTATAAATCAAGGCTGTTATATCATGCTGAATTTCATTTTGCACAATGATCAGCTTAATGGCTTCTAATAGCATATCTAATTCCTGATAGAACATGATTGCGATCAATTTTTCTAACGCTTTTACATGATACAGTCATAACCAGCTTCGCTGAACTGAGAGTTTTTATAGGTTAGCTTATATAAACAGTAGTTTTTCAATTGCCATAAGTCTTTATTTTATTCAAAGTATTGAATGATTCAACTTTCAGTTAAATATTTAAGCAGCTTTTACTTTTTAGTGTTATGATTGAATTATAAAATAACAAATAGTTTTAACCCTATTTGTATTGAAACGGAGGAATTTCGAATGAATGAAACAGTCAAGAATTTAATTAGCCGAAAAAGTTGTAAAAGTTATCAGGATAAGCATGTCAGCAAGGAATTATTAGATGAAATTGTTGCCGCTGGTCTTAATGCTCCTTCGGGAATGAATAAACAGACTCCGCGTTTTGTTGTTGTGTCTGATGATCAGGTTGTTAAACAGTTATCAGATATGAACGCGTCGGTAGCGGGAATGCCTTTTGATCCTTTCTATGGTGCCAAAGATGTCATTATCGTTTTGGCGAAAAAGGAAGCAACTTACCTATATGACGGCAGTCTTGCCATGGGTAATCTGATGAATGCCGCCTGGTCGATGGGTATCGGCAGCCGCTGGATTCACCGTGCCAAGGAAGTATTTGAAAGTGATGAAGGAAAGAAGCTCTTAAAGGCATGGGGTATTGAGGATGAGGTTGAAGGAATTGGCTTCTGTATTCTGGGTTATGCGAAGGAAGAAAAAGAAAAGACAGAAATACAGGATGGCAGAGTCTTTCATATTTAGCGATAAGCGGTTCACAGCCGCTTTTTTTATGAAAAAAAAATGAAGCAAAGCGCCTCATTTTAATGATTCATTCAGTTTTTCCATAACCTCATCAAGTGAAGGAATAGCGTCAATAGCACCATGCTTCATGCAAGTCAGCGCCCCGACACAATTGGCGAAACGTACCATTTCCAGCCATTCCTCAGCGCTGAAGTCACGTTTATTAGCATGCAGAATGCGTGAGAGCAAAGCGCCCACAAAGGCATCGCCGGCCCCCGTCGAGTCAACCTGTTCAATCGCCTGACTTGCCACAATTTGCTGAGTATTGCCGCTGCTGAGATAGGTGCCCTTGGCTCCCAGTGTTACCGCAGCTGTTTTGGCACCCAATGCATGAATCATTTGCACTGCTGATTCAAGATCCGTTTTACCAGTAATAATCAAGGCTTCCTCATCACTCATTTTCACAAAGTCAGCACTCGCTATAAAGGTCCGGCAGTCTTGGATAAACTGCGGCAGCTGACGCTTGCTGATCAGTGAATCACGATAATTCGGATCAAAGGAAATGAACATCTGACGCTGTTTCGCAAGATCAAGCAGAGCATAATATGTCTTTTTCAATTCCCCTTCCAGCAATGCCGTCGCACTGCCGAAATGCAGAATGTCCTCTTGATGAAGCTTTGAGGCATCAATGGCATTAAAGCTGTAATCACCATCACAGCCGCGCAGGAAATTGAAATTGCGCTCACCCCGCTCATCAATACCAACTAACGCGATCGTCGTATTGCCGCCAAACGCGCATAAAGAAGTATCTACCTTTAGCTGATCCAGCATTTCTTTTAAAAACTGACCAAAGTAATCCGTGCCAATCTGTCCCATAAAAGCCGCTTCCTCACCCATGCGGGTAATGGCCGCTGCTACATTTGCGGGTGCGCCGCCAGCTTTTTTCTCAAACTGTACGCCGTTCTTTAAGCCTTTATGATCAACACCGACCATGTCAATCAATAATTCACCGACACAATAGACTTTACTCATAAATGATTCCTTTCAGCTGCCAAATTTCACAGGCAGGCATATTAAATGGTTGATCTGAACTGATTTTGAATGCCTTCAGTTCATGAAGCGGATAAAACAGCGATGACATCACAGCCTCACCATCATTGATAAAAATTTCCAATACACTTGTATCCAAATACATCTGAAGCTGAAGCTGTTTCCCCTGAATATGCATAAAACGGCATGCGTCCTTTCCATAATGGAAATCAGCCTTTTTCAGAGTCAGCAGCTCTTTTTCAGGGTCAAAGATCAATTTCAGTTCTTCTCCATTAAAGTCAAAGCAGCATTCACATTTTGCCTGAAGTGATAATTCCAGTTTAATTTCAATACCGGTTTGTGAGAGCGGGAAATTAAATTCTTTAATCTGACTTTCAGCCTTGCTAAGCAGTATTTGATGCCGCAGCTGATTCAGCTCCCTGGCCGGTCTTTGCATCAGCCGATTCCCACTTTTTGTTATTTCACGCGGCAAGGTTAATGTATACAGATAACCATCCTCAGCAGTTGGATAAGAAGTTTCCTCATCCGGCATACCCATCCAGGCTATCATCATTGTTCTATTTTCATTAGTAAACACCTGTGGGGCATAAAAATCAAAGCCATGATCCAGTTCATAAAAGTCACCATGAATGAATTCATTCTTCATAAAATCATAATGGCCCAAAATATAACCGGACTGATAGCGGTTTTGATAGCGCAGTCCTTCCTGCTTTAATCCCTGCGGTGAAAAAATAAACGCGTCTGCATCATTAAAGGACACAAGATTCGGACATTCCCACATATAGCCAAAATCTTCCAGCTCCGTTTTTACTTCCCCATAAAATTCCCATTGCTTTAAATCTTTTGATGTATAAACCACTGCGCGTCCTTTTAAATCAGCATTCTGAATGCCTAGAAGCAGACAGTGCAGATCCTTCATCTTAAAATAGAACGGATCGCGGAAATGAGCGGTATAGCCGTTAGGCATGCCGACAATCAACGCTTTTTTAAACTGCAGTTCATCTTTCTCATCAAGCACTGCCATACATTGATGAGGAATCCGCACATCATCATGCTTGACATTACCCGTATAAAACAGATGCAGCTGCTGATCCAGCATCACAGCCGTGCCTGAGTAACAGCCGTCCTTATCGATGGGCTGATCAGGCTTTAAGACTAAGCGCGGCTTGGTGTAATGCACAAAGTCTCTTGTTTTTACTAAGCCCCAATGTTTATTTTTATGTTCACAGCCGGCTGGATTCCATTGATAAAAGATTTTATATTCACCATTGATACAACATAGGCCATTTGGGTCATTCACCAATCCCTTGGCCATTTCAATATGAAAATGATTGCGCCATTGATTATTCAATTTCATTCACCGCCATTTGCACAGAATCCCTTTCAATCAGTTTTAAAGGGATTTCATCCTGAAGATTGATTTCTTCACCGTTAATCAGTCTTAATAAACTTAACGCTGTCTTTTGACCAAGCAGAGTATAATCAAAGGCAATGGTTGTCAGTCGCGGATACATGACACTGCTGATATCATAGCCGCCAAAGCCCGCTAACGATACATCCTGCGGCACCTTAATCTGCTGTTCATTGAAATAACGCATCAAGCCTAAGGCAATATTATCCGTTGCGCAGATAACCGCTGTCGGCTTTGATTTCATAACCTCAGCTCCCTTGCGGTAAGCGCCTAGAAAGCTGAAGTCAGTTTCCACAAAACGAACCGTACCGGCATCACCAAAAGCATCAATAAAGCCTTGTTTACGATAAACACCTACTGATTCATCCGACTCGCTGACGCCCAGAAAGACTACGTTGCGGTGCTTGAAATTACGGAAATACTTCCCCATGATCGCGCCTGCCGCATAGTCATCGATGACCTTATAATTCACATACTCATTCTTTTGACCGGTAAATAAGAGCGGAATATCCAGCTGACCCGCCATTTCAATATGTTTTTTAGTAATTCCGCAGGAATCGACGATGATGCCGTCTACCCCCTGCTGATAAAGCGATTGTATACACTGAATTTCTTTTTTGCTGTCCAAGTTTGATATTTGAATCAATGAAGTATAATTATTGGCATCAAAAACATCACTGATACCATTCAAAAGCTTGCCTACACTCACGGAATCAATACGCGGAATAACAATGCCAATCAGACATGTTTTTTTCGTTTTCAGACGTTTCGCAAAGAAATTTTCAGAGAAACCCGTCTTTTCAATCGCGTCTTTGATTTTTTCCTTGTTCTCTTCACTGACATATCCGCCGTTTAAATAACGGGATACACTGCTTTTTGAAACTTGACACATATTGGCAATATCCTGAATTGTAACTTTACCAGCCATGATGATGCCTCCTTTTTTATTGTAAGATTATTCTTCACTCTTGAAGAAAAGCGTTGTTAAGATGAAAGCGACAGCCATTCCTACCGCCAGAACTGCCATATAACCAAGCAGCTGACCGTTCAGATAAAGCAGTGTGCCAGGCAGTACGGTAATACCCATGCCAGTACCAGCCAGATTGATCATGCCAGCCAGCATACCCGCTGCGGCACCGCCGATGCAGGCAAAGATAAACGGTTTAATAAAACGCAGATTGACACCGAAGATAGCTGCCTCAGTAATACCCAAAAAGGCTGGAATCGCACTTGAAATATACAAAGAGCGTTTCTTGCTGTCACGCGTTTTGAAAGCAACCGCCAATGCTGCCGCGCCTTGAGCCGCGATCGCGCCGGTAATCATTGCATTGTAGGGATTCAAGCCTGTATCAGCCAGTAATTCAACCTCTAAGGCATTGAAAATATGATGGATGCCGGTTACGACAATCAGCTGATTTAATCCGCCGACAATGGCACCGCCTAAACCAAATGGAATTGAGATAAAGGCTTTAAACAGATTTAGAATCAGAACCTCACTCTCATGCATGATCGGCCCAACTACTAACAGACCCAAAATCATTGATACAAATAAGGTCAGAAATGGGGTTACAATTAAGTCTAGCACATTTGGTACGACTTTGTGGAGACTCTTTTCAAGTTTTGCCGCGAAAATTGCGATTACTAATGCCGGTAAAACTGAACCTTGATAGCCAACGATAGGAATATTAATTCCCACCAGATTCAAATAGATCGGTGATGCGCTGCCTGCTGCCACATTATAAGCGTTAGGCAGCTGAGGAGCTACCAGCATCAGACCTAATACCATTCCCACAACCGGATTGCCGCCAAATTTCTTCATTGCTGAATAAGCAACCAATGCCGGCAGGAAAGCAAACGCTGTATCCGTCAGCACCTCACTCATCAGCATCAAATTATCATCCATGCTTATGCCAAGATTGGTCAATAAACCGCGCAGTCCCATAAACAGACCGGTTGCTACCAAGACTGGGATGATTGGTACGAAAATATCACCCAGTGTCCGGCTGATTTTTTGCGGCAGCGTCATATTGCTGTAAGCCTCTGCCTTGTTATCTGTTTTAATCTCTGTATCACCTTCAACAATGCATGCATAAACCTTATTTACGAAACCGGTTCCAAGAATGATTTGAAACTGACCGGCTGACATAAACTGACCCTTTACCCCATCGATATCCTCAATGGCTTTTGTGTTAATCTTTTCATTATCAGCCAGAATCAGCCGCAGACGCGTCGCGCAATGCTCCACCGATTTGATATTTTCCTTACCGCCGATATTCTCTAAAATCAACTTTGCTACTGTTTGTTCTTTCATAATGCTTCCTTCCTTGTTGACTATATGGTACCAGTTCCATATTTGTTTGTCAATGCATAAATACGTTATTTTTTAAAAATGTGTTATCGGTTCCATATAGGTGATTAAAAAAGCAGACATTTGCCTGCTCCTTATTATTCAGCTTCAATTAAGTTATGCTTGATAAATACCTGCCGCATCCGCGCCATCGCGTCCTTTAAAATTTGCGTTGGCACCGCCAGATTAATTCGTTCAAATCCCTCACCGGCTTTGCCAAACAGATAGCCCTCATCCAAAAAGAGGTCTGCTTCCTCACGCATTAGGTGCTCTAATTCATCCTTATTCAAGCCATAAGCCCTAAAGTCAACCCAAAGCAGATATGTGCCCTGCAGTTCATGGACAATCGCTTTTGGGAAATATTGCTTGATATATTCATTCATGAATCGTACATTTTCACTCAGCACCTCAATCAATGCCGAAAGCCACGCTTCTCCCTCACGATAAGCCGCCACACAGGAAGCCAGCGCAAAAGGATTAATATGAATAAAGCCGGCATCCTTTAAATACTGGTCACGCAGCGCTTGATTAGGAATAATAATATTCGCATTGCTCATGCCTGCAAGATTGAATGTCTTGCTTGGTGATGTGCAGACGATACAGTTCTCTTCAAATGCCTTATCAATGGTTGGAAACATTGTATGCGTAAAACCAGGCATGATCAAATCATTGTGAATCTCATCCGCAACGATCAATACCCCATATTTTAAAGCCAGCTCACCAATCTGCTTCAGCTCTTCATAGGTGAATACCTTACCGATTGGATTATGCGGCGTGCATAAGATCAGCATTGTATTCATCGGATCTGCCAGCTTCTGTTTTAAATCTTCAAAATCAATCTCATAGTGATCCTCGCATAAAATCAAAGGATTTTCTACCACGTGGGTTCCATTGCATGCTGCGGCACTATAAAAGGGATAATAAACCGGCGTCATGATTACAACGCCCTCTCCCGGCTTAGTAAAGGCTTTTACCGCCTGATTCAGCGCTTTCACGACACCCTGAGAGATAACGATCCATTCAGGATCAATCGTCCACTGATGCCGATGCTTCAGCCAATAAACCACCGCGTCCAGATATCCTTCAGTCACATTCTGATAACCATAGGGTGTCATTTCATCGGCGCAGCGATGCATTGCCGCCACAATTTCCGGCGCATTCACAAATTCCATATCCGCTACCGACAAAGGTACGATATCCTCCCGAACAGGCGTTCCGTCAGCCTTTTTCATCCCTGTCCACTTGCTGGCACCATTAAGCCGGCGATTCTTTACCGTTGTAAAATCATACATAAACTTTCCTCCTATAATAACCGGCGTTCATAATTACCGGTAACCTGCATTCCCTCTGATAAAATAATAAACGCTTTAGGATCAAGTCCCAATACAAGATCATGAAGATGATTCACTTCATATTTAGAAATGACCGTCATCAGAATATCGGTTTCAGTATCCGTATAAGCACCCTTGCCTTCCCAGCAAGTCACACCGCGCGTCATTTCATGAAGAATCGCCTTCTTCACCGCTTTGTTGCGTGTAAAGATCATGGCACTCATCACAATATTCTGCGTATGCACCTTATCGACCACCATGCCGAAAATAACCGCATAGATAATTGAATAGATAGCCGTTGATAATTCAAACTTCAAGGCACAGATAATATAAATCAGCGCGTTGACACCGATTGACAGCTTGCCGACACTGAACTTCGGTGATTTTATCGCCATATAAACACCCAGGATATCGGTACCGCCGCCGCTGCCGCCATGCTGAAGCGTTAAACCAATCCCAAAACCGCCGATCAAGCCGCCGATAATAACTGAAGTCAATACATCAGGGACAATCGGCATAATTGGTATCAATGTAAAGGCAATCGTCTGCGTTACCACTGAGGTTAGGGTAAGCAGAAAAAAATGCTTGGATAAGCTCTTATACGCCATCAAGAACAACGGCAGATTCAATAATGAGTTTATGATACCGGCAATATCAAATTTAATATCCAGATGCAGCGTCTCCACCAGCATCGTACGAATCAGCTGGGCGATACCTACAACCCCGCCGTTAAATAGATTCAGCGGCACAATAAACATATTTACCGCAAAGGCAAACAGCACTGAACCCACAACTACATAAACAAATGAAGTGAGCAATTTTTTATCTTTCATACTATGAACTCCTTAAACAACACTATTATACATTTTTCCAAAACCCTTTCATAGATTGAAATGGATGAAAAACAAAAAAACTAAAATGTATGTCAGAATCAGCACTATATTCTGTAAGCGTTTACAACATATATACTCCGTGCTATAATGAATTTATAAAAAGAGCGTTGCTCAGAAAGGGAAAAGATTATGAAAGCAAATAAGTTTGGACTTGTTTTGACAGCAGCAGCATTATGCATATCAGCAGTAGGTGTTATGAATATTCAGGCAGCAGATGAAGACAAGAATCCCGTAACTGTTGTCGCATATAATCAAGCAGAAACAGCCCACTATGATGTGGTAAAGCGTGATGCCAAAGCTACGATCAATGGTAAACTGGATGAAAAGGTTTGGGAAAGCGTACCATCAATCTCAGGCTCCTTCCACTATCCATGGGAAGCCGTTGAAGCTCCTTATACTGAATTTAAAGCTTATCATGACGGGGTTAATTTTTATTTCAGTTTTGTTGTTAAAGATACACAGGTATTAGCAGAAGCTACATGGAAGGGTGAAAGCACCGTTGATAATGAAGACCGTGTTGAATTATTCTTCGCTAATGGTCCGGTAGATAAACCAAACAACGGCATGCAGCCATATTATGCGATTGAAGTAGATCCAAAGGGCCGTGTTCATGACTATTCAACAGTTTATTACCGCAATATGGACAGTGAATGGAATATGGAAGGCTTACAGACAGCCGCTAAGATCGTTGATGACGGTTATGTGGTAGAAGGTCTGATTCCATTAAAGACATTAAATGATCTGAAACTGATCAATGAAAACAATGTGATGAGAACCGGTATCTATCGTGCTGAATTCAGCAAACCTAAGGGTGCAAAAGATATTACAATGCAGTGGATTTCATGGGTTGATCCAAAGACAGCTGAACCTGATTATCATGTAGACAGCTCATTTGGTGAACTGCGTTTCTTACAATAATTGCGAAAGAGTGCTTGCGGCACTCTTTTTTTATTTTCCTCTTGATTTTCTTATCCCTTGCCTGCCCTTTGCCTATTATTTCCATATCATTTTAAGAATCAAAACAAATACCAACAGCCATATACAAACAATCGGTAAAGCATAATACCACTTTTTAGGTTTGCCGTCTTCCCATAAATGTTCGGCCGCTTGATGATGCTTCGCGTAAATATCCTCAGGAATGCATTTCAGTGTCAGCAGTATCAGAAACGGCAGTAAAATTACATCGTCCAAATACCCCAGCACTGGAATAAAATCAGGAATCAGATCAATGGGAGACAGCGCGTACCCCACGGTGATCATGGCTAAGATTTTCGCAGGCAAGGGCGTGTCCTGATCCCTCATTACCAAAAATATCGTCGGAATATCAACCTTAAGCTTTTTAGCCCGTTCCTTTAATGTCATCAATAGCACCTGCCGATCAATAAGCCAATTATACCATATTCTCAATAAAAGCTGCGATCAATATAAAAGAGCGCCGAGGCACTCTTACAAACTTTTATTGCTTTTGAAAATCATGCAGATGCTGATTCAATGCCCTTGTCTCAATCTTCTGCGCGACATGAACACCAAACCACATGGCAAATAAACCGCCTTCTAAAATCACGATCAGCAGACATTCACCCCAAAGCGGAACATCTGCAAACCACTGAAACAGCACCGCCGCGCCGATAAACAGCAGATTGCACATAATCACCCAAAGAATCGTGCGCCTTTGCAGCTCACTTTCATCAAAATGATCGGGAAACAACGCACTCTCAATAATGGCGATGACCATTGAGGTCAGCGTCATTTCCACAAGCATCAGTATCGATATTGAGTCATGACCCAATAATACTTCAATAACACCTCTGAAGAAGATTAAAGCCATCGTATAAATAGCCATATGCTGCTTCATATTCAATCCCCAGCGATAAAAATGTGTAAATTCTTTCATTCCTCTCATCCTTTCTATAAGCCGATCCGCTCTCTTAAAAGCGGGGCATAATGTCTGGAAACAATTAATTTCTCTTGATTCTTTAGAATTATTTCAATTCTTCCGGCCAGCGCGCTTTTCAGTGAATGAATCGCATAGAGATTCACAACCACAGATTTACTGATGCGCAAAAAGCCAAGACTTTCATAACGGCCTTCAATTTCCGCCAGATTCAGCGCTGTCTGATAGACATCCTTTGAGGTATATAAAAATGTTTTATCTTCCAATGCCTCCGCATAATAAACATCCTTAAATTCAAGCATTGTTATTTCTTCTTTGCTCTTCCAGCCGCTGAGCTTCTGTGTCTGAAGATTGAGAAAAGCAATAATCCGCATGATTTCACTGTCTACCTCCCGGCAGCGCAGCAAAATTTCATTTTCCTCATAATCCCCATGTTCAATTTTGATTTTCATACTCTCACTCCTATCAGCTGACACCCATATCATAGCGAAACAATGCTTCCTTGGCAAATGAATACCGCCAAGTTGACATATCCTTAAGCTAAGATGCACGCTTTACATTTAAAGCGGTTCATACTAAAATACATCTATAAGTTAGAAAGAGTAATTATGAGGAAGAGTGAATGAAAAATTGTGCAGACGCGAAACGCATCGTGATTAAAATAGGGACTTCAACGTTAGCCCATCAAACGGGCCGGCTGAATATTCAGCGAATGGAAAGATTAGTAAAAGTCATCGCCGATTTGAAAAATGCCGGCAAAGAGATTGTCTTAGTCAGCAGCGGGGCGATCGGCATCGGTGCCGGTAAGCTTGGACTGCCCGAGAAGCCGCAGGATCTAAGCGGTAAGCAGGCATGCGCGGCAGTAGGTCAATGTGAATTAATGTATATCTATGATAAGTATTTTGCGGAATACAACCACACTGTAGCTCAAGTGCTGTTAACCCTTGATGTATTGAATCGTGATTATGTTATTAATACGTTTACCCGCCTGCTGGCAATGAATGTATTGCCGATTGTAAATGAAAATGATACAGTGGCGGTTGATGAAATTGTCGTAGGTGATAATGATACGCTTTCCGCCATGGTCTGTGAATTGATCCATGGTGATCTGTTGGTAATTTTAAGTGATATTGACGGTGTTTATGATGATGACCCGCATAAAAATCCTGATGCGGCGCTGATTCATGAAATACCGGAAGTGAATGATCAGATTGAAGCATTAGCGAAAGGGGCGGGCTCTAAATTAGGCACCGGCGGGATGGCTACTAAAATACACGCCGCTAAGCTGGGCATTCAGGCTGGGTTCGCAACGGTTATCATGTCAGGGCAGCAGCCGGAGCAGCTCTATGAATTATTTGCCGGCAAACAGGTAGGAACGAGGATTGGATCATGAGTGATTTACTGCAGATGGGCAGACTTGCGAAAAAAGCTGGCAAGCAGCTGGCCCAAACAACCAATGAACAGCGCACAAATGTGTTGGCAGATATCAGCCATCGGCTGCTGACCCATACTAAAGCCTTGATTGAAGCGAATCAGCAGGATATTCAGGCCGCTCAAGAAAAAGGCTTGCCGGCGAGTACGATTGATCGTTTAATGATTGATGAAAAGCGCATTCAGGCCATGCGTGAAGGTATCCGTGAGGTAATTAATCAGCCTGATCCTTTGCATCAATTAATTTCAGAAGAAACCAGACCAAGCGGTTTAACGATTAAAGCCATAACAGTACCGTTAGGTGTCATCGGCATGATTTATGAAAGCCGCCCTAATGTAACTATTGATGCGGCAGCCTTAGCGATTAAAAGCGGCAATGCGATGATTCTGCGCGGCGGCAAGGAGGCGCTTTGCACAAATAAAGCCTTAGTTCAGGTAATTCAGGAAGCCCTTCCCAATCAGCAGCTGGACACTCACTGCATACAATTGATTGAAAGCACTGACCGTTCATTAGTAGATGAAATGCTCACGATGAATGAAATCTTTGATGTCATCATTCCCCGCGGCGGTAAATCACTGATCGAACGTGTCGTAAATAATGCGAGAGTGCCAGTTATTCAGACCGGTACCGGCAACAATACGCTTTATGTTGATCAAAGCGCTGATTTAGATAAGGCACTGCCGCTTGTTGAAAACGCGAAATGCCAGCGGATCTCCGTCTGCAACTGCATTGAGAACTTATTAGTACACAGGGCGGTTGCCGCAAGCTTCCTGCCGCGGCTTGTCCAGCAGCTCAAGGCTTATCCAATGACCTATTACGGCGATGAGACTGTCTGCTCGCTCATTGAGGCTCTGCCGGCTGACGATCAGCTGTATGCCTGTGAATTTCTTGATTATAAGCTGGCTGTCAAGGTGGTTGACAGCATGGCGGAAGTCTTAGCCTTCATTGACACCTATGGTACTCATCACAGTGAATGTATCTTAGCGCAATCACCTGAGGCCATCACTGAGTTTTTAAATGGCGTCGATGCCGCGGCTGTTTATGTCAATGCTTCAACCCGTTTTTCTGACGGCTTTGAATATGGCATGGGATGTGAAATCGGCATCTCCACCCAAAAGCTGCATGCCCGCGGTCCAATGGGATTAAAAGCTCTGACTACCATTCAATATCAGGCCGAAGCTGATTATCTGATTCGTTCATGATTAATTAAATATCCAAAAAAGGCTGTGACCTGCAAAGATTTTTTTGCAGCCGCAGCCTTTTACATTAACAAATTGTATATCCATTCTTACCAGATCGCTTTACCTCATACATTGCTTTATCCGCCTTAACATACAATGTTTCAAAATTATCGCCATCCTTAAAGGCATAGGCAACACCGATACTGACCGAGATGCGGATATCCCGATAGCTGAATTCACAGATTTGTGACGCTCTCTCCCGAATCTTGAATTCACTGACATCCTTCATAAAAATCACAAATTCATCGCCGCCGATCCGCCCTAAAATATCACTGGATCGAAAAAGCCGGCGAATCTGCTCGGTAAAGCCAATCAGCACCTCATCGCCGAAATAATGACCAAGCTCATCATTAAGCGCTTTGAAATTATCGATATCCAAAAGCATCAGCGCGTGAATATGCTGACGGTCAGCACTCATCAGCCACTCATCAATCAGCCGCTTGGTGATAACCTTATTATAAAAGCCCGTCATCGGATCAAGACTCGCCCGCTCTTTCAAGCGTTCCTGCTCCTGACGCTCGGCATCAATATTCATCAGCATCCCAATAATAATGAAACCAGTTTTCAGAAGATGAACTTGATACCAATGCATTTCTTTCCCGCTGATCAGTCTGAGACAGGCATGCACCATCTCACCCTTCTTGATTCGCTGATTAATCATCACCAGCTTTTTTTCATCTTCCTTGTGTACGATATATGAATTCATATTGATCCGCTGATTAATGCCGGCAAGTGTTTTAGTTTCACAGTCATATTCAAAAAAAATCCACTGACAGTTAGAAGCCAGTAAATGATAATGATCCAGTCTTCTTTTAATCGCATAAAGACGTTGATTTTGAATGATGAAATAAATAAACACAACCATTAATATAGTAAATAATATAATAATCAGCAGGTAAACACGTCCATTCATAATAACTCCTTTCAATCCCCATACTAACATTATATAGAACCATTTTGCGAACCATGTCGAAAATGAAAATATGAGAATTACATTGAGTTCGACTATCAATTCTGTAAGTTTTGGAAATCCGCTAAATAACTACTATAAAATATGATAAAATAAAATCATTAAGGGGGAGCTTAATATGAAAACTCTTGAATTAACGATATCGATCTCTGATAATGGCGTCAGTGCTAGCCGCAAGTGTCTGATACCTGCACAATATACCTATGAAGAGCTGCATCGTATCATTCAGCTGCTGTTTGGCCTTGATAATGTTGAATACTATACCTTTAAGCTGGATAATAATATGTTCATCCATGAGATCAGTTCCGGTACCCACAGTAAACCGGCCTCTGCCAAGCTCCTTCGCCTTAAGCTTAACGATACTTTTCATTACTATTATGATATTCTGGAAGCCTTTGATTTCAGAATCAAAGTCAGCAATATTATTGACCGTAAGAGTAATGTACCGGAAGTTTTATCGTATCGCGGCAAAAACCTCTATGAAGGCATTCTGCACGGTAATTTTAAAGAAGAGCGCACATTATTTAATCAAGGCTGGTGCAACCTTGTTTTAGGTGCCTTTCGCGGCCATCACGTTGAAACCGAATGCCGTGTGCGCATCAATGCTGCGTTTAAGACATTGACAGCCATTAAAAATTGGCAGGACAGTATGTATAACGCGATCTATGAAGTTCAAACTCCGCAGAACCGCACGTTCTATTTTGCCAGTATCTGTGAAGATGAAGTGATTATTGATGCCTATGCCAATGAAGACAAGCTGATTCAGTTTGTGAATATGAATGTAAATGCCATGGATTACAGTGCCATACGCTATCATGATACGCTGACAATGACGATTAAACGATTGGATTATCGTGAGGATCGCTCAATCTATGATTTTTCCAGCAATACTTACGGCGGCATGCTGACTCGCTGCAACGTTTTTAATCCGCATCAGATTTTGAAAATTGAAGAATTGATTCATTTTACCGATGCCTTTACAAAAATGGTCAGTGTCATCAGTGAACTGGCACGCAATGCTGTCAAATTGGAAAAGTCACAGATCAGCATCGATCTTAAAGGCGGCTATACGATTCATCCGTTATCCTTGACTGTCCATCCGTTTGGTCTTGATTTGGATTTTGATCCGCTGAGTTTGAATGCGGAAAAATTGTATGACACGATTGAAATCGATGTCGTAAGCGTGTATGATGAAGAGGCACGGAGTGAGAATGATTTCTATCCGGTACTCCTGCTGATTGCCGATGAAGAGAATATTGAAGAGATGCGCTTAGAGAACTGTTCATTAAAAACTATTGCTTACAACATTGTGGATATGCTGCTGAATCGAATGATCTGGCATGGCCCTTATCAAACAATCAAAGTCCGCGACAGCAATATGAGCAGTATCCTTGAGCCCTTTGCGGAATTAGGGACAAATATCATCGTTGAGGATCACTTAGAATGGCTTGATGACCATGTGATTTCAACTTACTTTGATGAGGTATTTGATGATGATTCCCTGAGCCGCGAAATGATTGTAGCGCAGATGAAACAAGCAGGTCTTGATGAAGATATGATTAATTTCTATGAACAGATGAGTGATGAAGAATTTGATGATTTAAACAATCACATCGATGAATTGATCGATGCGCTTGAAGATGAATTAGAAGAACCAGCGATTGATTATAAAAAATTAAGCTGAGGAGGTTCTATGAAAAAGAGTGAATTTCAGCAGTTTGGACGATTTAAAATGGTTAAGCGTAAAATTTCCTCCTCGGAGCCGCTGACCATTACTGAAAGCTATGTCGAGAAGGTTAAAGCCGGTGACAGCTGTTTAATCAGCGGCTGTGAGATTGAACGTCTGAAAGCAATGGGACCCTGTACCATTGAAAATTCAATGATTCATGACTGTCTCAGCTTCAGTGAATGTACAATGAAGGAAAAGGTACGCGCCTTAACGATTACCGCTATGGGTTTAGCAAGCTTTGACCGTACCACCTGTAAGGTTTTCCGCAATGCTTCAAGTAAAGACGGTACCTCCTTAGGCAGCCGCAAAATCAGCGGCAGTATCGCGGCGGTAACTTATGAGAATTATACAAGCAGTGTTTTGGATTATGAGTTTAATTATATCAATATCTTAAATAAGTATTTTTTAGAATGCGCCAAAGCCATTGAATGCGGTCATTTCATCAGCTTTGCGCCCTTCTACATACCAGCCATACAGGCTGAGGTAATGTATATCCGGCCTTATTTCAATACATTTGTGACAGAATTAAAAGCCGATAAGCTGATTATTGCCAACAAGCTGAAGGATCGCTCAATCTTTGACGATATCATTTCCATGGCGGATTACCGTGATTTGGTTAATAAGCAGTTTGAGACAAGTCATATGCATGTGGATCGAATCGAGGCTAAAACATTGATTTTAGAGAATTGTGATGCGAAAATCGTGATTGCTGATCATGCGATTATCAAGGATGATTGTGTTATTGATGAGCTTTATGCGAAAAGCTATGAAATATCAAAGAATGCCCAGGTAAATAAACTGGCGGGAGGTAGTTATGCAGCTGAAGATTAATGAAAAATTTCCTGTGGAATTTAGTGAGGCAGGAACTTATATCAGTTTTGAGGATAATACATTTTATGCCGTTATGGCGGATGAATTCTGGTCAGATACTGAATTAAAGCTATTTAAGAATAAAAAGATGCTGATTCAAATTGTTAATAAAAGTGATCAGCTGATTTTCCTGCTGAGTGTTGACGGTGTGATTGAAACCAGTGATTTCTATTTTAATATTCATGATGAGGAAGCCTTTGTGAAAGCCGACTGCTACAACTTCTGTTTCGTTCTGCTTGATAAAAACAGTGTGATCAACGGTATGAAAACATGCACCCTGAATAAAGCAACCTCCGCGATCATCTCACAGATACTCGATCAGCAGCAAAGCAGTGAGTATGATGAAGAAGTGAATCTAAAGAAGCTGGCGGCTTTGCAGAAGCAGTTTGAGCCTTTTGAACTGCAGCCGTTCGCTTTATGTGAAGAAAGTCATTAACAGCGTCATCGGCGCTGTTTTTATGCTTATGGAATGTGGTATAATAGGCCGGTAAAAGGAGATACAGAATGAACAGAGAGTTAAATTTAGCGGTGGTTACCGTTAGTGATAAAGCAAAGAAAAGCATTCAAAGCAATCACCCCTGGGTATTTGAACAGGAGGTTTTAAATGTCGAAGGCAATTATGAAAACGGCGATCTGGTAGATGTCTTTTCATTAAAGAATAAATATTTAGGCAGTGGATTTATCAGTGAAAAGTCAAAGATCAGAATCCGCATCATTTCACGCAATGCGAATGATCGATTTGATGATGCCTTTTATGAACGGCGGCTGCGCCATGCCTGGGAATATCGTAAGACAGTCATGCAGTCAGATATTACAAACTGCCGGATCATATTTGGTGAAGCGGATTTCTTTCCGGGACTGACCGTGGATCGTTTCAATAATTTTTTAGTTACGCAGACACTGTCGCTGGGCATTGAGAAAATTAAGCATAAACTGTTTCCGATGCTGATCAGAATCCTGCGTGAAGACGGGCAGATCATCGATGGTTTGTATGAACGCAATGATGTGGCAATCCGTGAGCTGGAGGGGTTAGATCAAAACAAGGGCTGGTTTCTTTGTGAAGAACTGCCAACAGCGCCAAAAACAGCGTTTACCCAGATCTGTGAAAATGGCATAACCTATGATGTTGATGTGGAAAACGGTCAGAAAACCGGCTTCTTCCTCGATCAAAAATATAACCGTCTAGCTATTTCCAAGCTGACTCAGGGCAAGCATGTACTGGATTGCTTTACACATACCGGCAGCTTTGGTTTAAATGCGGCAAAGGGCGGCGCAGAACGTGTTGTATCCGTAGATATATCTGAATCAGCCATCGCAATGGCGGAAAAGAATGCCAAAGCCAATCATTTAAATGTAGAATACCGCTGCTGTGATGTCTTTGATTTACTTGATGAATTGATCAAGAGCCGCAGCAAAGAGTTTGATTTCATTATTCTTGACCCGCCGGCCTTTACTAAAAGCCGTGAAACCGTGCGCAACGCGACAAAGGGTTATAAGGAAATCAACACCAAAGCGATGAAGCTGCTGCCCCGCGGCGGTTATCTGGCCACTTGTTCCTGCTCCCATTTTATGAACGAGGGATTATTTAAACAAATGCTGCATGATGCGGCGGAGGATGCGGCAGTTCAGCTGCGTCAGATTGCCGTTTACCATCAGGCGTGGGATCACCCGATTTTATGGAATGTGCCGGAGACGAATTACCTGAAATTCTTTATTTTTCAAGTCGTTTAAAAACTCATTGACAACGTTTACAACTGCTAGTATTATGGAATATGCCAAGTAGGGGCAATGAGAGGCAAATATGTTTAATCTATTCAAAAAAAATAAGGCTGTTTATCATTTAGCAGCGCCCATCGACGGACATACGATGAGCTTGGAAGAAGTCAAGGACCCAGTGTTTGCTCAGAAAATGATGGGTGACGGTATTGCTGTCAGATCAAGCGGCGATGTTGTCGTAGCACCGGCGGATGGTGAAATCTGCCTGTTTCCTAAAACCAAACACGCGATTGGTTTAAAGCTGGATAATGGTGTTGAGGTACTGATTCATATCGGACTTGATTCCGTGGATTTAAAGGGTGAAGGATTTACGCAGCTGGCACAGGTCGGCGATCATGTGAAAATGGGAACGCCGCTTTTAAAAATTGACCGTGCATTTGCGGAAAGCAAAGGTGTTTCCTTGGATACACCGATGATTATTGTAAATTATACAGACTATGAGATTCTTGCTTATCATCATGACATGGATGTGAAAGCAGGCGAAACGGTAGTTGTTGAATACCGATAAAACCGCAGACGCGGTTTTTTTTATCATAATAAAAGGCACAGCAACTGCTGTACCTTCATTTTAATCATTCATGATGACTTTTTATTCCATCGCACTGCTGACCATTATACCATTTGGCAGACAAACGATAGGAATCAGCGATTCAGAATCAATCCACCCCATCTGTTCACATAGATGGTTTGGACATTCGACATCGATAACTCTAAACTTGTGATCCTTGACCTCAAGTGTCATTTTACCGTAATCACCTTCAAAATCATAGGTTGCGTCTTTCGCGATATCAAAAGTCAGGATCACTTCCTCACCATGCTGGACGATACCCAGCTCTTTCGGCTTGCTCGTCAGTTTCACAACCAGCATAATCACACCGATCAGCGCCGCAACAGCTACAATAATACCTACAAACTTCAAATCTTTTTTACTCATAGTTACTCCGATCCTTTACAATACTTATCCATCCAGTTTGTGATTTCCTCTAAACGGCGGATGCGGTTCAGCGGTTTGCCGCCGCGGCTCAGCTCATGATTTTCACCATGGAACACAACCAAACGGGTTGGCACACCATGCTGCATCAAAGCCGAAGCCATTTGATAGCCTTCGGAAATCGGACAGCGATAGTCCTCATCAGAATGAATGAACAGGGTTGGCGTTTTAGCCTTATCTGCATATTTTAATGGTGAATGCCACCATAATTTCTCCATATCTTCCCATACATCGCCCGCGCACTGATCCTTGGAAAAATGCGGACCGATATCACTGGTGCCATTGAAGCCAACCCAGTTAGCGATTGAACGCTGTGAAGCCACAGCCGCAAAACGGTCAGTATGACCAATGATCCAGTTACTCATGAAGCCGCCGTAGCTGCCGCCGGTTTCACCAAGCCGAGCTGGGTCGATGGCCGGATATTTTTCAAGCACAACATCGGTAAATTTCATTAAATCATCATAATCGATCGTACCGTATTTACCGCGGATATCAGCAAACGCATTACCGCGTCCATCTCCGCCGCGCGGATTCATGAAGAACACAAAGTACCCCTCAGAAGCCCAAACCTGCATTTCATGATAGAACACTTCCCCATAAACTGTCTTAGGTCCGCCGTGAATATCCAAAATAGCCGGATATTTCTTATTCGGATCATAGTCATAGGGTTTTAAAACCCAGCCGTCTAAATCAACACCATCATTTTCAAACGTTATTTTTTCATAATCAGCGACATATTTATCCTTCAGCGCCTTTTCGTTTAAAGCACTCAGCTGAATACCCGCATCCTTAAGCATATACACTTCCTGAAGCTTGCCCTGAAGCATGGCCGCAGCGGCAATGCCATCCTGATACTCAGCGATGCAGTCCAAGGAACCCTCTTCTGTAAATACCGGTTCAATATTGCCTTTATGATCTAAGGAATAAAGATGTGAAGCATTGCGTCGTGTCGTTACAAAATAGAATTTACCATTCTTTACGAATGACATCTTACCGCCGCCATAACGGCAGTCACTGCCCACACTGCTGCCTACCGCATCTTCATTATGCGCCAGCAGTTCAAGATTTCCCTCTTTCAGCAAATAAAATTCAGGGTTCTCATTTAAACCATAACGATCATTGCCAGCCGCTAAAACTAAGATTTCATCATCGAAGAAGCAAACCTGCGCAATATCATGACGGCCTTCCGGATATAATTCTTCCATCGTTTGATCATTTAAGTCGATGCAGTAAATACCTGCCTGCAAATTAGGCTGTACAAGATATGTAACCGCTGAGAAAAGCACTTTATTTTTCTGTGGATGCAAATTGATGCCGCTCACATCCATATGTAATGGTGTCAGCCATTTCACTGACTGATCAGACACACTGTACAGCATCAGACGGGAACGTGTCTTATTGACAAAGCCAGCGCCATTAAAATAGAACGGCAGCTCATCCACAACCTCAACTGCCTGATCCGCTTTTTTCTGTTTCAGCAGCTTTTGTTTCTCCTCATCATTCAACTCCGCCATCATTGAGTAATTCAAATTATAATTCACACACATTAAATAGCGGTCTGCATCTAATTTTTCATAAGCTGTAACTGTATAAGGCACTTCAAACGCCTTAACCGCTTCACCGCCATGCGTTGATATGCGGTAGAATACGCTCAGTTCTTCACCATCAGCAGCCTTCTTTTTATCTGCCTCATCACGCATCGCCTTAAATAAGAGATGATCATTATCCTCCCAAATAAAACCCGCTTCATGATTGCCGCTGGTTAACTGTCTGACATCTTGATCAAGAACATATATATTTTGATCATAACCGTTAGTATCAGCATTGGCAGCAGAAACGACAAATGCCAGGCGTTCTTTATCATCCGATGACTTTAAATTTGAAATATAAGCATAATTCAGAAAATCTTTTAATTGCAATTTTTCCATAATTTAACCTCTTTTTCACTTTTCATATTATAACCCATTCTAACTCTATTTCCAAGCATCCGGCAAAAAAACGCCAAATGAGGCAAAAATAGTATAACATTCTTGTAACTTAGATGGTAAAACAAGTGTTAGAATGGTAAAATAATGAATAGAAGCGAAGGTGAAGCTAATGATAAAGAAAACCACGACCAGGGTTAAGAAAAGTGCCATGCCGATCTATCTGGGCGGTCTGGTTTGGATCATCCTTGCCTGTTTTTTAAAGATGACCCAGCTTTCCGATTATCTGATCTGTATCGCAGCCGCTTTATTGACCTATGTGATTTCAGAAAAGGTTAAATTCAAACCAGAAGTGATTACTGAAACCACCATGGTACCTGAATCTGAACAGGAGGCTGCCAATCTTAAGCTGCAAAGTGAACGATCGGACATTCTTGCCCAGCTGCGTGAGTGTGATGAAATGATAGCCGATGAAACTGTAAGCGCGCAGATTCGCCGCATTGAAAAAGCGGTAGGCAATATTTATGACTATCTGAATGAACATCCGATGGCGGTAAATAAAGTGCGTAAATTATTCAGCTATTATCTGCCGACGCTGATCAAGCTGTTTCATTCCTATGACAAGCTTGAGGATATCGAGATGCAGGGCGAGCAGGTAAAGAATACGATCGCGCAAATCAAACGATCCGCTGAAATCGGCGCGGAAGCAATTGAAAAACAAGTTGACCTGCTTTACAGTGATGAAGCCATGGATATCAGCAGTGATGTTCAAGTGCTTGAAACCTTGATGAAGCAGCAGGGACTGCTTGATGAAAAAATTCGATAAGGAGAACGAACATGGAAGAAAAGAAGAGTGTATTACCTACCTTGACATTAGATCCAACTGAAGATCTGAAGGCAGAAGAAGTCAGTGAACCGGTAAAGGAAATAAAACCGGTACAGCTTGATGAAGAAACGCTGAGTGAAGAAGAGCGCCAGCTGGTCAATGATTTTGCGGAAAAGATCGATTTGACTAATTCAAATGTAATCCTCCAATACGGAGCCGCTGCTCAGACTAAGATTTCAACATTTTCTCAGTCAGCACTGGATAAAGTAAAAACAAAGGATCTAGGTGAAGTCGGTGAATCACTGACCAGTCTGGTTACTGAATTAAAGGGTTTTGAAATTGATAATGAAGAAAATAACGGTTTCTTTGGTTTCTTTAAGAAACAGTCAAATAAGATTACTCAGCTAAAGGCTCAGTATGACAAGGCTGATGCCAATGTTGAAAAGATTATCGCTGTACTTGAAAAGCATCAGATTCAGCTGATGAAGGATATTGCGATGCTGGATCAGATGTATGAGCTGAATCTTCAGAATTTTAAAGAACTATCCCTTTATATCCTGGCCGGCAAGAAAAAGCTCGCGCAGGCACAAAATGAAGAGCTGCCAAAGCTGGTTGCACAGGCGGAAAAGAGCGGTCTGCCGGAGGACGCACAGCGGGCTAATGATTACGCGGCATTCTGTACGCGTTTTGAGAAGAAGCTGCATGATCTTGAATTGACAAGAATGATTTCAATTCAAATGGCACCGCAGATTCGTCTGGTACAGAATAATGATACGATGATGGCTGAAAAAATTCAGTCTTCATTAGTCAACACAATTCCGCTTTGGAAGAGTCAGATGGTTCTGGCACTGGGCGTTGAAAATTCACGCCAGGCTATGGAAGCCCAGCGGGCGGTTACCGATATGACAAATGATTTACTGCGTAAGAATGCGGAAACGTTAAAGGTCGGCACAATTGCGACAGCGAAGGAAAGCGAGCGCGGTATTGTTGATATCGAAACGCTGCAGAATACAAATAAGAAGCTGATTGAAACACTCGATGAGGTGATGAAAATTCAGGCTGAGGGACGTACTAAACGCCGTGAAGCAGAAGCTGAATTGGGCCGCATTGAGGGCGAATTGAAACAGAAGCTTACGGAAATCAATTTATAGGAGTGATAAAAATGGAACAATTGAAAAAACGCAGTACAGCCCTTTTGATTGTTCTGGTACTGATCCTAGGTGTCAGCGGATTTAAAAGCCGGATCACCTTCGCGTCTTACAGCAAGGCAGCAGAAGCAATGTTTTATGAAGGGGTGGACGGTGCCAGTATCGCTGCGGATCTGGAAAGTAAGATTTCCACAGCAAAAAATCTGATCTTTATCGCTGAAAAATATCAGAAAAATGGATTTGATGAAATCACAGCGCTGAAGCAGGCAATTGAAAGCTTAACAGATGCGGCTTCGATCAAGGCTAAAGAAAGTGCCAACGCCAAGCTGGATGAGGCTTTCTTTGCCCTTTCGGATAAGCTGACAGCGATGGCGCTGAGTGAACGTGATGAAAATTATCGAATCAGTTTAACCTATGATTTCAGAGGACTCAACGATATGATCGATAAGAGTCCATATCATGATACAGTTGAAGAATATTTGAAACAAACGACAGGCTTTCCTGCTTCGATTCTCTATCGAATAAGCGGGGTTGAGTTAAGTTGTTTCTCAGGAGGCAGCCAATGAAAAAAAATCGCATTGCTTTAATATTTGCCTTTATGCTGATGCTGCTTTCACCATTAGCGGTCCACGCCTATACGATTCCTGAACCCAGTGATGATCTGTATGTCAGTGATTATGCGGATGTGATTGATCGTGAGGTTGAGGAAGAAATCATCAATGCCAATCTTGAGCTTGAAGAAAAGAACGGCGTTCAGATCGCAGTAGTAACCGTTGATTTCCTTGACGGTGCCAATATTGAAGATTATGCCTATGATCTCTTTAATCAATGGGGAATCGGTTCAGCAGAAAGCAACAACGGCGTCTTATTGCTGCTGGCTATCGGTGAGGATAATTATTATTGTCTTGCGGGTGATGGTTTAAGCAACCTCTTATCCGCCGGCAGAATTAAATTGCTGCTGAATGAATATCTTGAACCTGATTTCGCAAGCGGTGATTATTCAGCGGGGGTCAGCAAAACCTTTAATGCCATCTATGATCTGGTAAAGGACAGCAGCGGCACACCGATTATTCAGGAGCCAATTTATAATGATAACAGTCATTATAACAGCAATTCCAGTTCCAGTACCAGTTCACATCGATCAAGCAGTGTAGGTATCTTCTCCTTGCTGTTAGGTATCTTTGTATTAATTGTTGTATTTAGTATTGTGCTTAGCTTTATCAGTGCCTTTACCCGGCCGCGTGGTTATGTGCGTAGACGTCCTTACTGGGGCGGCTTCTTCGGCCCGCATGTAATCATTCACCATGACCATCATGATCATTATGACCGGCATGACCGCGGACCGCGTCCGCCAAGAGGCGGCGGCTTCGGCGGTGGTTCTTCAAGCTTTGGCGGCGGCAGGTCTTCCGGCGGCAGATCCTTTGGCGGCGGCAGATCTTCTGGCGGGAGGTCCTTCGGCGGCGGTTCCTCAAGAGGCGGCGGCGCTGGCAGACATTAATTAAACCCTTTGATTCAAAGGGTTTTTTTCATGCAAAAAGAGAAGCAAAAACGCTTCTCCCTTGATAACTTATGCTTTTTTATCCTTTCGCAGCTGCATGACAAACTGCTCTAAATTTGTTTCATGATGATACTTTATTGATGCTTTCTTATCTTTTTCAATGATAATATCATTCATATCAAGTCCATTGAGGGCAGCAATAGCCAGCACATAATGAATCACATCGGCTAATTCATTCCCCAATTGCGCCTGCAGATCTTCCTCACCCGCTGATTTTCTGCCGGCCTTTTTATTTAAGACTTCCGCAGTCTCGCCAACTTCCTCCACCAGCTTCATAAATAAGCTTTGATCAATGCCGCCATCTTTATAATGATCATACAAATATGCCTGTAATTCTTCAATTGTAATATTCACAGCCAATTCCTCCATCTGATTTAGTTGACATCATCTTACCATTGGCAATTAAATAAAACAAGTCTGCATTCAAAAAGAGAAGCTAACCCACTTCTCCCTTTAACACCCGCCATAAAAATGCTGATACACCTTGATGATTATTATCCTCGGTGATATAGCGGGCCTTCTCTTTGATAACTGATGATGCATTGCCCATGGCCGCGCTGTTCGCAAAACATTCAAACATCGACAAGTCATTATGATTATCACCGATTACCGCCACATCATCAAAATCAATATTTAAGCGCTCAGCCAAAGCCATCAGCGCCTTCCCTTTTGATGCCTGAATATGGGTAATAGTACATAAATTATCTTCCGCAATCAGACAATGTGTACTGCTTAATGTATTGATAAAGGCAGCAGCAAGCGCAAGCAGCTGCGGATCTGTTTCAATGATTACAATCTTAAACAGCTCCATTTTAATCAAACATGCGGGGTCATGCAGTTCTTTAACTTCAACCTTGCCATTCATGCGATTCAGAAAGTATTGATTTACCGCATCAGCATAACGTGTATATAAGCAGTCATTGCTATAATAAACACTGCGGATACGGTATTTCTCTAAAATCTCGATAATCGGCAGCAAATCATTCAAAGCAAGGGCATGCTTCACAATAAAACGTTCACCATCATAGATTTCCGCGCCGCCGTTGGTAATAATCGGCACCCGCAGATCCAGCGCCTTCACAAAGGGCATAACGATTTCCATATTTCTGCCGGTCGCCAAAGTAAATTCAATGCCTTGCTTGCGCAGCAAGGGCAATACCTCACTCATTCCCGCGTCGATTTTTTTATCATCATCAAGTAATGTGCCATCACAATCAGAAGCGATCAGACGAATACTCATAGAAGCCCCCTTTCCTTTTTAAAAGGATATCGGCTTGCCCCGATATCCTCTGTTTAACTAATTATTCAATGCCCGCAGCAGTTAATAATTCTTTTGCTTCCTTATCTGAAAGCACATTCTTCATGCCGCAGATTTTAACGCCTTTTTTAGCAGCGTCATCAAACATGCTGACAAAATTCAGCGGACAGAACACAACATCATACTGAGTTGCTGCGCTCTTCCCTTCTGATAATGAGCAGTGATGGATCGTCTGAACTTGAATTCCCAGATCCTTCGTTGCTTTTTCAACACGCATTTTCATCATTAAGCTTGTTCCTGCACCGTTCGCACAGGCAACCAAAATTTTAACCATTTAAGCAATACCTCCTATTTAACCTAATTATATCACTAAATCTATTTTTTAGCGTTTACTTTTTCCAGATAAGCATCATAATCTTCAGTAATCAGGAAGTAAGTATCTGGATGTGCGCGATATTGCAGCTGAGGGATAGCAATCAGAATGATAATTACAACAGCAACACCCGCGTAGCTCAGGAACTTCATTAATACTGTGAAGATCGGCCATACAACTGCCCAGTCAAACATACCGAGGTAACCGCCGTATGCAGCCAGTCCTACCCAGCTTGCGATGATAGCGGAACCAAATACCTGACATAAACCAGCGATGAATGGCATCAGCATAGCAGCCTTAACGCCGCCTTTGTTATTAGCAAATACAGCAATAGTCGCATTATCGAAGAATACTGGAACGAAACCAGCGATTACTAACGTTGGTGATTTCAGTAAAATCAAAGCGATAATCGCTAAGAACTGACCAGCAGCACCGAATAAGAAACCAACAGTTACAGCGTTTGGTGAACCAAAACCATAAGTAGCCGCGCAGTCGATACCTGGAACAGCACCTGGCAGGAAGCTGTTTGAAATACCTTGGAATGAGTTTGTCAGCTCAGTAACGAAGGTACGAACACCTAATTGCAGGATTGCCAGATAAACAGCAAAGTTCAATGAAGTTGTCATAATATAGAAGAAGAAATTCTGTGATTCTGCGATGAATCCAGCTTCAACCATATAAGGCTTACCTAATACTAATAAGATAGCACCAAAGAATAAAGTCATCAATACGGCTGTCGCAACCATATTTTCATTAAAGATAGATAAGAAACCTGGGAATTTAATATCTTCAAGTTTTTGTGAATTCTTACCGCCGAACATTTTCTCAGATAATTTAGAGAATAATGCCAAACCAAACATTTGCTGGTGAGCAACGCAGAAGCCGCCGCCCTCAGTCAGATCTTGAGTAATTTCAACAGTTAAATTAGATGCAACTGCCCAATATAAACCAAGTAATACACCCATCAAAATCAGCATTGGCGTGCTGCCTAAGCTTGGGAAGCAGAACAGGATCAGCCAGAAAGCTGTTGATGCCTGCTGCATCTGAACGTGTCCAGTAGTAAATACGGCACGCATTTTTGTATACTTCTTTAAACGAACAAGAATCAGGTTGAAAATAAATGCAATTAACAGCAGGATCATTACGTCAGAGAATGTTCTGCCGATATTTTCCATAGCTGCTTGTACAGCATTCTGACCGAAATAAGGGTCAATAACCATCGCATCAAGATTAAAACGATCTTTTAAACCAACCAGGATCGGACGGAAGTTGTTAACCAAGCCGCCAGAACCAACAGACAAAATCATATAACCAACGGTTGCCTTGATAAATCCGGCAAATGCTTCATAAATCGGTTTTCTCAGTAAGAGGTAACCAATCAATACGATCAGCCCGATGAAGTAGGCTGGCTGAGTGAGAATGTTGCTCGCAAAAAACGACCAAATGTTTAATAAAAAATCCATAAATTCATCCCTTTCTTTTTTGTTATATCCTTAGAACTTACGTTCTTTATAACTATTATTGATAATACTTCTTATCGATGGCCAGAAGATCTTCCTTGCTCTTGGCTTCCAGCAGCTCTTCGACTAATTCCTCATTCATTAACATTTCACTTAACCGCATCATGTTCTCCAAATGCTTCTCATGATCCGCACTCGCTAATACGAAGAACAACCGCGCGTCCTTCTCTGGGTCCTCAGGATCAAAATGTACCGGCTCTTCCACTTTCATGAAGCAGATCGCTGTCTCATTGACGCCTTCGGCGCCTTCCGTACTGTGCGGCATCGCGATGTTTGGTGCGATGATGATATACGGTCCGTATTTCTTTACACAATTGATGACCGCTTCTACATACAC
>NZ_QRQL01000004.1:0-329933 GCF_003475485.1 Dielma fastidiosa | reverse complement strand
AAAAAAAAGACCCAATGAAGGGTCGATCACCTGGCAGCTAGTTATCTTCACGGGAGCAAGTCCAGCTATTGTCACCGTTAAAGTGCTTAACTTCTGTGTTCGGGATGGGTACAGGTGTGTCCACTTTGCCATCGCCACCAGATCTCTGAGGTCATTCCCTCAAAACCAAATAACAGTTGACTTCCATTCTCTTTCTTCCTAGTTGTGTGATTAAGTCCTCGTACCATTAGTATCAGTCAACTCCATGTATTTCTACACTTCCATCTCTGACCTATCTACCTTGTCGTCTTCAAGGGGTCTTACTACTTGCGTATGGGAAATCTCATCTTGGAGTCGGTTTCGTGCTTAGATGCCTTCAGCGCTTATCCGTTCCCTACTTAGCTACCCAGCTATGCATCTGGCGATACAACTGGTGCACCAGCGGTAGGTCCATCCCGGTCCTCTCGTACTAAGGACAGATCTCCTCAAATTTCCTACGCCCACAACAGATAGGGACCGAACTGTCTCACGACGTTCTGAACCCAGCTCGCGTACCGCTTTAATGGGCGGACAGCCCAACCCTTGGAACCGAATTCAGCTCCAGGATGCGATGAGCCGACATCGAGGTGCCAAACCTCGCCGTCGATGTGAACTCTTGGGCGAGATCAGCCTGTTATCCCCAGGGTAGCTTTTATCCGTTGAGCGACGGCCCTTCCATTCGGCACCGCCGGATCACTAATCCCGACTTTCGTCCCTGCTCGACTTGTTGGTCTCGCAGTCAAGCACCCTTCTGCATTTGCACTCGTCGATTGATTTCCAACCAATCTGAGGGTACCTTTGGGCGCCTCCGTTACTCTTTAGGAGGCGACCGCCCCAGTCAAACTGCCCACCTGACACTCTCCCTCTTCCGGATCACGGAAGCAGGTTAGAACTTCAATCAAACAAGGGTGGTATCCCAACGTCGACTCCTCCTACACTGGCGTGCAGGTCTCTTTGTCTCCCACCTATCCTGTACATGTTTGATCAAAATTCAATATCAGGCTACAGTAAAGCTCCATGGGGTCTTTCCGTCTAGTTGCGGGTACCCGGCATCTTCACCGGGACTAAGATTTCACCGAGTCTGCTGCCGAGACAGCGCCCAAATCGTTACTCCTTTCGTGCGGGTCAGAACTTACCTGACAAGGAATTTCGCTACCTTAGGACCGTTATAGTTACGGCCGCCGTTCACTGGGGCTTCAATTCAATGCTTCTCCCTTTCGGAATGACACATCCTCTTAACCTTCCAGCACCGGGCAGGAGTCACCCCCTATACTTCGTCTTGCGACTTTGCAGAGAGCTGTGTTTTAGTTAAACAGTCGCTTGGGCCTCTTCACTGCGGCTCTTTCGAGCACCCCTTCTTGCGAACGTACGGGGTCATTTTGCCGAGTTCCTTGGCAACAGTTCTCTCGCTCACCTCAGGCTTCTCGCCTTGCCCACCTGTGTCGGTTTTGGTACGGGCCGCGATGAGATTAGCACTAGAAGCTTTTCTTGGAAGCTGGTATCATGAACTTCGCTACTCGCCGAAGCTTTCACTCCCCTTCACGCCTTTGCATTGATACGCGGATTTGCCTGCGTATCTGCTCCTGCGCTTGGACCACAATCCATTAAGTGGATCCACTAACCTTCTCCGTCACTCCTTCATTCTCACGCGGGTACAGGAATATCTGCCTGTTTTCCATCGACTACGCCTTTCGGCCTCGCCTTAGGTCCCGACTTACCCAGGGCGGACGAACCTTCCCCTGGAATCCTTGGGCTATCGGTGTGCAGGATTCTCACCTGCATCTCGCTACTCACACCGGCATTCTCACTTCCATGCTCTCCACCGCTTCTTCCGATACGGCTTCTACGTTCATGGAACGCTCCCCTACCACTTACGTTTAATCGTAAATCCGCAGCTTCGGTAGTATGCTTAGCCCCGGTACATTTTCGGCGCAGAGTCACTCGACTAGTGAGCTGTTACGCACTCTTTGAAGGATGGCTGCTTCTGAGCCAACCTCCTAGTTGTCTGTGCATCTCCACATCCTTTTCCACTTAGCATACATTTTGGGACCTTAACTGGCGGTCTGGGCTGTTTCCCTTTTGACCATGGACCTTATCACCCACAGTCTGACTGCCGGATAGTACCACATGGCATTCGGAGTTTGATTGCATTCAGTACCCCTGGATGGGGCCATCATGCATTCAGTGCTCTACCTCCACATGGCTTCCTCCGACGCTAGCCCTAAAGCTATTTCGGGGAGAACCAGCTATATCCAGGTTCGATTGGAATTTCTCCCCTAGCCACAATTCATCCGCCAACTTTTCAACGGGGGTCGGTTCGGTCCTCCATCAAGTATCACCTTGACTTCAACCTGATCATGGCTAGATCACCTGGTTTCGGGTCTACCGCATCGTACTCTCGCCCTTTTCAGACTCGCTTTCGCTTCGGCTCCGTATCTTCTACTTAACCTCGCACGATATGGTAACTCGCCGGTTCATTCTACAAAAGGCACGCCATCACCCTTTAACGGGCTCTGACTTCTTGTAGGCATACGGTTTCAGGTTCTATTTCACTCCCCTCCCGGGGTTCTTTTCACCTTTCCCTCACGGTACTGGTTCACTATCGCTCACATACTCGTATTTAGGCTTGCCGGATGGTCCCGGCGGATTCCGACAGGGTTTCACGTGCCCCGCCGTACTCAGGATCCCTCTAGAGCTTCTTCGATTTTCGTTTACAGGGCTTGCACCTTCTTCGGCCGGCCTTTCAATGCCGTTCTCCTAATCGTCAAAGTCTCATCTCGAGGTCCTACAACCCCAGAACAAGTTCTGGTTTGGCCTCTTCCGCGTTCGCTCGCCGCTACTGACGGAATCACTTTTGTTTTCTTTTCCTCCAGGTACTAAGATGTTTCAATTCCCTGGGTTTCTCTCTCATGAGCTATTGATTCACTCATGGATGATAACGCATTACCGTTATCGGATTTCTCCATTCGGATACCCACGGATCGTTGCGTTCTTACCGCTCCCCGTGGCGTTTCGCCGTTTGATGCGTCCTTCTTCAGCTGTATGTGGCTAGGCATTCACCGTACGCCCTTCTCTACTTAATCACTTTAAGTATTGCGTTTTTTTTAGATGTTCTCTCATCGTTGTGTTTTTCGCGTCCAATTGCTTGGATCTATCTTTTTCTGAGTTACTGTTTGTTTAACATTTTTTCTCGATTTATCTTTTGCTTTTCTATTCAGAAAGATCATGTTTTTATCTCTTATGTCTTCTGTTATTTGGTTTTCAAAGAACGAACTGCTTCTGGACTGTGCTTCTCGCACCTTCCAAAACTGAACAGGAAATATCTTTTCTACTTCTTTCTCCTTAGAAAGGAGGTGATCCATCCCCACGTTCCCGTAGGGATACCTTGTTACGACTTAACCCCAGTCATCGATCCTACCTTCGACGGCTCCCTCCATTACTGGTTAGGCCACCGGCTTCGGGTATTATCAACTCCCATGGTTTGACGGGCGGTGTGTACAAGGCCCGAGAACGTATTCACCGCGGCATGCTGATCCGCGATTACTAGCGATTCCGACTTCATGAAGTCGAGTTGCAGACTTCAATCCGAACTGAGACGTCCTTTATGAGATTCGCTTACAGTCACCTGCTCGCTGCTCTTTGTAGACGCCATTGTAGTACGTGTGTAGCCCAGGCCATAAGGGGCATGATGATTTGACGTCATCCCCACCTTCCTCCGGTTTGTCACCGGCAGTCTCTCTAGAGTCCCCATCTTACTGTTGGTAACTAGAAACAAGGGTTGCGCTCGTTGCGGGACTTAACCCAACATCTCACGACACGAGCTGACGACAACCATGCACCACCTGTGTGTACCATTACTATCTCCCTATCTCTAGGGCCTTTGATACCATGTCAAGGCCTGGTAAGGTTCTTCGCGTTGCGTCGAATTAAACCACATACTCCACCGCTTGTGCGGGCCCCCGTCAATTCCTTTGAGTTTCACACTTGCGTGCATACTCCCCAGGCGGAGAACTTATTGCGTTAACTGCAGCACTGAGTTTCCCCAACACTTAGTTCTCATCGTTTACGGCGTGGACTACTAGGGTATCTAATCCTATTTGCTCCCCACGCTTTCGTGCTTCAGCGTCAGTTACAGGCCAGACAACCGCCTTCGCCACTGGTGTTCCTCCATATATCTACGCATTTTACCGCTACACATGGAATTCCATTGTCCTCTCCTGCACTCCAGCCAGACAGTTTCCAAGGCTTACCGTGGTTGAGCCACGGGCTTTTACCTCAGACTTATCTCGCCGCCTACGCACCCTTTACGCCCAATAATTCCGGATAACGCTTGCCACCTACGTATTACCGCGGCTGCTGGCACGTAGTTAGCCGTGGCTTTCTGGTAAGGTACCGTCACTCATAGAGCATTCCCTCTCTATGCCGTTCTTCCCTTACAACAGAGCTTTACAACCCGAAGGCCGTCTTCACTCACGCGGCATTGCTCGGTCAGGGTTTCCCCCATTGCCGAAAATTCCCTACTGCTGCCTCCCGTAGGAGTTTGGGCCGTGTCTCAGTCCCAATGTGGCCGTTCGCCCTCTCAGGCCGGCTATGCATCATCGCCTTGGTGGGCCGTTACCTCACCAACTAGCTAATGCACCGCAGATCCATCTGTTTGCGTTGTGTCCCAACTTTAACAGAGAAGAGATGCCTCCTCTCTGCCTATCCGGTATTAGCAGTCGTTTCCAACTGTTATCCCAGTCATACAGGCAGGTTATCTACGTGTTACTCACCCGTTCGCCACTAAGTTCCAATAGCAAGCTATCTTCACTTCGTTCGACTTGCATGTATTAGGCATGCCGCCAGCGTTCATCCTGAGCCAGGATCAAACTCTCCATTTGATTGACTCTTTATGTTTGAACCGCTTGCGCGTGTTCTGTATTTCTTCCGTGAATTACTTCAAATTTCTTTGACGTTTCCTGTTCAGTTTTCAAAGATCGAGCTGCTTTGCACTCGTGAGTGCTTATCTATCTTACCACCCAGCAACTTTTCTGTCAACACTTTTTTTAAGAACTTTTTTCTTGTGTGACCCGCTTCCTGAGTGCCTGTATATAATACCAAAACCATCCCCCCATGTCAACATTATTTTTTACTTTTTTTAAAACTTTTTTGCTTATTATTCATGCCTTTTTCATGTGAATATTTAATCATAAAATTGTAAGCGGTTCATGTCCTGATTTCATCATCTTATGCTTAAATGCTCCTTTGATTTTACATGATCTGTGCCCTTTCAAGGATCGCTTACACAATCATTTGCTTGACAAAAGCAGCTGATAAGAAAAGGCAGCCCTCAATATTGAAGCACTGCCCTTAATTATTACATATCAGGATTCATAGTTGCCTGATTCAATTCATTATTGGTTAATTGCGCTAATGTCTTCACTTTCTCAAAATCCAAATTTGCGGCCTCACTAAACCTCATGCCGTATTCTTGATCCGCTAAGTAGCAATGCGCCGCATGACGATACTTAATATTCTTAGTAACCGGTTCAATATTACGGGCCGTATTATCAATCAGTATCCGGCGCTTTTCTTCACTCATTAACCGATATAATTAAAAAAGATGAAACAGCATGATTTCATCTTTTTAGTAATAAATACAATTGTAATGCAGCGGCAGATGCAGTTCCGTATAAATTCTTGGTGCTTCATAAACTAATTCAGAATCAATTAGGATTGCCGGCACATCAGCTTTAACTCCCTGACCATGCATATCATACCCATATATATGATAGATTGGTATCGCATCATACTGATAATCCTGATAAGCATAGGTTAATTCAACGGCTCTGATATCCATTGGCAAATTTAATTCAGGATCTATAACCTGAAGCTGCACAACAGCTTCATATGGATCAAGCAGCAAACCATTGCCGACATATTCACCATTCAGACAACTGATCGTAAAGCCTGTCAATCCTTTCTCATCAAATTCAACATCGATACGCTGGAAAGCCTGCGCAAGTAACTGATCAGTCATAGAAGACATTCTTTCATTATATATATAGCCATGATATACATTTTGAAGCTTGCCATCAAAAAGTCGGGTTTTCGTATCAACCTGGATGATTGGTTTTTCAAAATTCACAAGAACGTTTAGATATTGATTATAGAAAAACTCAGCTGCCGCCTTGATCCCCTGCTCACTATACTCATACACAAAGCCTTCATCATAAGGTACATTTAATTCCACTGCAATGCTGCCGTTTTGTTTAATCAAAAGATTTCCCTCTTTGAAAACAGCCAGCAATTCACTTTGGGTACTCATTAATTCAGTTTCATGAGCAATTATAAAATCTTCTGCATGGTAATCAAGCGGTTCATAATAGTCATAACTGATTATTTCCACATTTAAAGCGGCTGCCATTAAATCGGCTTTTATCCGCATCTGATCTTCATTCAGCGCAGTCTTATGATATACTGGCAAACTTGTCAGTGAATTGAAGTTATTAAGATTAAATTTGCTGTTTAAGGCTCTTTCAATATCAGCTTGACTCAGCAGGCGATCATCACTCATGCCAGGCTCATCATACAACGTATACCCTGCAGAAAAATAACTGTATTCTAAATTATCTTCAACACCCGGAATCGGGTTTACCAATGCATTCTTAGGTGCTTCCACTTCTAATTTCCATTCCGGCTCAGCCGCAGTACAAGCACTAAGCAGAAATGCCAGCAATACTACACAAATTCCTCTCATAAGAACTCCTTCTTTAATCATTATCTTATATTTTACCACAGATTTAAGAAGTTGAAACGGAAAGTTAGCATCATCATTTCATGTGTCACTCTGATTCATGTTTCAGTTGTATATAGAAAGCCTAGATTACTGATATTGATAAAATATATAAGGATACATATGCGGATAACCAAATCCGACATTTTCAAAAATCTTCTCGCTATAAAAACAAAGATTCTTATTTTCATCAATATAATAGACTAAATCAGCCGCTGACAGATCCTCTGCATAACAGTTTTCCTGCTTATCATCGCAGACACCTAACCCTTTAGCTTGCAGCTGATTAAACAGGCTCGTCTCGATACTCTTTTCATCAAGCATATATAAATCCAGCACTTCTTGATCATCAAGCAGCTTACCGCTGTACAGATCAATATTAAAGGTATTGAACTTTTTTTCAATTTCCCCATTCTCTTTATAATATGCGGAAAGCACAATTACAGAAAGGAAATCGCTGTTTTCCCGATATAGTGAGCGCGAAACAAATATTGCCGGTTCACGATCACCAGCAAGATCATTGAGTGTACTTAATTGAATTTCAATACTCAATTCCGCTTCCATCCTCTGGTTTAAGTCACTTATTTCCTGAGTATCTATATTAATATAAGGTATGTCCACAAGCGCGCAACCATTTTGACATAATTGCTTAAATGTTTCGTTTTCCAACTCTGTTCCGCACATTTCCGATTGTAACGTAGTAACAGTGAAGACATACGGCCGGCTTTCATAAACCTTAGCGATTTTCTCAGCCGGTTCATTTTCCTTTGGCGTATCATTTTCCTTAATATCCGGTTTTGCTTCCTTAGGCTGACTCGAACAGCCAGCAAAAAGCAGCAGTGCCGATAAACATAATAATAATTTTTGCATATTTTCTCCCCCTCTTACTTATGCTTAATTAGCTCGCACATTGCGTAATATTTTTGCACAATATAAGCAGCGGCACATGCGAAACCAAAGACTGCCATCTGAAAAATGACAAGATCTAAAATTGATGTCCATTGATTCAAAGCCATGCCAACCATCACACACAAAAGCAATTCTCCCAAAATAATTTTCATGTGTTTAACGATAAAGTCACGCCATGTTATCTGCTTCGTATATAGTTTCTTGCACCAGATTGATTCATATAACAGATAGGCAATGGAAAAGCCATTGATATAAACCTGAAGCTGGCTTATTCCCGCCTGCGCCTTAGCAACAGCGTCATAGCTTTGAGCAGTCATAAAATCATTGACCGCAGCACTCCTGAAGAATGTTAAAACAGCACCAATTAAAATGATTACAAAAACATCGGCTTCCTTTCTTAAGATCGTTTTCATTCCCTATCTCCCCCTGCAATTCACTTACTTTATGATCCAGAAACAATCAGCGGTATTAACCAGTATTTCATCATCATTCACTTTGATAATCCTGCTTCTAGTTTCAGGTAATTCATCAAATTCTATCTTTGCGCTCATAAGCAGCCCATCATTGACAGCCAGCATTGCATATGAAGCAGGAGTGCTTTTCGTAACATCGGACTGATCTGAATGGGCAAGCATTTTACCCTCAGTCCATGAATCAACAGTATTATATCCATAAAAATAATCATCGTTTTTTATTTGTTTAAATTCACCGGTTTCGGTATCAAGCAGCATATTATCAACTATTTTGATGCTTGTATCGATGGCATAAAGCGTATTTTCATCAACAAAACAGCTGAATTCCACTTCCTTATCACTTTGAAATTGTTTTAACTCAGACGTAGTAACGTCATAAATATAAATAGCCTGACGATCGTCAGAGTATATATATTTTTCAGATTTCTTGTTGTCATCCTCATAAGTAACCAGCTGCATATCCGGGGTCTGCTTGATGATTACCGCCAGCTTACTGCCATAGCTAAAGATTTTTTCATAAGCATTATATACGCCCATGAAATCCTCTGTATCTGCATTTTCAGAGATTAAATCTACTCTTTTATCGCCGTCAAGCATAACGAAACGGGCATTATATGCACTATCATTTTCATAATCTTTCGTATAATCCTCAGTAGCATAGAATACTTTCTCACCTGCTTTAATCAGCTGCGGAGAATGCATCTTTGCATTATATGAAATATAATCAGTCGTCAAGCCATGATCAATTTCACGGCTGCCTTCTTCTGTTTCCATCATAACAGTGAAACGATTGTAATTATCAATTTCCGAAACTGGCTCAATTTTACTGTAAATAAGCGCATCCTCTGTATAAACAAATGAATTGATAACATAATTTCCTTCCAATTGCTTTAATACTTCAACTGTATGATCAGTCAAATCATATCTGCATAAGAAATTAACCGCATTCTCATTGTCTAAATGAACAGCACTGTAATACAATTCATTATTTTCAACATACTATGCCATCAAATAATCATGCTCGCCCATATTCAGCATTTCGGTATCCAACAGTTTTTTAGCTGTATACACAGGCAGTTCAGTTTTAACTGATATTGGCTCCACCTTAGCTGGCGGCAAATTTTCAAGCTTTTCTTTTGCACATGAGGTAAGCATTAGAAAACACAGGAAACATAATAATGATTTACCTATTTTCATCTTGATGCCCCCTTTCAATTTTATTAACCTTGGTATCTTTTTAAATTTATACCGAGCAGTGTTATTCCCATGTTTGTCATTTCAATGCAAATAAACAACGCGATACTATTTCCAGTCTGAATAAATTGAAACTTATAAATAAGGAAGGCAGTAACAATCAGCATAACCACGGCTATTAAACTGATAATGTATATCACAGCCTTGGGCAGCAGCAAACTCATTTCACTATATTTCTTCATCGGTTTAAACATAACCAGATAGAAGATACAGCAAAGCACATATATTATAATGATTGAATATCTGGAGATAAGTTCCCTATATTCAGGAAATAACGAGCTTAAAAAACTTAGTTCCATGTCAAAAACTGGATAGCCATAGATACCCAATTGACCTAAAACTATATTTATTAAAGTAAGAACACCAAAAAGTATAAACGCATCATTCAATGCACCGACTAGTTTTATTTTCATGATTCTCCTCTTTAAAAATGAGTCTGATCAGACTTCTATTTTGACTTTTTTCTCAAAAATCGAATGATTTCATAAGCTGCTCTAAGCGCAACTACGCAGATAAGTAATAGTATTAATTCTCCCATGCCAATACGTCCGTTAAACATAATTATTCCTCCCTTTGAGTTAGTACCCACATTTCTTTAGATAATTTTATTATACAGTAATAAAGTAAAATATTCTACTAAAAGGGCTGTAAGGATGTTATGTAAAAAAACTGTAAGAAAAAGCATAATCACCAATTGTTATTAATCTAAATAAAACTTTTAATATTCCATATCTATTGATCAATGCTAATTTTAATCTGCATTTATACTTTTCTAGTCAAAACAAAAGCAGCTCTGAACTGTTGCCCTGCAAAATATTTCCGTCATTCATGTTTTAAGTGGTGAAGACTTCAATAGAAACGAAGATGAATTCTTTGCTTAAAAAAATTCCTATATAACTGCCTTAGAAGGCTAGTTCTAAAGTATAAGGCATCTCCCAAACAAAACAGCTTATGAAAGCCACTCACATGTTTGCTATCATAAGCTGTAATTTAACTTAATATATCCTTAATCTAACTATGGCAGCATTCTTCCAATAGCTTTAGTATAAATGTGATACCAATCTTCTCGGCTTAATTCGATTGAACAGCCAGCTGCCATTTCTTTAAGGTGCTTTGTTTTAGTTGTGCCAAATATGGGCTGCATATTGGCCGGATGACGTAAGATCCAAGCAATTACGATTGCTGATTTGCTGACGTTGAATTGATCAGCATATTCCTGAAGACAATCATTAAATGCGGCATAATTAGGGTTATCCAAGAATGTTCCTTCTGCCCAAGATGCCTGCATGATCGACCATGCCTGAATCGTAATATCTTCCATCCGGCAATACTCAAGGATACTGCCATCATGATCAAGAGACTGCTCCTCTTTCATGTTAGCAAATATACCGTTGGTAACCATTCCACAATGAATTGGACTGAATTGCAGCTGATTAAACATCAGTTTTTGATCTAAATGCTTCTGCAGCATCTGAATCTGCATACTATTCATATTAGAAACACCAAAGTATTTTACTTTACCACTTTGCTGAAGCTCGTTGAAAGCCTCTGCCACTTCATCAAATTCCATCAAAGTATCAGGGCGATGCAGCAGCAGCACATCCAGATATCCGCATTGCAATCTTTCAATGCTTTGATTTACTGAATGAATAATATGTTCCTTACTGAAATCATAATAACCAACTTTACCTTTACGAATAGCGCATTTACTTTGAATAATCATTTTTTCTCTGTATTCTGGGTGCAGCTTTAATACTTCACCAAACAGCACTTCAGACTTGCCGCCGCCGTAAATATCTGCATGATCAAAGAAATTTATGCCTTCTTCTAATGCACATTGTATCAATTCATCAAGTTCACTCACACTCATTTCAGAGATACGCATACATCCGAAAACTAGTTGTGATACTTCTAAATCATTATTAAGTTTTAAATATTTCATAAGTTATTTACCTCGCTGAATTTATTGTATCACGAATTGATTGAGAAAGATGATTTATTATGAAATCTAATTGAAATACTCATTTTTCACTTTGATTTAAAATTGTCTCTAATTTTCTAAACGCGAATATGCCTAATCCATAGAAAACAAGCAATACAAGAATGGTTTTAAATATTTCAGCTGAACTATTCAGTTCTGAATTTTTAATGAGCAGCAAGAGACAAAATATAAATCCACAAGATAATAGTTCTGGCAAGAGATTAGATTTTGTACCTGTTACTTTAGTAAAATTCTTATTTAATTTAAAAAATAAATATTCAGCTAATATACAAGCTGCCACCAGTATAACAACACATACAACCAATCCAGTGCCACTATTTAATTTTAGTATTCCTCTAAATAACACTAAGTAAATCGGTAATGTGAAAAAAATAATCTCAAGAAGATGAAGCTGTTTTCTACTCATCACCAAAACCTCCCTTATTTAAATATATTACGCTCTTCGATTAATTGAAATGTAGCACTTTAGATCATTTTAATTCAATCAATTCTATTACCGATATATTGAAACAGCCGCACCCGTATAATATTCCTGCTTACCATCATTCAATTTACTTTCATCAAACGAATACTCTACAATTGAAAATTCTGGAATTATTGTCGGTTCACCTTTGGTATGAAATGCAGCACCATCTTCACAGAATGATCCATCTAAAATAACAACTATATCATTACTATGAACCTCAATCAACAAAGTTCTATTTAAATAGTTTTGCTTAGTTTCATCATACCAATCATTCATATTTCATTTTTAGATTTCTCTATTTCAATCCACTTTTCTATCTTAATATATTTAAGATAGTCAGTTTCTTTACTTTCAAAAGATACTTTTAAGCTTTCTATACTTTCATCATCTATTTTAGATAATTCTTCAATCATGGTATCATAAGATACAATTTCAAATTTCTCATCTCTTATATAATATTGTTATATCAACAATAATCAGCACTAAACAAAGTGGTAATGTAAAGAATAAAACTTCAAATAATACCTATTAATAAAGCTTTATACATTTCAGCTTTACAATATTAAGCGTTTTATGTTGTTTTTCCACGCTTAATCAGCAGTATAGCAATCTTAACAACTAAAAATTCATGCGATAATTTCTATTCACTGTGATTCTTATTCTTTATTTGTATTATACCTATTATTCTTACTTATGTCTATCTTGCTATTACATTAAACGGATTGATGTGAATAGGTTGCGTTCTATTATCAGCATCACCCACTGATAATCGGCGTTCAAACACAACTTTCTCTATAACAAAAAAAGCCTTCTTAGGCTATTTTTCAACTTTAATCAACGAGTATTTTCTATTATTCCTATTCACAAATATAGAGCTTCTGATCTTTAATTAACAAGATAACATCTGCCAAATCTTCCACATCATCAATATGGTGACTAGTAAATATTAAAATTTTATCTGGCTGTCTGATGAATTTATTTAATATATCCTTAACAACTTTTACCGAATTTTCATCTAATGCATTAAATGGCTCATCCAAAATAAGGATATCCGGATTTTCCATTAAAGCCTGCGCAAGTCTTAGTTTCTGCTTCATGCCTAAAGAATAGGTTTTATATTTCTTATTCAAAGCTTGATCAATCCCAAGCTGTCGGCATAAATTATGTATATCTTCATCGGTACATATATTCTTTATTTCGGCCAATGCTTTTAAATTTTCATAACCTGTCATTGTTTTGACAAATTCAGGAGCATTGATCGATACACCCGCATTGGGTATAAAATCATATTTTACCCCCAGCTTTTCACCATTAATATGTACAGTCCCCTGATCAGGTAAACTAAACCCGCAGATTATCTTCAACAGCACACTTTTGCCGCAGCCATTGATACCGGTTATTGCATAACTGGTGTTTTCCTTGAAGTCAAAATTGATATTGTCAAATATGAGATTATCCTTATACTTCTTTTCAATATTACGAAGATTAATCATTTTGTTCACCTCTGAATTTTAATGTAATGATGCTGCTTATCACCAAAACAACGATTAAGTTACCAATTTGAATACCGTTTCCAATCATCGACTGTGGAAAATGTATGATTAAATTAAAATCACCCATACACTCAATCAGCGCAATCGTTGATAGACCTATTAACAAATAATAAGAAATAAAATTAACTTTACATTTATATTGTATGATGACGATCAATTCCACAAACACCAATAAGAAATATACGAGACGGACTATGATCAGCAGCAGCAAGACAGCATCACTAGCTGAAGGAAAGCTGCCGATAAAACACCAAGTCCAAAATAAGATACTGACATATAAATCAATGGCAATTTGAATGCTGCTTCTTATTGTTGATTTTTGTATATGAAGCATAAAGCTTTTCATTGATCCATAACGAATCATATGAAGCGATCCCAGCTCATTAAATACTAAGCTGAATTGTTCTAGGAACAAAATCACTGAAAGAATAATTACCAACAACAAACATGCAATCAAAACAACATTGATTGTACTGTAATGATACTCCTGCAACACCTTGGGAAAGAGGAAGAATAGTTTTAAGCTGTCCACATAAGGAAGATTTTTAAACTGCATGCCAATATAACCAAAGGAAATCGCAGGCAGCATGAATAACAACAGATATTTTTTCCACATATCAATCGCCCATTTCCTTGAATCTAAGGGAAGAACACCAATAAACCAATAAATATACTAAAATAAGTACCGATGTCATTTGGAAGTCATTAAGTTCTCTCATATATAAGGGATAAGCCATAAAAAGATACGGCCGTAAAGTATCTGAGTACATGGCAAACAACGTTTGCAGAATGAATAGAATAATCAGTGTTATTTCATAAATCGTTCGCTTACCGATATAAGTGCTGTAAATATAGAAACAATTAAACAAAACAAACAACATACCACACCAATATAAATAATACAGCAGCATATCAAAGTCTAATTTTACTGACAAGATTTCATGTAAGAAGTACATTGTGATAAACAAGTATGCTAAGTAAATCACCGTCAGACCCAATTGTTCAACAAATCGTTTTTTGAAGTAATGCGTGAAATTTTTATATCTCACAATCTCTGTTTTATTAAATTCATATGTAGAAAACAATAAAGCAAAATAGAATGGCTGAATCACAAAATTCATCCACAAAGTCAGAAATAAATTCTCTGTATAATACAATGAATAATAATAACAAAGGGCAAAATTTAAAACGAATGAGCCGCCTATAATCAGGCACCAATTTGTGAGTGGTATCCTAAGTAAGACTTTTTTCTTTCCCATAACACAGTCTCGCTAGTATTAATATCATTGAAATAATAAATGGTATGATTAAAGCCAGAGGAAGCATTAACGTATTCAAATCATTAAATGATGACGCCGCCATAATAAAGCTTGGTGCTAAGTAATACTTTAGATTACCTATAGGTAGCAGCATCATAAGAGCGCTAAAACCTAAATAATAAAGTGTTGGTATAAAAATCACCATAAATTTTTTATTGGTCCATAATGAAATTCCTAAACTGAATAGTCCATATACAAAAGGTACTAGTATATATTTAGGTATACCTTCCATAAAATAAAACAAATACCGATGGTCTCGATATAGCCCATTCCCCAAAATATCTCTAAACATTTCTCGATAACCAGAAATCTCAACGTCGACTTTACTTGAAATTCTAAAAAACACAACGCCCACAACGTAATAAATTATATACCCTGCAAAACAAGTAGCTGCCGCAATTAAAGCATATTTAAGTATGGTTTTGATATAGAATTTAAAAGATGATTTATATCTTATAGCAAGTTGATCGAAAAAGCCGCGTTTCTCATCTATAAATTGTAATACCGGAAGTGATGAAAAAATTGGTAATAAGAACTGCATCGGCAATGCTCCCCAAATCATCATATAATCATAGTTAAACTCAGAATTCATGTATTCCCATTTATCCGGCCATCCTTCAGTAGGAACAAAGAAAAATAAATTTTGGAAGTATCCGAATGTAGTGCCGTAGTAAAGAAACATTACCAAAAACATACTGATGGCAGTTATAACTGTTATTTTATTAAAACACCTTTTCTTAGTAAGTAACTTCATATTCAATCTCCCTTTGTTTTAATAAAGCATACAGGAGGGGTTAACCTCCTGTAATGCGAGTAAAATAATTTTATACCTGCCAACTACCTTTTACAAAAGTACTAGGATCAATAGGATATTCTCTTGCACCTGATAATGTGTAGTATTTTCCTGTTACTGTACCAGAACTAAACGAGAAATTATCATGATGTTTCACACAAATACTCTGAGATGATCCATTTCCAGCAACTTTAAACCAAAGCTTAAATATTTTTGGAGTTTTATCGTCTTCTTCCCAGTTAATAATGGAATATCCACCAGCTTCTTCACATTTCACACCGCTTGAAAGCACTCCATAATTATAAGAAACACTTCCTTCGAAAAGATTTGAAGTTGCAGTTGACCCTGATTGTCTAGCAGCATTGACTTGCATACCACTAACAGCTAAAAAGGCAAACCCTGTAATCATAATTTTTGTAAGTAATTTTTTCATATTCTCTCCTTTCTACTTTAATTTAAATAGTAGATTCTTCAACAAACACTTGCAAGATTTGTTACCAAGATTAAATCATACTAATCAAAATTTATCAAATTTCTTGTATCGACACAAATTAATGATTTTTTGTTAAATTTACTTTCATTTCAAGATATTTTATTTTTTCTAATTCATTTCCACTACGATTCAATAAATCTAAAACAATGTCAATATAGAAATTAATTCTCTCAAAATCCTCACCTTTTTTAAAATCATCTACAATTTTCATAGCTAAATTCATTAATTTTGCAGAAGGAACACTCTCTCTACACTTCACTAGTAAAGTAAACAACTCATAAAAATCGCAAAAATTTACATCACTTTGTAAATGCTTATTATCACTAATCCATTGATCTGCTTCATCATAATTCTTCAATTTATAATTACACCAAATACCATAAAGCACTGTAAAACCATGCTTGGGTTCAAGTACTTTCGCTTCTTCAAGATATTCAAGTCCTCGCTTATAATCTTTTGCCAATATCATTGCCCAACACATATTACAATATACTCTTGCATTAAGTTCTTCGGGACAATCAATCATTTCTAATGATCTAATGGCAATATTAAACTGTGAAATAGCATCTTCATATTGTTGATTTGTTTTTAGTAAAAGTCCGCATTCTACGAAGCAAAAAGACACCCTTCTAAGCGATCCAAACTCCGAAAATATTCTGCGAGCCTTTTCAATAAAAAGCATTGCCTTAATTAAATTGCCACATTTTTTATAGGCTATACTTGAATGTAAATATAGCATACCCATATTCTTTCTGTTTATTGTCATAGTTTCTGCTTTTTCAAAACAAGTTATTGCTTCTTCGTATTGATTAAACTTCCGATACATAAGCCCCTTGTATTGATATAAAAGCGATTCACACTCATAGTTACCTTCAAAATACTCAAAAAGCTCATTTTCAATTGCTCTTGCTCTTTTGAATTCATTTTTCAATATGTATATTATGTATTCAATTAACTGAGCCTTTCCAAATGAAAAGTTTATAAACTTCATTTTTCCTTTTTCAATTTTATCTTCAAAAAAATTGTTATTATCGTCATAGTAAAATAATGAATCTAAAAAATCACTAAATATAATATCTATTTCTTTAGATGTTTCTATATATTGTTCAATATTTACATCTAAAACCTTTTCAATTTTGGAAATTATATCAATCGTGGGTACTTCTTTTCCACCTTCAAATTTACCCAATCGGCTGTAAGAGATACCAGTTTTCATCCCTAAATCTCTAAGTGTTAAACCACGATAGTTCCTAATCAAACGCAATTCTTTTCCTATATTTTGTTCCATATATCTTCTAAACAATGAAATAGCCAATAGATACTATTGGCTAATCAGGCATATTTCTATCACTATACCGCGTAATCTGATAACACTCATGTTTACAATTGATGCCATTCTCTCCACATTCTTCGGTATGCACATGAGTGCAGCCAAAGGTGCATAGACCAAACATCAATAGTGCAGACATTGCCATTGATATTATTTTTTTCATTGCTTTTCCTCCCCTCTATTCGCATTATAACTGATATTAAAACATTCGTCTACTACTGTTGTTTCGATACATATAAGTCAAAATATGCAATATTATCCCAAAACGTGAAAAAGAGCAGATTGCTCCACTCTTTTCATTATACCGTTAATTGTTTTTATTCCTCAGCATCAACGACGCTCAAGCTTTCATCAGCAAGCATTTCCTGAATGACATCTTCATTCACTTTTTCTGCTGCTGAGAAGTTCATAACTTCACTTTCATCTTCGTCGCTGCTTCTTGAAATACGTTCAGCTCTTAATTCTGCCGCTAATTCTTCAATCTGACGTGATGTTTCACGATCAGCGTTGCAGCCTGTTCCGGCAGGAATCAGCTTACCGATAATTACGTTTTCTTTCAGACCCATCAAGTAGTCTTTCTTACCCTTGATTGCAGCTTCCGTCAGAACCTTTGTTGTTTCCTGGAATGATGCTGCTGACAAGAATGAGTCAGTTTCTACTGATGCTTTTGAAATACCCAGCAATACTGGTGAGAATACTGCCGGCTGTTTGCCAGACAATAATGCGTTGCGGTTGATTTTTGTCATTTCCGGTAATGAGATTTGAACACCTGGGTTCAGGTTTGTACCATCGCCTTCTACAACAACAACTTTTCTCAGCATCTGACGAATCATAACCTCAATATGCTTATCTGAAATATCAATACCCTGACTTGCGTATACCTTTTTAACTTCCTTCAGGATGTATTTTTCTACTTCCTGAACACCGGCAATACGCAGCAGTTCTTTAGGATCGATTGGGCCTTCAGTGATCTTATCACCGGCTTCAATCATACTGCCCTCTTTCAGCCAAGAACGAATTGCCTGAGTCGGAGCCAGTTTGTGTTCCTTACTTTCCTTATCATTGGTAATAATTACTTCAACGCCATTGCTGTTTTCCAACTGATGGATTGATGTAATTTCACCGCTGATCTGAGCTAATACAGCTGCACCCTTTGGACAACGTGCTTCGAATAATTCCTCTACACGCGGCAAACCTTGAGTGATATCACCGCCGCCGGCAGATGCTACACCACCGGTATGGAAGGTTCTCATTGTCAGCTGTGTACCTGGTTCACCAATTGACTGCGCTGCCATGATACCGATAGACTCACCAACTTCAACAACCTTACCAGTTGCCATGTTGCGTCCATAGCACTTCTTGCAGACACCGTAAATTGATTTACATGTAAATGCGGAGCGAATATACATACCTTCAACACCCGCATCAACGATACGCTGTGCAATAATTTCATCCATGTATTCATCAGAATCAATAATTACTTCGTTAGTTTTAGGATCGACAACCTGCTGTTTTGAATAACGGCCGATCAAACGATCACGCAGATCCAGAACCACAGTTCCTGTCTTACGGTCAATAATAGTTTCTACCCAGAATCCCTTATCCGTACCACAGTCTTCCTGTTTAACGACAACATCCTGAGCAACATCAACCAGACGACGGGTCAGATAACCAGATTCAGCTGTCTTCAAGGCTGTATCGGTAAGACCTTTACGCACACCATGAGTTGAAATAAAGAATTCAGATACGTTCAGACCTTCACGGAAGCAGCTATAAATAGGAACCTCGATGATTGAAGGCTGATAGCCTTTTGCTGATTTAGACTGAGAAGGTTTACTCATCAATCCACGCATACCGGCCAGCTGTGTAAAGTTTGATTTATTACCACGGGCACCAGAAGTAGCCATCATGTTAATTGTATTCTTACGATCCAGGTTATCCATCAGTTCATCACCGATCTGATTTTTAATGCTGTCCCACAATTTATTTAAGTGAGCTTCCCATTCCTGCATCGTCAGCTTACCTTTACGGCGCAGACGCATTAATTCTTCCGCTTTCTGCTTACCGTATTCAATCTTATCATCCTTGTTTTCTACAACCTGAATGTCAGATAAGGCTACGGTAATACCGGCTACGGTTGAATATTTGAATCCCATGTTCTTGATTTCATCAAGAATTTCAGAAGTTTTCTCAGTGCTGTAACGAGCAAATACCTGAGCGATAACTAATCCTAACTGTTTCTTCTTCACTTCCGGAATAATTGGCTGTGAAGCGATAATCGCTTTAATATCTGAACCTGGTTCGATAAAGAAACGATCCGGTGTAGCGATGAAGTTTTCATCCGATACTTCATTCAGATATGGGAAGTCAGCTGGGAACATGTTATTGAAAATAACTTTACCCACGGTTGTCATCAGATATTTTTTATTCTGTGCTTCTGTAAATGAAGATTTCTTTAATGATTTAGCAGCAATCGCAATACGTGTATGCAGATGCACGATTTTGTTGTCATAGGCCATTAAGATTTCATTAACATCTTTAAATACATGACCTTCATTTTCCGCATAACGATCCCACAGTTCAGCTTCCTTCGGACAGCCGACGCTTCTGTAACGCTCAGCTTCCTGACGGAATTCCTCAGCAGTTTCTTCCATTGTTAAGTAGAAGTTACCGAGAACCATGTCCTGTGACGGCGTAACGATTGGCTTACCATCTTTAGGACCCAGGATGTTGTTTGAACCAAGCATTAAGACTAATGCTTCAGCTCTTGCTTCTTCACTCAAAGGTACATGGACAGCCATTTGGTCACCGTCAAAGTCGGCGTTGAATGCTGTTGTAACCAATGGATGCAGACGGATTGCGCGTCCTTCAACAAGTTTCGGTTTAAATGATTGGATACCCAAACGGTGCAGTGTAGGCGCACGGTTTAATAATACCGGATAGCCGTCGATAACATCTTCTACGATATCCCAAACACGCGGATCAAGACGATCGATCAGCTTTTCAGCGGTCTTTGGATTGCTTGCGATTTCACGGTTTACGATTTCGTTGATTACGAATGGTTTAAATAATTGAATTGCCATTTCACGTGGAATACCGCACTGATACATTTTCAGATCCGGTCCTACCGCGATAACTGAACGGCCTGAGAAGTCAACACGTTTACCTAACAGGTTCTGACGGAAACGGCCTTGTTTACCTTTCAGCGAGTGGCTCAGTGATTTCAGCGCACGGCCGCCGGCACCGCTGATTGGCTTAGAACGGCGTCCATTATCGATCAGCGCATCGACAGCTTCCTGAAGCATACGCTTTTCGTTTTGTACGATGATTGCCGGTGTGCCAAGTTCAAGCAGTTTCTTTAAACGATTATTTCTTGTGATAACACGGCGATATAAATCGTTCAAGTCGCTGGTTGCGAAACGGCCGCCATCCAATTGCAGCATTGGACGCAGATCAGGCGGAATAACTGGCAGCATTGTCAGTACCATCCACTCCGGCTTATTGTCTGAATTACGGAATGCTTCAATAGTATCCAATCGCTTGATCAGTTTCTTACGTTTTTCACCTTGCGCATTCTTTAATTCAGCTTCTACATTATTGAATTCTTTTTCAAGATCAACTTCTTTTAATAATGTCTCAACAGCTTCAGCACCAGTCTGAGCAGTAAATGAACCTGGGCCGTAAATTGCCACATTTTCACGATATTCCTTCTCAGAAAGCACTTGCTTATACATCAGCTTTGTATCCTTAGGGTCAGTAACGATCCAAGATACGAAATAAACTACTTCTTCCAATTGCTTTGGCGTCACATCAAGTAATAAAGCCATACGAGATGGAATACCGCGCAAGTACCAGATATGAGCAACCGGTGCCGCCAGTTCAATGTGTCCCATACGTTCACGGCGAACTGATGATTTAGTGATTTCAACACCACATCGATCGCAGACAACACCCTTATATCTTACCTTTTTGTACTTTCCGCAATAACATTCCCAGTCCTTGCTCGGACCGAAAATACGTTCGCAGAATAAGCCATCTCTTTCCGGTTTTTGTGAACGATAGTTAATCGTTTCCGGTTTCTTTACTTCACCATGAGACCATTCCAAAATTCGCTGCGGCGAGGCAAGCTGAATCTGGATTGAGGCAAAATTGTTTACACTCATCGTTTACGCCTCCTTCTTATTCCATGTCACTGTCGTCATCCAACAGTGCATCCACTTCATCTTCAATTTCTTCATCAGATTCTAATTCTTCATCTAACTCATCATCAACGATTTCATCAACAAGCTCTTCTTCCGGTTTAACTTCCTCAAATGGTGTAATCGGCGGAATTACCGCTGTTGCTTCCTCACCGTCAGTCTTAGAAATATCGACCTCGTTGCCGAACTCATCAAGCATCTTCACATCAAGCGCTAATGCCTGCAGCTCATGTTTCAATACACGGAAGGATTCAGGAATACCCGGTTCAGGAATATCCTTGCCCTTAATGATTGCTTCATAAGTCTTTGTACGGCCGACGATATCATCAGATTTAACCGTTAAGATTTCTTGTAATGTGTGAGCGGCACCATAAGCTTCCAGTGCCCAAACTTCCATCTCACCAAAACGCTGACCACCATTTTGAGCTTTACCTCCCAATGGCTGCTGAGTAACTAAACTATATGGACCAGTAGCACGCGCATGCAGCTTATCGTCAACCATGTGCGCCAGCTTGATCATGTACATTACACCTACTGAGATACGTTCATCGAAGGCATCGCCGGTACGTCCATCATAAAGTACCTGCTTACCATCCTTTGTCATTTCAGCCTCAGCCATGATTGAAGCTAATTCATCGTTATTGATACCATCGAATACCGGTGTCGCAAACTTAACGCCCAGCTTCTTGGCAGCGTAACCCAAGTGAATCTCCAATACTTGTCCGATGTTCATACGAGATGGTACACCGAATGGATTCAACATGATATCAACTGGTGTTCCATCAGGCATATACGGCATATCCTCCACTGGCAGGATCTTAGAAATAACACCCTTATTACCGTGACGGCCAGCCATCTTATCACCTTCAGAAATCTTACGTTTCTGAACGATGTAAACTTTAATTGTTTCATTTACGCCAGGCGGCAGTTCATGACCTTCACTGCGCTTGAATACACGCACTGAATGAACGATACCGGCACCGCCATGCGGAACCTTTAATGAATTGTCACGAACTTCACGTGATTTTTCACCGAAGATCGCCAGCAGCAGTTTTTCTTCAGGAGAGATTTCACTCTGACCTTTAGGTGTAACCTTACCAACTAAGATATCGCCTTCCATAACCTCAGCACCGACCATGATGATACCTCTTGAGTCCAAGTTACGGCATGCGTTTTCGCTGACGTTTGGAATATCACGGGTAATTTCTTCAGGTCCCAGCTTTGTTTCACGGCAGTCAATATCATATTCCTCGATATGAATTGAAGTATAGACATCATCACGAACAAGACGTTCTGACATGATGATGGCATCCTCATAGTTATAACCATTCCATGACATGTAGGCAATTGTTACGTTTTGACCTAATGCCAATTCACCTTTTTCCATCGAAGGACCGTCAACAAGGATATCACCCTTTTCAACGCGTTCACCCTTCTTCACGATAGGAATTTGGTTGATACTTGTTCCGGCATTGGAACGAGCAAATTTACGCAGCTTATATTCGCGGCGGTCACCATTATCCTGAGCAACCACAACACGGGTAGAATCTACATATTCAACGATACCGTCACCCTTGCAGACAACGCCGCTGCCTGAATCCTTGGCTACACGGTATTCAATACCAGTACCAACAAATGGCGCGTGCGGAGAAATCAAAGGTACAGCCTGACGCTGCATGTTGGCACCCATCAGGGCACGGGAAGCATCATCGTTTTCTAAGAATGGGATACAAGCGGTAGCTACTGAAATAATCTGTTTCGGAGAAACGTCGGCAAGCTCAACGCGTTCACGTTTAGCCAGAATTGTTTCACCGCGGTAACGGGCTACGACTTGTTCATTGATTAAGTGACCGCCGACAACCTCATTGGCCTGAGCGATAACATAATCGGCTTCTTCATCCGCTGATAAATAAACCGCATCCTCAAGAACTGAACCATCCGGCATAACTCTGCGGTATGGTGTCTGGATGAAACCATATTCATTAATACGAGCATAAGAAGTTAAGTTCGTAATCAAACCGATGTTTGGTCCTTCTGGTGTCTCGATTGGACAGATACGGCCATAGTGTGAGGAGTGAACGTCACGAACCTCAAAGCCGGCACGGTCTCTTGTCAAACCGCCAGGACCTAACGCAGAAATACGGCGTTTATTGGTCAATTCAGCAAGCGGATTCTGCTGATCCATGAATTGTGACAGCTGAGAAGAAGAGAAGAACTCTTTAATAGCTGCCGTCAATGGACGGATATTGGTTAATTTTTTCGGTGTTAAGGTTTCAATTTCCGCAATTGACATACGTTCCTTAACCACTCTTTCCATACGGCTTAAACCAATACGGAACTGATTTTGAATCAATTCACCGACAGAACGGATACGGCGGTTACCCAGCATATCAATATCATCAGTTTCACCGACACCTTCCATAACATTCAACATATAGTCATAGAAAGCATACATATCGGAAATAGTAATTGTGTGTTTATTGGCAAATGGGTCATTACCGATGATCTTAATCACTGCATCATCTTCATCACGCACTAAGATTTCCTGTACGGCAGCACCAACCAGCCATACTGCAACCTGTTCGCCATTTCTTACACGGCCTTTCAATTCATCATTCTTATCGGCTGACATTGTCGTTGATTCCATGCGCGGCAGATAACCGTCAGCAAAGCTCAGACCATCTTCAGCAAATAATTCATTGCCGTTTTCATCAGTAACTCTTGCAAGCACATATAAACGCTGGCCATAGTTCAATACAGCATTCATATTTTCCTGTGTCAGCATTACTTTCTTCGCAATGACACCGCCCTGAATATTTACTTTTTCACAGCTTGCCATTAAGTCCTTTAATACGCATTCAGTAATGACATCACCTGTGTAATATGTAACATCATCAAGTTCAACATCCTTCGCAAGTACACGGCCTAACAAGCCTGTACCAACAGATGTCTCAATCGCAACCACATCATCATGAGAGAATAATGGGTTGAATGGGAAGGCGTTAACATAATAACCCTTTTTCAATTCAGCCTTTAACGCTTCACGCTCATCACGGTTAATCATCGTACCGCTTGGCATAAATACTGTACCGTCAGCACCAACGATATCCTGAGCCAGACGGTGATGCTCAATACGGTTGATCGCATTCAGCTTTTTACCTAATTTATAACGGCCGGCTTTCGTTAAGTCATAACGGCGGCGGTCAAAGAATTTCGCATTCATTAAAGTAATTGATCCATCTAATGTAGGGATTTCATCTGAACGCTGGTTTTCATAGATTGAAAGCAATGCTTCCTGAGTAGTTTTAACCTTATCAGCCAGCAATGTATTTTCAATATCTTCATATTTACCGAAGAATGCAGAATATAACGTTAAGTATAAATTCATGAATTCACGGTTTTCAGTATCCTGCGGAAGATCATCGACCAAAGTTCTGCCGATAGCTTTCAGGAAAGTTTCCATCTGTTTTGTATCATAAGGATCATCACTGCGGTCCATATCCAAAGCCATACCAATCGCTTTAAACAGAATCGTAGAAGTCATCTTACGCTTACGGTCAATACTAACCGTTAATGAACGGCCATTCACCGGTTTCTTCATTTCAGTGAAGAACTCCAGCCAAGTACCGCGGCTTGGAATTAATTCACTGCTGAATGTTTCCTTACCTGTCTTATCTTCAAATCCACTGGCAAAATACGCTCCAGGAGAACGCACAATTTGCGAAACGATAACACGTTCCGCGCCATTAATAATAAATGTTCCTGTTTCTGTCATTAATGGGAAATCACCAAGGAACACATCCTCCCATTTATTCAAGACTTCACCTGTTGAGTTATCAGTAATTTCCAGTTCCATCTTCGCCTTTAAAGGCGCGGCAAAATTGCATTCGCGGAACTGTGATTCCTCTGCGTTGTATTTCGGCGTTCCGAATTCGTAATCAATGAAGTTAAGCTTAATGTTTCCTCCATAGTTGGTTATCGGGTAAATCTCATTAAATACTTCAGCAATGCCCTCTTTTATAAACCAATTAAAAGAGTCAGTCTGGATTTCTACCAGATTTGGTAGTTCAAGATTTCCGCTAACCTTAGAATAGTTTCTGCGTTCAGCTTTTTTCCCTGAAGGTACGATTCGATAAGTCTTCTGTTCTTCCATGTACGCCATCCTTTCTCCGAGCAAAGTGTCAAAACAGGGCACTTTGACCCATTTTAAATTTTTAGTATTATGCAATTTAGTATAATATCAAATTATTGTCAAATTGTCAATCTATTTCGTTGATTTGAGGACAAAATATCCTCGATCCTTATGAATGATGTCACAGTTACCAAATACGGATGCGATCTCTTTCTGAGCGCTTAAGGCGCCATGCTGCTTGCGGATCACCACATACAGATGCCCGCCGGCTGCCAGATGTTCGTATGCTTCATCAAATATTTTATAAATTACTGCCTTACCGGCACGTATCGGCGGATTTGTGATAATATCCGTAAAATTATCTTCCGATACTTTCTCATAGATATCACTCTGACGGATATCCACCTCGGTTTCATTCTTCTCGGCATTGATGGCAGCTAATTCAAGGGCCCGGGGATTAACATCAATCATCGTCACCTTTGATGCCGGATTCATTTTCTTCAGCACAACTCCCAAAGTCCCATAGCCGCAGCCAACGTCAAGCAGATTATTCCCTAATTTTTCCTTTTCAAGCACTTCTAAGAAAATCATTGATCCATAATCGACATATTCCTTAGAAAACACACCATTATCAGTTATAAATGAAAACTTAAAGCACGAAAACCGGAAAGTTATTTCCTTCCGGTTTTGAGCTAATTGACGATTATCTGTAAAATAATGATTCATAGTATCGCCGTCCTTTTTAGGTGACAAAAAGCCTTTACGGCTTTTTGTATTAAAAATTCTGAATGAAGACTACTATTTAATTTCTACAGTTGCGCCAGCTTCAACTAATTTAGCCTTGATAGCTTCAGCTTCTTCTGGTTTGATGTTTTCTTTGATTGCAGATGGAGTCTTATCAACTAAGCCCTTAGCTTCTACTAAGCCTAAGCCAGTGATTTCACGTACTGCTTTGATAACAGCAACTTTAGTAGCACCAACATCAGTTAATGTAACAGTAACTTCAGTAGGTCCTGTAGGAGCAGCAGTGTCAGCAGCAGCAGCAACAGCAACTGGAGCAGCAGCAGTAACACCGAATTCTTCTTCGATTGCTTTGATTAAGTCGTTTAATTCAAGAATTGTCATCTCTTTAAGAGAAGCAATAACATCTTCTGTATTTAATTTTGCCATGATTTATTTCCTCCTGTAATTTGAATTTATTCAGCTGATTCAGCTGTTTCACCTTTTTGATCTGCAACTGCTTTAACAGCGCATGCGAAGCTGCGTACTGGAGACTGTAAGCATCCAAGTAACATAGAGATCATACCTTCGCGGTTTGGCAGTTTTGATAATGCAGTGATCGTTTCCTGATCAACCACTTTACCTTCAACAGCACCAGCTTTAATCACTAACTTGTCGTGTTTTTTAGCAAATTTTGCAAGTACACGTGCCGGAGCAACAGCATCTTTACCAAATGCAATTGCGTTAGGTCCGGTCAGGGTTTCAGTTAATTCTGCATAACCAACTTCTTCAGCGGCGCGCTGTGCAAGTGAATTCTTGTAAACTTTGAATTCTACTTCTTCTGCACGCAGTTCGCGGCGAAGTTCAGTAACTTCTTTAACTGTCAACCCACGATATTCGACAACGACTGCAGATTGCGATTCGCGCATTTTCTCGGCGATCTCAGCAACGACTGCCTTCTTGCCATCGATAATCGTTTGGTTCATAGTTTTGCACCTCCTAATTTATCTATCACAATATATCCGCATAATAAAATGCTCACACCGAAAGACAGCATGAGCATGAAAGAGTAATGTTTCTTTCTACCTCGGCAACGTGATTAAGCCATAGGCCGTTGCTGTCTGTGGTATATATTGATAACAGTTTTATTCTAATCTATAACTTTTTGTTTGTCAACAAAAACTAGGCAACTTTGATGCCAGGACCCATTGTTGATGAAAGTGTAGCGCCTTTTAAGTAGATGCCTTTAACAGCAGCCGGACGGGCACGCATGATTACATCATTGATAGCCTGGAAGTTTTCAGCAAGCTTAGCTTCATCAAATGAAACTTTACCGATCAGAACATTGATATTTCCTTCTTTGTCTACACGGTATTCAATCTTACCTTTTTTAACATCTTCAACTGCTTTCGCAATATCCATTGTTACAGTGCCAGTCTTAGGATTTGGCATTAAGCCCTTAGGACCTAACACACGGCCTAATTTACCTAATTCACCCATCATTGCAGGGATAGCGATTAATACGTCAAATTCGAACCAGCCTTTGCCGATCTTTTCGATCAGTTCTTTGCCGCCTACGAAATCTGCGCCAGCATCGATAGCTTCCTGTTCCTTAGGTCCGTTAGCGATAACACAAACTTTTTGTGTACGGCCTGTACCATGAGGAAGTACCATTGCGCCACGGATCTGCTGATCAGCATGACGAGGGTCTACATTCAATCTGAATGATGCCTCTACTGATGCATCGAATTTTTCATAGCTAGTTTTCTTAACTAAAGCTACAGCTTCTTCGATTGTGTATACTTTGCTGCGGTCAACTAATTTAGCAGCTTCTGAATATTTCTTTCCTACTTTTGCCATTTTATGTTACCTCAGCCTTTCTATTCCATACCTTCAACTTTAATACCCATGTTACGAGCTGTACCAGCGATGATTTTCATAGCTGATTCTACGTCATTGGCATTAAGGTCTGGCATTTTGTATTCTGCGATTTCACGAACCTGATCAGCAGTAATCGTACCAACGATTTGTTTCTGATTAGTTCCGGCTTTTTTAACGCCAGCAGCTTTTTTGATCATGATAGCAGCTGGTGTAGTCTTTAATACGAAGTCAAAACTCTTATCTTCGTATGCAGTGATTACGACTGGTACTAAGTCACCAGCACGTTCTCTTGTAGCATCATTGAATGCTGAACAGAACTGCGGCATGTTGATACCTGCTGATGCAAGCGCCGGTCCTGGTTTAGCTCCCCCTGCAGGGAATTGTAATTTGCAGATTTTTGCAACTTTCTTACTCACAAGACACACCTCCTATATTTTGTTTGTCTTATGCTGTGGTTTTATGAACGGTTGCTCGCTCTCCCACGCATGAATAAAAACGCACATTGCGTGCATTTAATAGTTTATCGTATAAAGCCGATAAAATCAATACTTTTTTGAAACTTTTAGGAATTCATTTCCTTTAAGCGGTCAGTGCATGCCTTCATACCTGCCAAAACCGCATCCCGGAAGCCTTTTTCTTCTAATTTAGCAACCGCTTCAATCGTTGTGCCGCCTGGTGAGCAGACCATGTCTTTTAACTGTTCCGGATGAATGCCGCTTTCAAGCACCATCTTTGCCGAGCCTAAGACTGCCTGAGCAGCAAAGGTTAAGGCCATGGATCTTGACATACCGTCACGCACCGCGCCATCGCACAACGCGTTAATCAGCATAAAAATATAAGCCGGTGATGATCCGCTGACCGCCGGTACTGCATCCATTAGATGTTCAGGGATTATTTCCGCCTTGCCAAAGCTTGTGAAGATTGCCATCGTTTCTTCAATATCCTTTTGGGTACAGTTCTTATTCGGGGTAACCGCGCTCATTCCTTCGCCCACTGAAGCCGGGGTATTAGGCATCGTGCGGATGATCTTTGTTTCCGCACTGCTCAGCTTCTCCATATTCGCCAGACTCTGACCGGCAGCCACAGAGATCAATACCTTATCCTCGCTAAGCGCCTCCTTGATCTGCGCAAACACTTCATCAAACAGATAAGGCTTAACCGCCAAGATGATTAAATCTGCGTTTTCAACAACCTCACGATTGCTGTTTACCGCGCAGACATGAAGCTTTGCCGCCAGTTCCTCTCGCTTAGCTGGAGTAGCCGTATGGATAAAAATGTGCTCTGGGGCCAGCAAACCACCCTTTAATATGCCATTTAAAATAGCGCCGCCCATATTTCCGCAGCCAATAAAACCAATATTTCTCATATGTTCATCTCCTGATTTCTGCTTCCATCATATCACACCTAAAGAAAAAAGAGGACTAAGTCCTCTTAAAATTCGATTTTTTCAAGATCGCCGTAACTGATTTCCGTTGGTGTTTCACGGCCAAACAGAATAGTCAGCACAGTAGCTACCTGCGTTTCATCATTTAATGATTCAACACTACCCTCAACGCCCTGGAAAGCTCCTGTTAAGATCTTCACACGGTCGCCGACAGCAAAATCGATCTGTACTTTTGTCTCACGAATTCCTAAACGACGGAGAATAGACTCCATTTCATCCTCAGCAACCGGGAAAGGCTTCGCACCGCCCCCAGATGATCCGATAAATCCAGTTACACCTGGTGTATTACGCACAACATACCAAGCTTCATCTGTCATTTCCATTTCAACGAATAAGTAACCAGGGAATAGATTATAAGTCTTTTCTACCTTTTTACCATTCTTGAATTCAATTTCTTTTTCTTCAGCTACAATGATCTGAAACAGATAATCCTGCAGATTCATTGTATCAATACGTCTTTGAAGATTTTCTTTTACTTTATTTTCATGTCCGGCATATGTATTAACTACATACCATTCGCGCTTAATATCTTCCATGATACACCTACATTCCAATAAATCTTATAAAAGACACTGCGATGAATTCACAAAGAACAAAGAACAATGCGAATGAAGCTGTGAATAACAGTACGATTCCTGACTTCTTCGCAAGCTCACCGAGCTTCGGCCAGCGCACGCGCTGCAATTCCTGTATAATTCCTGAGATACTAAACCACTTCATAAATTGCCCTCCTATTTTGTTTCCTTGTGAATCGTATGCTGTCCGCATTTAGGACAGTATTTCTTCAATTCGATTCGTTCCGTATGCGTTTTTTTATTTTTAGTCGTCGTATAATTACGAGAAAGACAAACAGTACATGTCAAGATAACCTTATCTTTCATGTGTTTCACCTCTTTCGTATGCCTATTAACTTTATCACAATCACTTTTGATAGTCAATTATTCCAGCTAAAATCTTTTTTATCTTATGCAGGATATAACCGACATGTTTAACCGTATGACCGCTTTTTTCAGCAATTTCACGATAAGTACAGCCAGCCTTGCGCAGCAGCCAGATCTGACGTTCATCTTCACTGAGCTGCGCTTCTACTTCTTTTACCTTATTCTGTGCTTCTTTTAATTCAAAACTCCATTTAGGATCAAACTCAGCCTGATTATTTTGTACCAGGGAAATCAGGTAACAGCCCTCATCCTCGCTTAAATCTAAATCCAAGGAAGTACATGTCGCAAACATATAGTTAGCCTGCGAACGCGTCTTCCGCAAGTATGAACGCACACATGTAGTAATGCATAAGGATGCGTAATAAGAAAAAGGCACTCCGGTTTCATCATGATACTGATTTACCGCTTCAATCAGCGACAGCATACATTTTGATTTAAGATCATGAAATTCATCACTGCGAAGATGCTTACCGCCGCCGCTGGATACCGTTTTGCGTATAATCCTCTCAATCCGCTGTTCATAAAGCTTAATCAGCAGCTTCTGCGCTTCCTCATCCTGTTCACTCATCAAATACAAAAGCTCATAATCATTCATTGTTTCCATTCCCTGCCCACCTCATTTTTAATTACTAAAGCGGATGGCGATGACTGTAAATCTCATAAAGCAGGATTGAGCAGGCAACTGACGCATTCAGCGATGTAACACTGCCTGCCATCGGCAAAGCAATGCAGTAATCACAATTTTTCCGCACCAAATTGGAGATGCCAAAGCCCTCTGAGCCAATGACTAACAGCAGCGGCACATCATACTGTCCCTCGCGATAATCTTTAGCCTCATGCGCATCAGCACCAACTGCCCAAAACCCCTTCTCTTTTAAATCCTTGATTGTCTGAACCAGATTCGTTACTACAGCAACCTTCACCGTATCGATAGCACCGGTAGATACCTTAGCAACCGTCGGCGTAAGCTGTACACTGCGATGCTTGCCGATAATCACGCCGTCAGCACCGACACAGTCACACGTTCTAAGAATGGCTCCCAGATTGTGCGGATCTTCCAGACCGTCCAGCATGACTAATAACGGGGTTTTGCCTGCTGGTACAGCCTTTAAAATCTCATCAACTGAATAAGTTTTATATTCATCAATGCTTGCCGCGATTCCCTGATGATGATCAGTTTTAAGCAATGCTTCAAGCTTCTTCTTATTCAGCACGCGCACCGGAATCTTTTTCTGTTTCAGTAAGTCTTCAAAAGAACGATCCTTCATCCCTTCCTGAATCAATACCTCATAAATCTTTTTATCGTCATTCAGCAGCTGCTTCACGACATTCTTCCCGTATACATATTGTGCCATATTATTGCGCTCCTAACATAACAATTTCGTTCCAAAGCTGTTCCATTCTCAACAATTCACCGCTTAGCTGATAATAACCCCAGATAGCCTCAAGCCCGGTAGCCAGCCGATACGTAGCTACATCGGCATTTTTGGCAATGGAAGCGGTCTGCGCGTTGCGGCCGCGGCGGATGATTGCTAATTCTTCTTCGGTAAAGAAGCCTTTATCAATCAGCGTCATCAGATAATAAGCCTGTGCCTTGGCACTGACCCATTTCGCTGTCATACGCTGCAGTTCATTAGGTTTCTGCAGACCTCTTGATACAAGCAGCTCACGCACCTTCAGCGTCATCACCGCATCGCCGATAAATGCCAGGGTCGTACCATTGTAAGGAACGATTTCCATTACAGCAGACCTCTTTCCATTAAGACAGCACGGTATTGATCAGCAGCTTCGAAATTCTTTTCCGCCTTAGCTTGGTTCCAGTTTGCGAAAACATCCTTATCATCATCACTTAAAACAATGCGGTCAAGCTTAATACCTAACACATAAAGCATCTTTTCAATCGTAATCACCAAAGCAGCCACACGGCCATAATCAATCTCTCGTGTACGCACCGCCGCATTCAGCTGCTTATTCGTATCAAACAAAGCTTTAAAGGCATTAGGCGTATTCAAATCATCACTCATCGCGTCAAGAAATGCCTGCCAGAGTGTTTCATCCGGATTACCGGTCAATTCAATACCCGCAAGCCCTAACTTAACATAAGCCTGTTTCAGTGATGTCTTGATTTTCTCTAATTCTGTCTGTGCTGTTTCAACCGCCTGATCATTCAGATTTAACGGTGCACGGTAATGCGCTGACAGCATCAGCCATCTTACGACATTGCCGCCCAGCTTTTCCACGATATCTTTAACCCAGATTACATTACCCAAGGATTTAGACATTTTTTCACCGTCGATGTTGACCATGCCATTATGCAGCCAGTAATTCGCGATATGCGTACCATAAGCCGCTTCAGACTGAGCAATCTCATTTTCATGATGCGGGAATTTGAGATCCATGCCGCCGCCGTGAATATCGATTTGATGCTGATGGAATTCATTGTTAATCATAACCACACATTCACTGTGCCAGCCCGGACGTCCCTTAGACCAAGGTGAATCCCATTTAATTCCCTCCTCAGTCTTTTTCCACAAGGTAAAATCAAGCGGGTTTTCCTTTAACGCGTTTTCATCGATACGCGCGCCTACCATCAAATCCTCGATCTGCTGATTGCTGAGCTGGCCATAATCATCAATTTTATTAACTCTGAAATAAACATCACCATCAATCTCATACGCAAAGCCTTTATCTACCAGAAGTTTTATGAAATCAATAATTTCATCCATTGTCTCCGTAACCTTTGGCGTCACATCCGGCAGATCTGCATTCAAAGACTGACGATCCGCATTATAAGCATTGATGAAATGCTCAGTGATCGTTTTCTCATCAACATTCATTTCAATTGCCTTTTTAATGATTTTATCATCAACATCGGTAAAATTAGAAACAAATTTAACCTTGTAACCCAATGCTTCAAAAGTCTTTTTTAATGTATCAAATACAATGATCGGCCGGGCATTGCCAATATGCGGATAGTTATAAACCGTTGGTCCGCAGACATACATGCTCACTTCATTTTCATTCATCGGTTTAAATGCTTCTACTTTATTATGCAGACTATTAAATAATTTCATGTTTCTCTCTCCTTTAACAAATAAAAAAGCGCCCCTGTATAGAGACGCTTCAACACGCGGTTCCACTCTAATTGAAATAAATTCCACTCTGACCGTTAACGCCGGCAACGTTTCCTTCTACATATCGAAAGAACCCTAAGAGGTGCATTCAGCAAGTCGCTCATTCAGCGTTTCCACCCTTCCGCTGTCTCTGTAAATCAGCTCTACTGCTTACTATTCCCCTATTACTGGTTTGTTTAATATAGTATAACAACTATCATCAGAATTTTCAAATCATTTCTCTTGATAAGAAGTAATACTCAACATTCAGTTTTTCAATAGCCGTAACAATATCAACCAGCTCTACATGATTCTTGTAGGTAATTGAGCATTTCTTGCGCTGCAGATCCGTATCGATTGCCACAACGCCATCAATTTCCTTCAAGCTCTGACATAACTCATCAGAATTTTTCTGATTATTCAGCAGCGGTATATAGTATTTAATAACTTTTGTCATAAATTTTCCTCCAAACCTTATATGGACAAAACATGTCCATAGTAGTCTACCCAACTTTTAGGGTAGGTGTTCATTTTATTATATGAATTTAAAAAAATAAAGGAAAATTTTAACATTTTTAGTAATTAATTAATGTTTTTAGAGCAATTTACATAAAAAAGCCCTTACTTAGCCATTATTTTGTGAAGTTCACCCGATGTTTTGACTAAATATTACGGGTGCTGAACAGTTAACATAATTAAATAAAAGCGGGTAAGTGCTTCCTTGTATGTATTTTATTTGTGATTGAATTAATAAAGCAAAAATTTTACATAAAAAGGATGACCGTTTCCAGTCACCCTTGAATATTCAGTGAATTAAGCTAATTCAGAGAAGTATTTGATAGTTCTAACCATTTGGCTAGTGTATGAATTTTCATTATCGTACCAAGAAACAACCTGAACCTGAGTAGTTCCGTTTTCCATCTTGTGTACCATTGTTTGAGTTGCATCGAATAATGAACCGTATTTGATACCGATAACATCAGAAGAAACGATTTCGTCTTCATTGTAACCGAATGATTCATTAGCAGCAGCCTTCATAGCAGCATTTACTTGATCAACAGTTACTTCACCGTCAACAACAGCTACTAAGATAGTAGTTGAACCTGTAGGAACAGGAACACGCTGTGCAGAACCGATCAGTTTACCGTTCAATTCAGGAATTACTAAACCGATAGCTTTAGCAGCACCTGTTGAGTTAGGAACGATGTTAACTGCAGCAGCACGAGAACGTCTTAAATCGCCTTTTCTTTGAGGTCCGTCTAATGTCATTTGGTCACCAGTGTATGCGTGAACAGTAGTCATGATACCACTCTGAATAGGTGCTAAGTCATTTAATGCTTTAGCCATAGGAGCTAAGCAGTTAGTAGTACAAGAAGCTGCAGAAATTACTGTATCTTCTGGTTTTAAGATGTTGTGGTTTACATTGTAAACAACTGTAGGCAGATCGTTTCCTGCTGGAGCAGAGATAACAACTTTACGAGCACCTGCAGCGATATGAGCAGAAGCTTTTTCTTTTGAAGTATAGAAACCAGTACATTCAAGTACAACGTCTACACCTAATTTACCCCAAGGTAAGTTCTTAGCATCAGCTTCCTTGTAGATTTCGATAGTTTTTCCGTCAACTGTGATTGATGATTCACCAGCTGTAACTTTGTCAGCTAAACCATATGTGCCTTGTGCTGAATCATATTTTAATAAGTGAGCAAGCATCTTAGGGCTAGTCAAATCGTTGATAGCTACAACTTCGTAACCTTCAGCACCGAACATTTGTCTGAATGCTAAACGACCGATACGTCCAAATCCATTAATAGCAACTTTTACTGTCATTTTAAAAGTCCTCCTTTTATAACAATATTATTATACGATATTTTATAGAAATGTCAATTGTGAACTCTTTCACTTTAGCCTTTTTGTATTAAACATGCACCTATGTGCATACTCTATAAAGATTGGAGGGATTTAATGAGTTTTATACCCACAGTTATTGAGCGTTCAGCGAATGTTGAACGGGTCTATGACTTATACTCCTGTTTATTAAAGGAACGCATTATTTTATGTGTCGGTGAAGTAAATGATGAGATGGCAGCCTCAATCACTGCCCAGCTTTTATATCTGTCATCACTGAATAATGATGATATTTTAATGTATATCAATTCACCCGGCGGCAGCATTTCCAGCGGCTTGGCAATCTATGATGTCATGAACCACATCAGCTGCGATGTGTCGACGATCGGCATGGGCTGCTGCGCGAGCATGGCTTCGATCTTACTGGCTGCCGGCACAAAAGGCAAACGGCTGATCCTGAGCAACTGCGAAGTAATGATCCACCAGCCAATCGGCAATTCGCAGGGACAAGCCAGTGATATGGAGATTGCGACCCGTCATATCCTAAAGGTACAGCGTAATATCTATAATATCTTAGCCCAGCGCTGCGGCAAGCCCTATGACATGATTAAACATGACTGCGACCGTGATTGTTACTTAAGTGCCGAAGATGCTTTAGCCTATGGTATTGTGGATAAAATCGTATAGTAATATAGAAAGAAAAAGGACATCTGTGCGACCAGATGTCTTTTTCTTATGTTTAGATAGAAATTAATAATTTATGAGAGTTTTATTTACTCTTATGCGTGCCAAGGAACTGGAATCAACGCTGTGTAGTCGCCAGACCAGATACCAACAGCACATCCAACGATACCGATAACCAGTAACAGAAGGATACATTGGATAGGTTTCCAGCCTTTTTTAGATAACAGATACCAGCACATGCAAGTTAAACCAAATGGCAGCATGCAAGGCAGGATTGTATCTAATTTTTCTTGCAGACTAATTACAGATTCACCATTAGGGATATTGATACCGAATTGAGTACCGCCGCCGAAGTTAGCAATTAAAGCACCAACAACGAATACACCAAGAATAGAAGCTGAACGAGTCAGTTCTTTAGCATTCTTAGTCATGATACCAATAGCACTAGTACCTAAATCATATGCCCAATACATCAACCAGAAACGGATAGCCATTTCTACGCCGAATGCGATAATGAAGAATAAGATTGGTCCAAAGATATTGCCATCCATAGCCATAGGAGCTGTGATACCGGCAACGATAGGAATTAATGTAAACCAGAATAATGAGTCACCAATACCGCCTAAAGGTCCCATTGCAGCAACACGTACTGAACGGATTGTAGCGATATCAGCTTTTTGTTGTTCTAATGAAAGAACGATACCCATAACAAATGTTACGAAGAATGGGTGAGTATTGAAGAATTCCATATTATGAGTCATTGAAGCTGCTAAATCTTCTTTGTTTGTATGGATCTTCTGAAGACCTGGTAACATTGACCATAACCATCCGCAAGCCTGCATTCTTTCATAGTTGAATGAAGCCTGTAATTGGCAAGACAACCAAACCATTTTATTTAAAGTTGCTTTGTCCAGCTTAGCAGCCGGAGTCAAATCCTTATATTGAGTTGCATTAGATGCCATCACTGAATCCTCCATTTCCGCTGCCTGCATTTTCTTTGATGCGAACATTAGTTGTGTAGTCAAAGATTGCAATAGCCACACCGATGAATGCTAATAATACTAAAGTTGCAGAAGATACGCTTGTAGTTCCAAGTACGATTGCACCTGCGAAACCAGCAAGCAGGAAGCCCCAAAGTTCGCCAGAAAGCATGATTTTCATCAGAATAGCGAAACCGACGAAACGCATCATACCACCAGCAACACTTAAGCCGCCCATGAACCAGCTGAACTGTGTACTGAATGCTTCAAGAGCTGGAGCAACAGCTGTACCACCAACGTAAGCAACTACTGAAATGATTGCGAATAATGCGCCTAACAGACCCATTGAGATAAAGTTAACTTGAACGATACCTGCAGGATTTGCTTCTTCAGCTGCTTTATCAGCTTTAGCCATAAGACCAGACATAACAGTAAATGTTAATGTAACTGCATAACCACCGAATACTGAGAATACGATTGCAGCTCCAAGAGCAGCATTGATATCCATGTTAGCACGAACAGCAAAGATCATACCAACGATACCACCGATGATTGCGTTAGGTGGCTGAGCGCCGCCTACTGGCATGTTACCAACCATCATTAATTCATAAGTTCCGCCTAAAACTAAGCCAGTGTTCAAGTCACCTAAGATTGCACCGATTAAAGTACAGTTGATAATAGGTCTTGAAATGATCTCAGTTAAAGAGAACTGGTCAATAGCCATAATGAATGTCAATACAGCTAAAAGGATGACCTGAATAATATTAATCTCCATGTATTATTTCTCCCTTTCACTTTTTCAAGTTTATTTAAATAACTTATTGAGGTCTTCAGGTGCTGTATCTGGAACACGTCTGATTTCCAGTTCAACGCCTAAATCCTGCAATTTTTTGAATGCAGCAACGTCAGCATCATCAACAGCAACAGATGTAGCAACTTGGCGTTTGCCATCTGCCATATGCATGTTTCCGATGTTAACCTTCTTGATTGGCACACCGCCTTCAACAAGTCTTAATACATCCTGTGGATTTTCACAGATAATGAAAATTTTCTGAGCAGGGCTGGCCTTGTCAATGATCGCGCAAGTTTTTTCAATAGTGAAATATCTTGTTTGAGCATAACTAGGAGCAGCCATGTTCATCAGGCTTTGTCTCAGTTCGTCTTTAGCAACGTTATCATTAGCAACTAATAATAAGTTAACGCCGAGAACACCTGACCACATAGTAGCGACTTGCCCGTGAATTAAACGGTTGTCAATTCTAGTGAGTACGATATTTGGCATTCTACTCTCTCCTTTCTATCTTAAACATGAAGTTGATATGCTTAGACCTTGATGAGGGGGCTAAGCAAGTAAACCCTTTCACTTCGCTTCAATTCTATGTCAGTTCAAGCATTTTTTCTTTACACTTTTTATTGAATCCTTTGTACTTTTTAACAATTTAAAAACTTATTTTTACATTTTTTTATACTCATTTTAATTTTTTTATAAAAATTGCTGTATCACATGAATTTCACACAATTAAACAGGCAAGCGTTGAAAAGTTCACATTTTCTTACAGAAAACGGCGATGTAAGCGCTTTAAACGTCTGATTCTGCGAAGCCGATAATTTTGTTTTATTTATGGCCGACAAAATTTACATGATTTTTTTATCAATTTATTGATTTTGAAGATTGCATTATATTCAAAAAAACACCAAAATATTCCAAAATTATTACTTTTGCCAATTTCTACAAATTTATTACTAAAATGTGCAAATTATTGAGTCTTCGTATTCCCTTCGTTTTTCAAATTTGCTATACTAATCATAAGGGGGATTCTCACATGTTTAATAAAACTACCAGTTATATTTTCAATCGCTACGGCGAGATCATCAATGATCTGTCAAGACGTCAGACGATTAAGATGCAGCATCAGAATTTTAAATTAAAGAATAAGTCTATTACGAACTTCAACGTTTACAATGATGATGTGATTTTGAAAGTAACCTCCGGTATTGTAATGCTGGTCGTAACGCTTGATCCTGATTCAGCTGAAATGGAGAAATTCGTCATTCACCGAATGATTAAAATCAAACGCGGTGTCTTTTTCAATCTGATCAGCATCACGGCTTCTGCGAAAGTTGAAATGGTCTGTGAATTCGGCACCAAGAAACGAACAGTTGATTATACCTTCTCAACAGCGCCGATCGAATATGAAAGAGTGATTCCAACTGTTGAAATACCAGAAATTTACGCTTACTATTATCAGGTCCGCAATGCCAACTATCTGTTCCCCGGTGAAAGCCATACGTTCTGGGAGCTGACATTCATTGATAACGGCACCTTAAATACAACTATCGACAATGAGGATTATCAGCTGCGCAACTTTGATTTAATCTTATACGCGCCGAATCAGTTTCATACTCAGTCCACCGGCATGCATGAATCATGCTCCTATTTAACGATTCTGTTTGAGATGAATATCAGCGATCCATCACTGATCAGCAACCGCATCTTCAGTTCCCACCGCGATATTCACAATGCTCTCAATAATTTCATTAAAGTCAGCGGCAATGAGTTATACTTTGACAATGATTTAATGATCTGTTATCTGAAAGAACTGATTATTAAACTGCTTCAATATGATTTCCTGCAGACTACGCCGATTGCTTCAACGCCGATGCAGCAGCGGTTTGAAAATGAGATACTGAATGAAATTATCATTTATATCAACGAAAATATCTATCAGTCTTTAACCATTGAGGAGATCTGCCACAAATTCTCAATCAGCCGTTCTTCTTTGCAGACCTTGTTTAAAAACAATCTCAATGTAGCTCCAAAGCAATATATCAGTGATCTGAAGCTGAATAAGAGCAAGCTGCTGATTAAGGAATCAATGTATACAATATCGGAAATAAGCAGTATGCTTGGCTTTGCAAGTATCCACTATTTCTCAAGAAAATTTAAACAGCAGTTTGGTCTTACACCGACTGACTACGCGAAAACTATCTATAACTAAAAACACCTCAGCCGAGGTGTTTCTATTTATTATTTACCTTTTTCTCTCTATTACCTTAAACTATCGGTGTGATCATGAACCTTGAAACAGTAATTACCACATCCTTGGCAATCTCTATTTTACATGTTTCCTGACCGGCAGATATGATTTTAGCCTGAATGCCGTTGAATGAACAAGGCTTACCCGGCTTAATCAAAGCATCCATCTGAATTAATGCCTCGCGTCTTTTCTTCATCATATTGCGGCTGTATAGGAAATAAGCCAGTATCAGAACCGCAGTCAAGACGATGAAGGTCAGGGCTGACCACCCAATCACTTCCCAATTCATGCTGATTAAATACCTTCTTCTGCTTCGTTTTGTTCAACTGGTTTGAATTCATATTTAACAACTTGATCCTTACCAGTATTTACTGCCATATCAGCTAATGATTCTAATTCATTAACAAATTGACGAGCCATTGAAATTTCCACAAGCATCGGCAGATTTGTACCGCCAATTACTTTTACGTTGCCGCGTGCAGCACCGCATACAACCGCTGTCTTGAACGGAGAACCGCCAGCCAGATCAGAAAGAACTAAAATACCTTCACAATCCTTCAATTCATCCATTGCCTTATTCAATTCTCTTTCCAAATCATCTACAGAGAATTCCTGAACAAAGTCAACATATTTATAATTCTGCTGTTCGCCGCCGATTAAGTTCAATGAACTTGTTAATCCTGAACCAAAATGTCCGTGTCCTGTTACAATAATTCCGATCATAGTATTTTCCTCTCCTACTTTCTAGTATATGGATACAATGTTACACCCTTAACAACACGATTTACTTCACCGCTTGGGCATGGGTTGTCTGGTGTGATACCGAATGAAAGTGATTTGTATAATGCAATTAACTGAGCTGCCAAGATATATTCAAATGCAAGATACATATTGTCAGCATCTGTTTCATTATCAAATGAATAGAAATAGTCAACCAGAGCCGCAACCTCATCATCTTTTCTTGAAGAAACAGCCATGATTTTATTGCCTTTGCGCTGTCCGCTCATTTCTTTGATTAAGTCAACTTCATACTGACGAGTATAAGCATTATCACTCAAATAAACAACAGTTAATGTCGTATCATCAACAATTGATTTAGGTCCATGTCTGAAGCCCATCGGCGTATCATACATTGTAACAACTTTACCGGCAGTCAGTTCAAGCATCTTTAATGCTGATTCCTGTGCTGTGCCCTTTAATACGTTGCTGCCAAGATAAACGATACGTTTGAAATCAAATGCATCAACAACCTTCAACATTTCATCATATCTAGTATCTAATAAAACTCTTGAAGCTGCAAGAATCATTTTAACATTTTTAACAGTTTCTTCTAAATCATCCAGTGAGAAGGCTAATAAAGTAGCCAGCATCATGTTTGAATATGAACTTGTCATCGCAAATGACTGGTCATGTGTCTCATCAGTAAGATTGATAGCATAGCAGTTCTTGTTTTCATTTGCCTTTAATGACAAAGCGCCATTCTTATTGCAAGTAACAAAAATATGCTGTAAATTATTGCATACGGCTTCCGCGCAGTCTACGGCACCTACAGATTCTGGAGAATTACCGCTGCGGCCAAAGCTTACTAACAAAGTTGGCTTATCCTGTGACAAATAATTTTCAGGAGTCGCTGTAATATCTGTTGTACCATATGATTTAACCTTGTAGTTTAATTTCTTCTGTAAGTAAGAATACAGGGCGTTGCCGACGAATTCACTAGTACCGGCACCAGTCAGGATAATGTCATAATCAGGCTGAGAAGTTGTCTTAGCGATAAATTCCTTCAGGCTTTCTTTGTTTGCTTCAATCTGAGCAATCGTCTTTTCCCATGTATCAGGCTGCTGATGAATTTCTGTCGCTGTGAAAATTCCAGAGAGCTCTTTCCATGCTTGTTCAGTTTTTCCAAAAATCATTGTAATGTCACCCTTTCTAACCAAATTTTCTTGGTTCGTTGTTTGCGTTTACATTATAACGAGGTTTTGCATAAATTACAACATAGCGGCTGACGCATTGTTAAAAAGTGCAAAACATTTATTAATTTATAGACTTCATCTTTAAATCACGATATAATTGTTGCTAGAGGTGGATAAAATATGGCTAATAAAAAACAAGTGAACAACAGTAATAAGAAGAACACACCTGCGCTGAGTGGACATAATATCTATAAGGATAAACATGGTCAGACGATCTATTTTAACAAAAGAACCCGCGTTGGTTATGTCGTTCCTGAGAAGGATTTTAGTAAATTTCAGATTCTGCAGATGCGTTACATTTTAGCATTGGTAATCGCTGTTCTGCTTTACAGCATGACAAATATCAGCTACTGGCTGACTGGTATCGTTTTAGTTGCTGTAGCGATCGGTATGGAAGTTACCCTGCGGGTAAAGGTACTGCCCAGCTATACTCAGTATCAGAATTTTGAACCTGAAAAAGGTGAATCACAATTAGATTTGATGGTTAAAGAAGGCCGCAATAAATTATTGCTGCGTACATGCCTGCTGCTATTACTTTCAATTCTATTAATTGTCAATCTGTTTACGATGGATGAAGAACTGACAATTATATTGATCATTCTCAGTGTTATTCTTTCAATCGCATCATTGGTTTACGCCGGTGTGCAGATCAGAGGTATCATTTACATTCAAAAGCATAAGTAATTCCCAACAGCCTAAGGGCTGTTTTTTTAAAAGAAAAAGACCGGCGAGGGTCTTTTAATATTTCTCATTCAGATACAAGGGTTTAAAACCGATGGCATAAGCATCCTTGCTTGTTCTAACATTAGCGTTATAAAGCTTATTAAACAACGGCAGATTACCGCAGCGCACCATTGTAAAGATGCGTTTTCTTGACATTGCCAGCGGAAATACCTTCTCCAAATGCTCAGCTTCACTGACCTCAAGGCGCAGCTCCGTATGATTGCCGACTGCCGCCTTCAGCAGCTTTGTCAGAACCGTACTGCCGGAATAGATGCATTCACTGACTTTGACATGATCCTTTCGTGATCTAAAGCGCACATAGCCTCTGATTCGGCCCTGTGAGTCACGATATGCCAGCAGCTGTTCACCGCAGTGCAGGCATTCATTGATCATCCGCTCAAACATCATTACATTACGGATTTTATAACCGTCAAAATGGGTCATAAATTCTTCATAAACAGCCAATAACTCCGCCGCCGTATATGTATCGGTAATACCGATGGTTGTTGCCTTGTCAAAATACTTGGCAGGCAGATCATAGGTGCGGTGAATTGATGCCTGTTGGAAACCGAAACGCTCCAACAGCTTGGGATTACTCGCTTCCGCAAATGTAAGCAGCACCTTTTTATCACATTCATCAAGCACACTCGCCATGCATTCCTGCATATAACCGCTGCGCCGATAATCAAGATGCGTACTCAGCTGAGATAAAAAAATTGACTTCACTGCCATGCCGTTGAGCTGAACATTCATCTCCTGCATATGCACACATGATACGATTCGATCATCAACCTCACAGACAACGCTGCGGCCATAATCATAAACAGACGAAAAGAAGCAGTCCATAAAATCGCTGCTTTTGATTGGAAAGCACATTTTCAATAAATTCTGAATGGCCTGTTTATCTTTTTCCACTGCGTCCCTAATCATAATTTACCCCGCTATTCCTCTTCTTTTTCTGTATATTCTACATCAATTACATCAGGATTTACTCTGCCGTATGTATCAAAATGAATATTTTCATTTTCAATATTAGGTTCTTCATAATAATGCTGATTCGATGAATAATGCGTATTACGGCGCTTTCTGCCAGTAATTGAACCAATCAGATTAGCAGCAAGTGAAATTACCAAGAATATAATGGCGATTCCGCCCAGGTAAGGAAGCAGACTGATAAAGAGAAAAACCAGCGCAACTCCAATGATGATTCTAACTAAATCCGTCATTCAAATACCTCTCTTTCATTGTCTATTATAAACTATTTACTATGTTTTCTCAAAGTTTTTAATCGATTTGATAACTTCACATAATTTTACGTTAAATCTTCTTAAAACCTTTCCGTAAAACACAAATTAACAGCAGCAGACACGGCAGATAGAATAAATCAACCTCACGATGGTCAACAAAAACCTGCACATCAGCGACTACGGCTGTTGTTTCAGCTACGCCTTCTTCCATTTCAGCTTCATGAATATATTCAGGGTTGCGGATATTAATCAAGGCCAGCCCCTTTTCCAACAGCGTTTTCTGAAGCAAGGTGCCATCGGTAAACACGTAAACATCAACGGGCTGATCATGGCTGCTTTGAGGATCAATTTCAACCTCTACACGGCGGGCTTTCGTCAGTATTTCACATGCCTGCCGGCGGGCTTCTTCATTCACGAAGCGAATATTAAAAAAGGATGCCTGAAAACTATGTTCATCCTTTGAGAACACCAGTCCATCTTCATCACATTTTTCTACATCCACAGTCTCTTTTTGATCATAAAGCTCAGAATCAGCAGGCATCATTGTCATCACCACTCTTATTCTGAGCTATTTGTTATATCCCTATGCGTGTTTATAATTGGCAGCTATTTCTTTAATTTTACTCAGACGGTGCTTCATTCCCGATTTAGAAATCACTTCATTAAAGCCCTCTTCATAATAGTCGCATAATTCAACTAACGATGCCTCCGGATGCTCCTTGCGCAGCAGCGCCACATTGCGCAGCTTCTCCGGCAAGGATTCCAGGCCGGCATAATTTTCAATCCATTCAATATCATCGCATTGACTTTTCCCCGCCGCCAGACTTTTCATTTCATTAGCCAGCTCACAGTTATCCAAACGTGTCAGATTATTCATGAAATCACGCTGAATCCGACTGTCTTCAAATTCAAATACTGATTGATGAGCGCCGACACAGGCAAGAAAATCAGAGATTTTATCACTGGCTTTCAGATAGACAACAGACTGATTGCGGCGCTGAATCACCTTCGCCGGCAGATAGAACTTTTCCATCTGCTTCTGGATAAATTTTGCCAAGCCTTCATCATTAGTAGCAATCTCTAAATGATAATTTGCTTTATTCGGTGAATTCACACTGCCGCCGGCTAAAAAAGCGCCGGCAAGAAAGGCTTTGGCACAGCATTCCTTACTGACCATCTTGGCGCTTGGATGCGCTCTTAAGCCGCCGGCATCCATGATTTCAAGATCTTTTAAAATTTCTGAAGTACGGCTGCGGATACGCAGAACATAGATATTATTCTTTTTCAGATTCATTTTCTTTAATACTGATAACTCACTGGTAACATTATAAAGCTCCTTCATCAGCTTTAAAATCCGCTTTGCTGTCGGGGCGCTTTCGGTAGAAATCGTCAGATGCATCCCCGAGCTTGTGAAATTCAGCGTTGAGCACATTTTAATCAATGCCGCGCATTCAGCCCTCATACAGCATGGCTTTAGTTCACCATTCTGTGCTATTTCAGTTTTTACTTCACTTGTAAATGACATGCTTCATCAATCCTTTTTTAAATATTTACTTAACAGATCCCTGATCTTATCCGGATCATGACGAATCAGTTTACCATTAAAATTCAATAATTCTTCTTCAATCACATCATAATCATGTTCATTTTCACGGATAATTACCGGGGTTGAACCTTCAAGATTATAACGTGACAGCACTTCCTCACTGATATCATCCTCATAGGCGAATACAGTTTGAATGATTCCCTTGTAGGAATGCGCTTCAATCGCCTCTACATGATCCTCCAGTGAATAATTATCGGTTTCGCCGGGCTGGGTCATCGCGTTACAGAAATAAACGCAGTTCGCTTTTGACTGCCTGATTGCATCTGTAATGCCTTCGATAATCAAATTAGGAATGACACTGGTATATAGAGAGCCAATTCCGATAACAATCAGATCCGCATTAGCCAATGCCTCAATCGCCTGCGGTGTCGCCGTAACTTCTTCTTCATAGTAAACCTTTTGAATGCGGTTGTCGAAATTAGGGATGTTGCTTTCACCGCGGACAATCGTTCCGTCGATCATCTTAGCAAACAGCGTGATGACCTGAGTAGTTGCCGGTATGATATCACCCTTAACATTTAAAACTTTAGAAATAGTCGCAATCGCATCCATGAAATTGCCGCTTTCCTCACTCAGCGCGGTTAAAATCAGATTTCCCAGATTGTGGCCGCCGATATCATGATCCTCACCATCAAAGCGGTAGTTCATCAAGTGTGAAAATAAGGTTTCTTCTTCTGCCAGCGCGACCATGACGTTGCGGATATCACCCATTGCCGGAATATGAAACTGGCGCCGCAGCCGGCCAGTGCTGCCGCCGTCATCAGCAACCGTTACAATTGCCGAAATATGCACATCCTCAATTTGCTTTAAGCCTCTTAAAATCACTGATAAGCCAGTACCGCCGCCAATTACGGTTATATTTTTCATCGGCGTTTCCCCGCTTTATCACGATGCGACTTATAGCATGTATATTCCTTTGAGTAATGTTCATAAAGCCAATTGGTGATGGATACTGAACGATGCTGACCGCCGGTGCAGCCAATGCTGACCGTTAAGTGATTCTTGCCTTCTTTTTGATACTGAACAAACGCATAATCAAGAAATGACTGTAAATGCTTCAGACAATCCTGTGTCTCATCAAAGCTCATTACATAATCATAAACCGGGGCATCATCCCCCGTTAACGTTTTTAATTCGTCGATATAATAGGGATTTGGTAAAAAACGCACATCAAACAGCAGATCGCTGTCCATCGGAATCCCATGCTTATAACCAAAGGATACAAAGGAGATGGAAAAGACCGGCTTCTCGCCAAGCTTGAGCTGTTCCTCAATCTTATCCTTTAATTCATGCTGAGACAGCTTCGTTGTGTCAATATGAAGTATCGCACCGCGTTCCTGAAGGCCGTTAAAAAGCTCACGTTCCGCTTCGATCGCATCCTCAAGGGTATTCGCCATTTTAAAAATTAAAAATGGGTGGTGGCGTCTTGTGAATTTATAGCGCTGAAGCAGCTTTTCATTGCTGGCATCTAAGAAAACAACGCGTACATTGACATTGATATTTTCAAAATAAGTCAGAAAGGTTGGATAATCCAGAGCTGATGTTGCCAAAGCGATATTCTGATACCGCGGATCTGGATCATTTTTGATAATTTTACCAAGGGAACTGACAAGCTGTACCGGAAATTGATCAATGCAGTGATAGCCCATATCTTCAAGAATCGACATGGCAGTTGACTTACCGGCACCGGACATACCAGTGACTAGGACAATATTCTGTTCACTCATACTGTTCACCTCTTCTTTTATTTAGTTTACCATATTCTTTATTTTATGCACAGAAAAAGTTAGACAGAAGCTTTCGGCACAGATAATGGTAATTATTTATATGACTGAAAACCAGATGCGTGAGCATCTGGCAGTATTTAATCTCTTAATAAATGAAAAATATTCTGAGCCGCGATAGCACCATCGCTGGCCGCTGTGATTACCTGACGGATTTGTTTGCGTCTCACATCACCTGCCGCAAAGATGCCGGGCAGTGAAGTTTCCATTCGCTCATCGGTCAATACATAACCCGCCTCATCAAGAATCGGCAGTTCACGGCAGTAATCCGTCATTGGGTCCAAACCGATGTATGGGAAAATGCCGCTGGTTTCCAATACCTCTTCACTATCGTCTGCCAGCTTTTTAACTCTAATACCGCAGACCTTGGTGCCATCATCAAGTATTTCCACAGGTATATAACCCATCTTGATATGTATTTTTTCATTCTTTTCTGCTTTTTCAATCAGCATCGCGTCAGCTCTGAGCTTTGAGCGCACAAGAACATTGATGCATGATGCAAACTGGCTCAGATAAAGACTTTCTTCAATGGCTGAATTACCGCCGCCGACAATCGTAACAATCTTGTCTTTATAAAAGGCACCGTCACAGATCGCGCAGAAAGATACGCCATGACCAATATTCTTTTCTTCACCGGGGATATTCAGCTTGCGCTCAACCGTACCGCTGGCCAGCAGCAGTGTTCGGCCATGCAGTGTCGTGCCGTCAGAACAAGTAACCGTTTTTGTTTCACCGTCACTGACTTTAACTACATTGCTGCTGATCAATTCAGCTCCGAGATTCATTGCATGATTCATCATATCCATGGCCAAGGTCGTACCTTCTGCCGATTCAAGACCCGGATAATTCTCAATAATTGATGTTCTTACCAGCTTGCCGCCAGGTGCATAATTTTCAATTAATACAACCTCTAAGCCGGCTCTTGCCGCATAGATAGCCGCGCTTAAGCCAGCCGGGCCGCTGCCGATAATTATAGTGTCGTAAAGTCGCTCCATTCGTGATCCTCCTTTAGGATATCTAATAACTGAGGCATTGATGTAATTAGAGCGCATGGCTTAGCCGCCTGTAATTCTTCACGGCGTGTCTTGTCAAAAGAGGCTGCCACGGAGAAGGCTGACATATTCTTACAGGTTTTGATATCACCCACTGAATCACCGACATAAACAACATTGTCAATGGAGCGGTATAATTCAGCGCATGCTTTGATTAAACCTTCCGGATCAGGTTTTACCTTATTCAGCTGTTCACAGCCGACAATTACCGGAAAATAATCCTTTAAGCCGCAGTATTCCAGACCGTGAGTCACTGTCTGTACTGTTTTATTGGAAACTACACCAATATCATAATCCTCTTCTTTTAACGTTCTCAATACTTCTTCCACACCATAAAAAGGCTTTACATACTCATCATGATGGGCGAGATTGAATTTGCGGTATTCCGCGATCAATTCGTCACTGTTTACTTCAGGTATATATTTCTCAAAGCTTTCCTTCAGCGTCGGCCCTAAAAAGCCTTTGAGATCTGCAGTTGTTAATACATAATCAGGACGGTAAATCGCAAATACATGACGGAAGCTGTCAGCAATCAAAGCCTCTGTATCTAATAGTGTACCATCAAGATCAAATAACACAACTGGTTTGACCTTCTTAAACGGCCAGATATTCGCGAATAGCTTATCATATACACCAAGCAGACCTAATACGCCTAAAATAATACCGCAGATTGAAATCAGCTGGGCAACCCGGATTGGTCCCATCATCAATGAATCAGTACGCAGACCTTCCACGAAGAAACGTACTACACCATACCAGACAATGTAAGCATAAGCCATGTCACCGCGTTTTTTACGGCCATATTTCTTAAAGCCAAAATAGATCAGAATAAAACCAATCAGATTGCCGACACCCTCAAATAGATAGGTTGGCATCCGATAAGCACCATCAATAAACATGCCCTCTTTGATAAAGGCCGGAAAATGATTAAAGAAAGATTCTGAAACCACACCGCCAAAGGCCTCCTGATTCACAAAATTACCCCAGCGTCCGATGGCTTGCCCAATCAGCAGATTCGGCGCGCAGGCATCCGCAAACCGCCTCGCGTCAACATTTCTTTTCTTCAGGAAGAACCAGCCGAAAATAACGGCTGCGATAACACCGCCATGGAATGCCAGACCGCCCTCCCATACATAGAAGATAGAAATCGGATCGGCAATGTACTGCTTCCATTCAAACAGGCAGTACCAAATACGCGCACCGATATAAGCAATCGGCAGCATCATGATGAAATAATCTTCGCCAAGACTTTCTTTATAACCCATTTTTTTCAAGGTACGCTGACTCAGATAATAAGTAACCAGCGCACCGGTAAGACTAAAGATTGCATACCAAGTGATATGCAGTGAACCAAAAGACAGAAAAATCTTTGAAGTTGGAAAAAACTGCATCAGTAAAGCTCCTCTCTAATTATTTTTAGCGATAAAGTCCAGCACCCGCTGTTCAAACTCCTTCGCTGAATCCATTCCCATTTCTGATAAGGTGAAATTTGTAACCGCGGATTCAATAATAACCGCCATTGAACGGCCTTCCTTAACCGGCAGTATAATTTTTGGTATATCCACACCAAGAATTGTTTCAAATTTCTTATCCTCAATACCCACACGATCATAATCATTATCCGGATGCCATTGCTCTAGCTGTACCACTAAGGATACCTCTACCTTATCCAGTACCGAGCTGGCCCCGAACATTCTTGAAACATTGATAATACCGATACCGCGGATTTCCAGCATCTCACGCAAAATCGTCGGCGCACGGCCAACAATCTTATTATGAATGCGGGAACAATCCACCCGGTCATCAGCAACCAGTAAATGACCGCGCTTAATTAATTCGAGCGCGATTTCACTCTTGCCCATGCCGCTTTCGCCGCTGATCATGACGCCCTTGCCATAGATTGACAATAAACCGCCGTGACGGCTTGCGGTAGGCGCTAATTTCTCATCAAGAAAAGTTACGACATCAATAATTAACCGATAGGTTTCTGACATTGAACGCAAAAGCGGAAAATCCTTTTCTTTCGCGATTTCCTTAAGAATCGGCGGACACATATGGCTCTTCGAAATAATAATCGCCGGTGTCACCTCATTAGTGATGAAATCAAAGCTGATTCGCTGAGAACGTTCATCCATCGTTTCAATATAGGCGATTTCTTTATCACCGAGAATCACGACCCGTTTAGACTGTGAAAAATCAAAGAAGCCAGCCAGCTCAAGGCCCGGACGATTAGTGTCCGCAATTACGATTGGTCTTTCTAATGACTGTTCGCTGCCTTCAATGATTTCAAAATCAAAATAATTAACCAGATCCTTTACTTTAAGATTCGCTTCTACATTTTCCATTTATCTTTTACCCTCCAGCACACGTTTCAGATAGATACCTGTATAGCTGTGCTCACAAGCCGCAACCTGTTCAGGTGTACCGCTAACCATAATCTGACCGCCTTCATCGCCGCCTTCCGGTCCAATATCAATAATCCAGTCAGCGCATTTAATGATATCGAGATTATGCTCAATAACCAACACGGTATCACCATTATCCACAATACGCTGTAAAACCTCAAGCAGCTTCGCGACATCGCTTGTATGCAGACCGGTTGTCGGTTCATCTAAAACAAACAGCGTCTTGCCGGTTGCCTTGCGCTGCAGCTCACTGGCTAATTTAACACGCTGTGCCTCACCGCCGGAAAGCGTGGTCGCGCTTTGTCCTAATTTCACATAGCCAAGCCCCACATCCTTCAGCGTCTGCAGGCGATGACGGATCTTATGTACGTTATGGAAGAAATCAATCGCTTCCTCCACACTCATTTCCAAGACATCATAGATGCTCTTGCCCTTATAGGTGCAAGCCAGCGTCTCTTCATTGTAACGGCGTCCTTCACACTGATCACAAGGCACGTAGACATCCGGTAAGAAATGCATTGAGATACGCAGAATGCCATCACCCTGACACGCTTCACAGCGGCCGCCCTTTACGTTAAAGGAGAAACGTCCCTTGTCAAAGCCGCGGATTTTAGCTTCGGCAGTCTGTGCGAATAAATCACGGATATCATCAAAAACACCTGTATAGGTTGCTGGATTTGACCGCGGTGTACGGCCGATTGGGTCCTGTGAAATATCAATGATCTTATCAATATGCTGGAGACCTTTAATTTTCTTACATTTCCCCGGCAGCACCTTCATACGTCCTAAGGAATGCTGAATTCCTTTAGACAATACTTCATTAACCAATGAGCTCTTACCGCTGCCTGAAACACCGGTTACCACAATCAATTTACCCAACGGAAATTTAACTGTCACGTCTTTTAAATTATTTTCACAGGCGCCGACCACTTCAAGGCATAAACCATTGCCCTTTTTTCGCGTTTCAGGAATCGCGATTTGCTTTCTTCCTGATAGATAGGCACCCGTAATTGAATCTGGATTTTCCATTACCTCGGCCGGGGTACCAGCAGCGACAACCTCACCGCCGTGAATGCCGGCACCTGGCCCGATATCAATCAGATAATCACTGGCCCGCATTGTATCTTCATCATGCTCGACAACAATCAATGAATTACCTAAATCACGCATCGCTTTTAACGAAGCAATCAGCCGGTCATTATCACGCTGATGCAGACCGATACTCGGCTCATCGAGCACATACAGCACACCGGATAAATGCGAACCAATCTGGGTAGCCAGACGAATACGCTGGGCTTCACCGCCGGAAAGCGTACCAGCCAGACGATCCAAGGTCAGATAATCGAGACCTACATCACTCAAAAACTGCAGACGCTCACGGATCTCTTTCAAAATCAAGCGGGCAATCTCCTGCTGCTGTTTATTCAGCTGCATCTGCCCCAAGAAAACCAATGACTGTTTCACCGACATCTGCGTCCATTCAAAAATATTCAAGCCACAGACACGCACTGACAGCGCCTGCTCATTCAGACGCTTACCGCCGCAGACAGGACATGGTGCTTCTGATAAGAAAGTCGCATACCATTCGCGGCTCATCTGTGAAGTAGTTTCCATGAAACGGCGCTCAATCAATGTGCAGACACCTTCAATGAATTCAACCTTTCTAAAGCTCGTTCCCGACTTAGATTCCAGCTGATAATCAATCGGTTCGGTAGAACCAAAACAAATGATATCCATTTCCTTCTTTGTCAGCTTCTCAATCGGTTTATCAATATCAATCTTATAATGATCACATAACGCTTTAAATTTCAGCCATTCCAGATTTTCCTTAGCAATAATATTCTTATAATAAACAATACCGCCCTGACGAATCGACTTCTTACGATCCGGAATCAAAAAATCAAGATTTACTTTTTGGGTGATACCAAGTCCCTTACATGAAGGACATGCCCCCAAAGGCGCGTTAAATGAGAAAAGCCGCGGTTCAAGTGTCGGTACACTAAAACCACAGTATTTACAGCTATAATTCTGGGAAAACAATATTTCTTCATCATTATAGGCTACTAATGCCATACCCTTGCCAAGCTTCAGCGCCGCTTCTAATGAATCCGCGATACGGGCACGGTCACTGCCCTTCACAATACGGTCAACCACGACATCAATCGTATGCTTTTTATTCTTATCAAAGCCTTCAGTTTCCTCAAGCAGCACCATGTCGCCATTATGACGGATACGCACATAACCCTCTTTCTTTAATTTATCAAGCAGATCCTTGTGTGTTCCCTTCTTATCTTTTAAAATCGGCGCTAAAATCATTAAACGTGTCTTATCCTCAAGCTCCATGACACGATCCACCATCTGTTTGATTGTCTGGCTTTCAATCGGTTCATTATGTGTCGGACAATAAGGCACCCCGATACGAGCATATAAAAGACGCAGATAATCATAGATTTCAGTAACCGTTCCTACGGTTGAACGCGGGTTGTTGCTGGTCGTTTTCTGATCGATGGAGATTGCCGGTGACAAGCCCTCAATAGAATCAACATCCGGTTTTTCACTATTCCCTAAAAATTGACGGGCATAGGCGCTTAAGCTTTCCATATAACGGCGCTGGCCTTCCGCATAAATCGTGTCAAAAGCCAAAGATGTTTTACCGCTTCCGGATACCCCCGTCATAATTACAAATTGATTGCGGGGGATTTCAATATCTATATTCTTCAGGTTGTTCTCACGAGCACCCTTAATTACTATTTTATCATTCTCCATAATTTCACCTCGAACGTACCTATTATACCTTAGGTTGGTGTTTTTTGCACATTTTAAACAATGTTTTTTCTTATCTCACAATCATAATGGCAGATTTATACCGTCATCGATACTAAGTCTTTAAACAAAGTGTTAAAAACTTCAACAGCCGCACAATTGATCGTTCTGCTGCCTTTTTATAGTACAAAAGGAGTGCCAGTTTCATACATGTCACTCCCTTCTGTGTTATTTCATAGATTCATTCAAACGTTCTTTATTCTGTTTGCTCGATCATAGCACTCGCGTTAGCCTTTTTGGCTTGCTTCAAGGCAATCCGGCGCGCCACCTCATCCCCGCAGAGACGATACAGCACCGCAAATGTCGGCAGTCCCAAAAGCATTCCCACTAAGCCAAACAAACCGCCGCCTAAGGTGATTGCAAATAAAACCCATAAACCGCTCAAGCCAACTGAAGTTCCAACAACCTTAGGATAGATTAAGTTGGATTCAAACTGTTGGAGACAGATGCCAAACACAATGAAGATCACTGCCTTAATCGGTGAAACGAACACAATCAAGACCGCACAGACAAAGGTTCCGATGATTGGGCCGAAAATCGGTATGATATTCGTACAGCCAATCACAACCGCTAAAATCGGCGCATAAGGAATCTTCAAAACCAGACAGCCGATATAACACAGCACCCCAATGATGACCGCTTCCACCAGCTGACCGCTGATAAAGCTTGAAAATGTACTATTAGCCATCGTTGCCGCATGATTCACATAACTATTTACTGGTTCAGGCAAGAATGCATATAAAACATTTTTCAGCTGATTCAGCAATTTTTCCTTACTGACCGTCATATAAACAGCGATAATTAATGCCAGAAATAAATTCATAATGCCGTTCGTAACACCCTTGCCAATTGCCAAAAGCCGCGGCAATAAATCAGTGGCAAAGCTCATCAGCCATTTGCTTGCTTCCCCAATCAGATTATTGATCTGTGTCAGCATTTCCTCACTGAATTCAAATTCCGCAGTCAGCTTATTGATAAATTCATTACTTTTCTCAATATAACCCGGAACATTATCGATTAACATCCCGACACTTTCCTGAAGCTGCGGCGCAATGATTCTGATAATCACAAAGAAAATCAAAAGAATTGTTACCAAAGCCAGTACCGCTGCCAATGCTTTGCGGTATTTCATCTGTTCCGGCAGTTTATTCAAATAAAATTTCAAAGGTATATTAAAGACATAAGCGATTCCAACCGCGATGAAAAAGGGTGAAATCAAATCAAGAATCTTGCCGATAAATGCCAATATCGGCTGATAATTAATCAGCGCAAAAATAAGCAGGACTGAATATGTAATAATTAAGAGTACATTCTTTACCGTCAGCTGTTTAACTTTTGTACTTCCCAGCATTTTATTCACCCCTCAGTTCGATAATCATATCACGCAGTTCGGCAGCACGCTCGAAATCCAATGCCTTTGCCGCTTCCTTCATTTCTTTTTCCAGTGATTCAAGCAGTTTAACCTTGTCCTTCTTGCCCAGCTTATTTTTCTTCTTCATGTAAGCAGTCGCCATTTCCTGCGTTTCTTTGCTGTGCATAACTTCATGCACTGGCTTAATAATTGTTTTTGGAATGATATTATGCGCCTTATTGTATTCAATCTGTATACCGCGGCGTCGATTTGTCTCATTGATGGCTTTACTCATACTGTCAGTCATCTTATCCGCATACATGATGACTCTGCCATCTGCATTACGGGCAGCTCGGCCGATAATCTGAATCAAAGAACGCTCACTTCGCAAGAAGCCTTCCTTATCCGCATCTAAGATGGCAATTAAGGAAACTTCAGGAATATCCAGACCTTCACGCAGCAGGTTGATACCGATCAGAACATCAATTTTACCTAGACGCAGATCGCGGATAATTTCACTGCGTTCAATGGTTTTAACTTCATGATGCAGCCAGCCAACCTTCAGATCCAGCTGTTTCAGATAATTTGTCAGCTCCTCAGCCATGCGTACAGTGAGAGCTGTAACTAAGACACGCTCATTGCGCTCAATGCGGGTGCGGATCTCATCAACAAGATCATCAATCTGTCCGGCAGTCGGCCGTACTTCCACCTGTGGATCAAGCAGACCCGTTGGACGAATAATCTGTTCGACAATTTCACCATGCGTCTGTTCCAGCTCATAATCGCCGGGTGTTGCTGATACATAGATTGCCTGATTAATCATCGACGTAAATTCTTCAAAGCGCATCGGTCGGTTATCCAAAGCACTTGGCAGACGGAAGCCATAATTAACCAGTGTTTCCTTACGGGCGCGGTCGCCGTTGTACATACCGCGGATCTGCGGCAGTGAAACATGGCTTTCATCGACAATCAGCAGAAAATCCTTTGGGAAATAATCAAGTAAAGTATACGGTCTTTCACCAGGCTTGCGGCCGTCAATATGCCTTGAATAGTTTTCAATACCCGGACAGACGCCAAATTCACGAAGTGCTTCTATATCATAGGAAGCGCGCTGTTCAAGCCGTTGTTTCTCAAGCAGCTTGCCTTCTCTTTCAAGCTCAGCACTCCGCTCTTTCAGCTCCTCGCCAATCGTATCACATGCCCGCAGCAATATATCTTTACGGGTTGCATAACCGCTGGCAGGATACATGACATAGACACTATACGCATTTAAAAGCTTGCCGGTCAGCGGCTCAACCTCACAAATACGTTCAATTTCATCATCAAATAATTCAATTCTCAGCATATAGCTGTCCGTATGGCCCGGTGCTACTTCAATTACATCACCGCGCACACGGAAACAGCCGCGCGTCAAATCAATATCATTGCGCTTGTACTGACGGTCTACCAATTGTTTCAGCAAGACATTGCGGTCAATAATTTCACCAACCCGCAGTGTAAAAAACATCTCCCGGTATTGTTCCGGATTGCTGGCGCCATAGATACAGGCTACCGACGCAACAATAATCGTATCCCGGCGTTCAAGCACTGAATTGACCGCCGCCATCCGCAGCATATCCAGCTCCTGATTAGTTGTCGCCGTTTTATCAATATAAGTATCAGAGCTTGGCAGATAAGCCTCCGGCTGATAATAATCAAAGTTGGAAACGAAATATTCCACACGGTTCTTTGGAAAGAATTCCTTTAACTCCGCATACAGCTGTCCGGCCAGTGTTTTATTATGTGCAAACACCAGCGTCGGCCGATTCATCGCCTGAATGACATTGGAAACGGTAAATGTTTTACCAGTACCAGTCGCGCCGAGCAATACCTGGCACTTTTTCCCTTCCTTCAGACCATTCACTAACTCTTCAATCGCTTTAGGCTGATCACCCTGAGGCTGGTAGGATGAAACCAGTTCAAATAATTGTTTATCTTCCATTCACGACCTCCATAGCTTTCACAAGCTGTGTATCCAGCTCAGTCTTATTTTCAAACCACGTATAAGTAGTTGCCGAAAATAAACGAACCAGCAATTCCGTATCAATAACCCCCGTTTCTGTCAAATCATTATCCCTTTGAAAGGCCAAGATTGCCTGCCTTGTAGCTTCTGAAAAATAACCGTCTGTACGATCGACAGAATAGCCGTTAAACTGCAGATAATATTGAGCGGACTGCACGTTTTGAGCCACTGAATCAACCTCATAAACCGTATCATCTTCATAATAACTGATACTTAACGCTTTCGGCAGATCTACATCATAATCCGGCGTGATACCTACACCATTAATCTTATTATCCTTCGGTGTCAGCCATTGAGCTACCGTATATTTAATAGCACTGCCGTCGCGGAATGGAATCGACTGCTGAACCGTTCCCTTACCATAAGTCAGCTTACCAATCACATCCACATCTTTTTGTTCCTTTAAAGCAGCTGTCAGCACTTCAGCCGCCGATGCGGTATTTTCATTCACCAGCAACGCGATTGAATCAAAATCATAATTATGAATATTACTCTTTGTTTTATATTCCGTAATCTCTCCCGCGCGGTCTTCCTGTTTTAATATAACCGTATCATCAGGCAGGAAATAAGACGCTGTATCCACAACACTTACCAGATAGCCGCCGGTATTATCACGCAGATCGATAATCAGCTTGTTAATGCCCTGCGCCGCAAATTCCTCAAGATACAGACCTACTTCATGAGCGGTAGTTTCCGCAAAGGAGCTGATTTCTAAGATACCAACATGATCCAGCACATAACCATAGGCAGAATTTTCAATCTCCGCCCGCGTCAAAGTAACATCCATTTCTTCACCGCTGCGATCAAGCACTAAGACAACATCCTTGCTTTCACTCTCGGTAATCATACTTTTTATTTCTGTACTTGTTTTCCCTTCAACACTCTGATTATTGATTTTTAAAATTGCGTCACCAGCCAGCAAACCGGCTGCCTCAGCGGGTGAATTTTTGATGATTCGGGTGATGACCGCCCGATCACTGGTCGGAAAATACTGAATGCCGACACCCTCAAAGCTGCCTTCCAGATTGCTGATAAAACGATTCATTAATTCCGCATCCATATACATCGTATGCGGATCACCGCCGCTGTCGACAAGTCCATTAATAGCACCGTCAAGCAATGTATTTTCTAAATCATCCATATCCTTGCCAAAATACCATAGTTCCTTCATTACTTCATAAACCGTATTCATTTTATTTGAACTGGCTGACATACCGGAATTTCCCGGCTGAACAAATGAAGACAATGCGAAACCAGCGGTAAAGAATAGCGCACAGGCCAAAATTGTACCCATGATCTGACGCTGTTTCTTTCTTCTTGCCGCAATTTCATCCGGCCAGCGATGCCGAACCAGTTTTACCCGAACCACTTTATTTTCATCAGAGAAATTTTCTGTATTTTTTTCTTCCATAGAGACACCTTCTTTTATCATGTTGATATTTTACCACAAACTCAATAAAACTAAAACGAGAGAGCATTTGCTCTCAGACTATTTTTTTCAAACGATTATAGATTGCAAACATCATCGCATCAATCGGCAGAATAAAGTCACCCACCAATTCCTCCACATGACCGCCAAATCCTTTTTTAAATAGATAAACACCATAATCGTCAGCCTCTTTATTAAAATTACCGCTTGTACCATAGAAATTATAACGCTTAAAGCCATGGTTCAAGGCATATTGAATCATCGTCCACTGGATCGCATACGGTCCGTTAAAACGCATATATTCATCATAAGCCCCACTGGACAGATAAATCATTTCATTACCGTTCAGCGTGATAAAAAAGGCAGTTGCCAAAGGTAATTCATTACCTTCTTTAGCCTTCAGCTCCTGGGCCTCTTTTAATCGGCGCTGCGCAATCTCAATCGCCTCATCGACAACCTTTAAACGCTTATTAAACTTTTTAGAATTTGGCTGTTTAACCAGCATCTCTTCAACTTCCGCTTTCTCTTTCAGCTGATTATCAAGATCTGCCTGCATGTTTGCTTCATATTTATCCAAATCTAAAACTGCATACGGTACTTTGACGTTTTCTTCACCGTAACAGCGCATCTGCCGCTGATAAAATTCCAATTCACGGTCTTTAAACCCCCGGCGTTCACTGGTATGATCCATCATTTTCTTAAAAATCGGCAATTCATCATAAGAAAGAAAACGCACATCAATTCCCATCTTAACTGTCTTATTAATTGACCAGCGTGTTTGCTGATCCATTTCTTTCAATATAGTATCCGCATCCTTACCTTCTAAATCAAGGACAAACATCCATCTTACCTGCTGATCATCCCTAAAGCCTTTTGTTTCACCGCAGTAATGACAGCCCATATCGATTAGATTTTGAACAATGTCATGATTATCAAAACCGCCTTCAACAAGATCCCCATTAATATCACGCTCCTGCAAGCAGACATAAGGATCAATCCTTAAATAAAGGCCCTTACGCGCATGACAGTAATCTTTTATATTTCCCAGGAAATATTTTAATAATTCTTTATTCTTATAATCAAGAAGGAAACCGCGCTGAGCATAAAAGTAACGGAATTTCTTCATCACCGGCATTGACACCAATAGAGTTGCCGCAATAATTTCATCCTTCTCTTTCACGCCTAAATAAGCACCTTCCCAGCCGCCTTCTGCTTTTATATCATAAGCTTCCTTACTTTGCATGAAGCTGCCATATTGATGGTGCTTTGCGAAAGCCGTATATTCCTGTTCATTTAATTCACAAAATTGCATGTCTATTCCTCATTTCGTCTAAGCTATTATACCACAAAGAAGCTGTTTTCACTCATGAATCAAGGCCAGAACAAGGAAATATAAGAAAAGCGTAAGAATCCTTGATAAATTAAGCCAGCCTGATTACCGCAAGCTTAACACAATAAGAAAACCTGGCATATTTACCAGGTTTGCTGCATTATAAGCCTAACATATCTTCTGGACGTTCACGGCAAGGCACTGCCCAGCCGCGGGCAGAACAAGCTGAGCTTGTATTCCAGCCGCTGCCGCCTGAGAAGTCAGCTGTTGATTGGAACCAGTTATATACATCAGCTACACTTTGTGATCCCATATTAACAATTTCAAAATGTAAATGGGGTCCCGTTGAGTTGCCGGAATGTCCAACCGCACCAATTACTTGTCCGGCATTCACCTGATCACCCGCTTTAACCGGGAACGGCTGCTGCGACATATGGAAGAATGAGAACATATAGGTTGTACCATTTACTTCTCCAATTAATGAAATCGTATTGCCGCCGCCATAAGGCCAGCCAATCCAGTTTCCTAAATAACCGCCGTTAGAAGGCGCTGGATTATTAGCATAGGCCACAATACAGTTTGCCGGTGCCACGATCGGTGTACCGATTGATGCCGCAAAATCAAGACCAAGGTGAGCTGTATTGGTACCATAATAAGCCCAAGTACCCGCGGAAATCGTATAACCTGAAACAGGTACGATAAAGCCGTTGCTGCCTTCATAATTGCCAATAACGGTTTCACTTAAATTAGGAATAATACTTAAGATATCTGAACCTGCCTGAGCATTTGTACGCTTTTCTTCTTCTAAAATAGCCTGCTGCGCATGCAGTTCATCAATAACTCGCTGCAGCTCATCTTTAGCGGCCTGTAAGCTTTCCTTCTGATCCTCCAGCAATGCCTGCTGGTCAATAGCTTCCTGCTTCAGACGATCTAATTCACTCTTATCAAAGTTAAGCTGTTCAATCTGTTTATTTAATTCTTCAATATTACCCTGTTCATAGGCGGTAATATCCTGCAATACAGAAATGCGCCGAATCATATCAATCAGATCACTGGCACCCATGATAATATCAATATACGCGTTGACCCCAACATAAGACTGCATGCTGACCATGCCTTCCTTGATTTGACGGTCACGTTCCTCAATATCCGCTTCCTTTTCGGCAATCTGTTCCTCAAGCACTACAATACTGTTTTCTATTTCAGCGATGCTGGCTTCCAATGCCGTAATCTGATTATTCAAATCTTCAATCTGTGTTTCATAAGCCTTAACCTGAAGACCAGCGGCACTGATATCACCCTCAAGAGCAGCGATTTTTTCACCGATTTCACCGGCAATTGCCTGATAATTAGCGGCCTGTTCACGATACCACGCCTTAAATGCCTTACATGTATCGGCATCCTCCTGAGTCTGTAAAGGTCTTGAACAAAAATCAATATAATAACTCTCCTGACCGCTGAAATCATCCGCCTTCAGCGTTGATGGCACTAAGGTCATCACCAACATTGAGGCGCTCAGCATGAGTATTTTCATGTTTTTTTTCATCGTTTCCACCTCAAATATTTATTCACGGAGAAGAAGCTGCCGATCAAACCCACAGCCATACCGCAGCCAACAAGCGCTAAGCACACATAACCGCCAAACGGCATCAGCGGCTGCAGCGGGAACATTTCCGTGAAGAAAACACCGCCTAATGATTTATAGAGCATGTTATAAGCGACAAAAGTAAAGATAACTGGAATAACCGCACCCATAAAGCCGATTACCATACCCTCAATCATAAATGGTGTCTTAATAAACCAGTTTGCTGCCCCGACATTACGCATAATAGCAATTTCTTCATTGCGGGCATAAATCGTCATTTTAATCGTATTAGAAATTAGGAAAATAGCCAAAAGACTCAGCGCTAAAATAAAGATTGCGCCGCCGTTACGGATAGAATCAAAGGCCGTAATCATCTGATTAGCACTTGCACCGCCATATTCAGCACTTTCAATGCCGTCCAGCTTTAATATTTCTAAACGCACATTTTCAATCTGTTCCGGATCAGTTACCTCGATAATAAACGCATTACGCAGCGGATTATTCTCACCGGTATAGCGTTCATAATAACTGGCACTGCCGCCGGTACTCTTGATATATTCCATAAATAAATCAAATTCTTCATTCTTATCTGAAAATTCAACTGACTTCACATAAGCAATCGTATTCAGCTGACTCTCAAGATTTTGAATGTCTGCTTCTTCACTGACCGTCGGTGCTACCTTCACATGTATCTTTACACTGTTTTCAAGATTATGCGTGAAACTGCCGATATTGCCGGCAACCAGCAAAAAACAAGCCATTAAAACAAGCGTCACCGTGACTGCACTGGCTGCCGAAATCGACATTGCCAAATGCCGGAAAATACTTTTAAATGCCGCTTTGATATGGTAAGGGATACTCTTAAAAAACTGAATCATCGGATATAACCTCCCTTAGCACTGTCGGCACTGACATTTCCCTGTTCCAGCGAAATCGTGCGTTTTTTATATTTATTAACCAAGGTTATATCATGAGTCACCATCAGAATCGTCGTACCTTCTTCAACGTTGATTTTTTCCAACAGCTCAAGAATTTCGTTAGACTTCTCCGGGTCTAGGTTACCGGTTGGTTCATCAGCAATCAATACTTTTGGTTTATTGGCAATCGCGCGGGCGATGGTCGCACGCTGCTGCTGACCGCCGGATAATTGATTAGGAAATGATTTAGCCTTATCACTCAAATCGACGAGTTCCAAAACCTCGCGCACCCGGCGGCGGATTGAGACCTTATCTTTACCAATAGCTTCAAGCGCAAAAGCGACGTTCTCAAAAATCGTCATATGCGGAAGCAGACGAAAATCCTGGAATACTACACCGATATTACGGCGGTAATACGGAACCCGGCGATGCTTCAGCTTGCCGACATCGATGCCTTCAACGCTGACTGTGCCGGCCGTCGGTATTTCTTCACCATCCAGCAATTTTATTAAAGTTGATTTCCCTGATCCGGTTGGACCAATTATGTAAACGAATTCACCATCGTTAATTTGTAAGTTGATATTGTCTAGAGCATTGACTCCATTTTTGTAACATTTTGATACGTTTTCTAAATAAATCAAGATCTCACATCCTTCACGTATCATTATAACACAAAGAGAGTTCCATTTTAAATTAAAATAGAACTCTCTGAATACCAATATTTGTTACTTTTTAATGAGGCCGTTGCGATTCTCCTCCAGATTCATCGTAAAGCCGTTGCCTTTGACTTCTTTCGCATCTTCAACAATCATAAACGCATTAGGATCAGCACTGATTACCAGCTTATTCAGCATCGGATACTGTTTATTCATAATCACAACCAAAATCACATCTTTTTCTTCACCTGAATATCCGCCCACACCTTTTAAAATAGTCGCGCCGCGGTCTAATTCAGTATGGATCATGTCAAGAATTTCTTTTGTATGCTCAGAGATTATGAAAATTGACTTCGTTGACTGACCGCCAAAACTCAATGCCTTATCAACCATATAGGATGATGACCAGACGGATAAGATACCAATCAGCGCCGCCTCGACAGAATGTGTCGCGATTCCCAGCAATACAGTCAAGCCATCGGTAATCATCACTAATGTGCCTAAAGGAATATTTGTATATTTATGTACGATGAGCGGCGGGATATCCATGCCCCCGGTAGACGCTCCGGTTCTGAATACTAAACCAACCCCTAAGCCCAGCACTACACCACCGTATAAACTGGCAAGAATCGGATTGGCCGTCAGCTGCCGATCTGCCAGAAATAAAGTAATGATGTTTAGAAAAAAGGGATAGGCGATTGTTGAGAGGGCTGTTTTGACAGCAAAGCTCTTACCAAGAACTACGGAACCAAATAGGAAGAAGCCAAAGGTCAGCACCGTGATCAATAATTCCGGATCGATATGAAAGACCGGGTATAGGGCCACCGATATACCGGCTAAGCCACCGGAAAGAATATTATTAGGTAAAATGAAACCGGCAACCGCGAAAGCTACCAAAAAATTCCCAGCTAATACAAGAAAATAATCAAACAGATGACTTTTATCTAATTTCATAGCAATCCTCCTTTAAAAAAAGTAGACAAGCGTCTACTTAATCTGTGATTTCAAATAAGCGAAGATGAACCCGTCCAAATCACCATCCATGACAGCTTGGACATTGCCGGTTTCATATCCGGTACGCAGATCCTTTACCATGCGGTATGGCTGAAATACATAGGAACGTATCTGAGAACCCCATTCGATTCGCTTCTGTTCACCCTTAATATCCGCAAGCTTGGCTTCCTGTTCCTCAATCATCTGCTGATAAATGCGCGATTTCAGAATATTCATCGCCTGTTCACGATTTTCATGCTGCGAACGGCCGGCCTGACAGCTTGCTGTTAAACCTGTTGGCTTATGGGTAATACGGACTGCCGAATCTGTTTTATTGATATGCTGACCGCCGGCGCCGGAAGCCCGGTGCGTATCAACGATCAAGTCATTGGGATTCAATTCAATTTCAATTTCGTTATTGAACTGCGGCATAATATCTACGGAAGCAAATGAAGTATGACGTCTTCCCGAAGAATCAAAAGGTGAAATGCGGACTAAGCGATGCACACCTTTTTCAGCTTTCAGATAGCCATAAGCCAAATCACCCTCTATCAGTAAGGATACTGATTTCAAGCCAGCCTCTTCACCATCCAGATAATCAAGCACAGTGCATTTATAACCTTTGCTTTGCGCCCATCGTGAATACATCCGATAAAGCATTTCTGCCCAGTCCTGACTTTCTGTTCCGCCGGCACCAGGATGCAGTTCAAGGATAGCACTTGAGTGATCATATTCATGAGACAGCAGAACCTTCATCTCAAACTTCTCAAAAGCGTCCTCCGCTTCATGATATTCTTCCTCAAAAAGTTCAAATAATTCAGCATCCATCTCACTTTTTAAAATAGCTGCTGTTTCTTCCATGGAAGCAAATGACGTATTCAGCTTTTCATATGCCGATACAACATCCTTCAGCGCATTCAGTTTATTGATAATACTCTGGGCATGCCTTGCATCATTCCAGAAATTCTCACTTTCACTTTCCGCGGTTAATTCATTAATTGCCTGTTTTTTAGCAGGTAAGTCAAAGTGAATCACCTAACTGCTGCAGCTTGCTGCAATAGTTATCGACTCCCTGTTTAATTTCAAATAATTCCATTATCTTGGCGCTCTTTCCCGAACCTGAATGTTCATTTTATTAGCGTAGAAGACAACCTCTCTGGCAATCTGTTCCATCATTTCTTCAAACATCGCATATCCCTCTTCAACATAAGCCTGAAGCGGCTGTGTCTGAGCATAAGAACGCAGATGAATACCATTTCTTAATTTATCCATTGTATCGATATGATCGATCCAGTTGCGGTCCATCGTTTTTAATACAATATTCTTTTCAAATGGCAGATAGCCTTCCATTACTGGTTCAATCTTGTCATTATAAGCTTTCCATGCTTTATCAGCCGCTAATGTAGCCGCCTCATCAATACTCTTGCCGTCTAATTCTGAAGCACTGATTAAGCCTTCCGGACAGCCTAATACATCAAGACCCTTAACCGCTTCTTCACCATTAACCTTATCATGCTTAGGATCGGCATTATTTCTGATTGTAGCAGTGATTACACGGTCAAACATATCACGGACAATCGCATGAACATCTTCATTTTCCAATACATAATTACGCTGTTCATACATAATTTCACGCTGCTGACGCAATACATCATCATATTCCAGCAAGCTCTTACGGATATCGAAGTTCTGTCCTTCAACACGTTTCTGAGCTGAGGTAATCGCTTTGGTTACCATAGGTGATTCAATTTGTTCATCGCCTAATTTATCAAATAATCCTTCCAGCTTTTCACCGCCGAAACGAACCATCAATTCATCTCTTAAAGAAACATAGAAACGAGAATAACCAGGATCTCCCTGACGGCCTGAACGACCGCGCAGCTGATTATCGATACGGCGTGATTCATGACGTTCTGAACCTAATACAGCTAAACCGCCTAACGCGCGCACTTCATCGTTAATTTTAATATCGGTACCACGGCCTGCCATATTGGTAGCAATCGTAACCGCACCCTTATGGCCTGCCAACGCGATAATTTCCGCTTCACGGGCATGGTTCTTCGCATTTAACACTTCATGCTTGATACCGATTTCTCTTAACATTTCAGACAGCTGTTCACTGACTTCGACAGAAATAGTACCAACCAGTACCGGCTGACCTTTTTCATGACATGCGATAACTTCTTTTACTAAAGCGTTAAACTTTAATTTCTGATTTGCAAAGATTGCATCCGGATAATCAATACGCTGAACCGGACGGTTTGTAGGAATTGAAATAACCCGCATGTTATATGTATCTAAGAATTCTTCTTCCTCAGTCTTAGCAGTACCTGTCATACCTGCCAGTTTATCATATAAACGGAAGAAGTTCTGATAAGTAATCGTAGCCAATGTAGAAGTTTCTTCCTTAATTGTTACGCCTTCCTTAGCTTCAATTGCCTGATGCAGACCATCTGAATAAGCACGGCCTTTCATGATACGGCCAGTGAATTGGTCAACGATCACGATTTCGTTGTCTTGAACTACATACTCAACATCCTTGCCCATGATATAGTTAGCTTTTAATGCCTGCTGGATGTGATGTACCAGCTGGGTGTGCTGAATATCATAAAGATTCTTGATGCTGAACATTTTTTCTGCACGGTCAACACCTGAATCAGTCAGCTGGATCGCCTTTGACTGAGCATCAATCGTATAATCATCAGGTCCTAATGCTTTCGCAAAAATATCTGCTTGTTTATATAAATTGGCTGTTTGACGTTTACCGCCGGAAATGATTAACGGTGTTCTTGATTCATCGACTAAGATTGAATCGACTTCATCGACCATCGCAAAGTGCAGACCGCGAAGTACACGATCCTGTACTCTGGTAACCATGTTGTCACGCAGATAATCAAAACCTAATTCGGCATTGGTTGTATAAGTAATGTCACAGGCATAAGCCGCACGTTTTTGATCCGGTGTTAATTCACGGGCATTGACGCCGACACTCAAACCTAAGAATTCAAAAATTTGTCCCATCCAGCGGGCATCACGGGATGCCAGGTATTCATTGACAGTTACGACATGAACACCTTCACCTGACAGAGCATTCAGATATGTACACATGATTGAAGTTAATGTTTTACCTTCACCTGTCTTCATTTCCGCAATATCACCATTATGCATAACGATTGAACCAATGATCTGAACCATGTACGGGAATTCACCAATAACACGTTTCGCAGCTTCACGGATAACCGCAAATGCTTCCGGAAGCAAATCATCCAAAGTTTCACCCTTTTTCAGACGGGCTCTGAACTCCACAGTCTTATCCTGTAATTCACCGTCATTCAAGGCTGCCATTTTATCTTTTAACGCATCAACTTCCTGCGCTTTTGCTTCATATTTTTTTAATAACCTTGCTTCTTCACTAAATAATCGTTCAAAAAAATTCGCCATTCTCTCTTACCTCCATAGAATACTCATAAGGATACCATAGTTTATTATACTTGAAATATTCAGAAAAGCCAATAAAAAGCGGAGTTTTTTTCATTCTCCGCTGCTTCAAACCCGCTTAAAGTACACAAATAATTTTAATTTCTGATAAAAATTGACAAAATTGAAAAAATGATATCGCTTACCCCTGTTTAATGCTGCGGATAAAGCTTAATAGGTTGAGCGGCTGCGCCGTATTCACGAATCATGATCGGCAGATAAAGCTTCCCTTGCTCATCAAGCGCAAAGCTGCTGAATACAAGATGATTCTGATTAGGATCATAAGTATCCGCGATAATTGGTTTGACATAACAGCGCGCTGTATTGAGATTATCCGCATAAGCCAAGGCACACGCTTCAATGTTCTGATCGGCAAGCTGCTTTTCAAGCTGGGAAGCAAGCTGACCCTTAAAATATCGTTCATTTAATAAGCCGTCATCAAGGATACTGCCATCTGACTTATCTATTAGGATATGCTTTTCAGAAACTTGATTTTCATATCCGTAACGAAGTCTGATTTCAATGAACGATTCCCCATCAACGAGCGCAGATTGTATGATTTGATAATTCAAACTGCCCATTACCGCGTTATAGACTCTCGCAGTTTCAGAGATCGAACGATAAGTATAGATGCTGTTGTCGCCATTTTCATTCAATATGAAGTCACTGGCTTGGATCGGCAGTTCATCATGAGCCGGCGATTGCCTGATGATCTCAACCGACTTCAGCCGCTGCTGATCGTCTAATTCCACATCATAAATCGCTAATTTATCAAGATGATTGACGACTGTATCAAATAATGACTCATAGTTAAATAGCAATTGAACAGGTACACCCTCAATGATTGGCTGAAAGCTCTGAATATAGTTGGCATGGCTGAACATGAAATTCTGCACCTTTACCTTTGCCAAACGAACATGATTTCCTTCGATTTGAATGGGTACAAAGAGGGTATCTAAAACTGAAGCCGGCATCGTATCCTTTGCTATTTGTTTCAGATACTGATCGCTGCCCTGATCATAGTAATAGTGTGCATAGCCGCTCACTCCCAGCATGGAAGTGGTCAGCGGCGGCAGTGTAAAACCACTGATCAATTCATTGCCTTTATTCAAAACCAAATCACTGCCGATACTTTCTGCCGAATAAAGCAGACTGTCGCCATACGGCATGATATTCGGCGTATAGTTATCTGCAAAATCCAATTGATTCAGCAAACCCGTAAGCAGCCGCCTTTGATTTTTTATCTGCGTATATTCGGCAAAGCTTTCATCAATAAAAAACAAAAGGAAATAGACAGGATCACCACGCAGAACATTTTCTTCGAAATATGGCTGACCGCCCGGAGCTGTTCGGGTAACATATTGATCACTGTAACTAACCACGAAGTAATCATCTTTCAGCTCATAGCCCAGCGTCTCATCTTTGGCAAGCAGCTCTCCCGCCAATGCCCGCAGCTGCTTCAGCAGACTTGGTTCCTTGCTTACCGGCAGCGACCTTTCCTGGCTTAAATCATTCAAATAATAGCCGATTCCGTCAGGCGCAGTCCATGAATCCTCCGTGATTGTATACTGCATCCCCTCATCATCCTGCATGACAAGCTTCGCAATAATATTCCCACTTTGCTTGGCATCACTCATCACTGGCAGCGCATCCAGATAAGCTTCTAATTTCTTGATTTCGGAATCATTGTATTTAACTCTGACTTTTTCACTGCATTCATCATCAGCACAATATTCAGCTGCCGCATAAACGATATTTGCTTTATTCTAATCAGTTTCTGATACCGGTGAACAGCCGCAAAGCAGAACTGCCAGTATCCAGCATAATTGTTTTTTCATCGCACTTCCCCCCATTCAAACAGGATAATGCCAAAATAATTAAAGTCATAGGCCAGCAGTCCCTGACTGTTGATAAAGAGCTTGGAAGTCTTAAATTCACCAATTTTATCACTCACATCATCTAAATCAACGATATAAGAACTATACTCTGGCATTGCCTTGATTGCGGAAACAATACGATCAGGATCAACCTTTAGTTTTTGAATCAGCTGAGTAGTTGTTAATGTTTTCCCATCGGCAACATCAAATACTACCGCATTATTATCCGCTCCCTCAATCCAAACACTCAGCAAGCCATCATGAACATTGACTTTATAAACATTGCCCTGATCTTTTTGATTCACAACCCATTCATTGAAATAAGCTGCATCCCGGCTGGCAAGATTAATCTTCAGCAAGCCCTGTTCATCGAAATAATAATCAGGCTTTTCAGGATCAACTTGTACAGCTGCCGGTTCGCTTCGATTTAAACAGCGGCCTGAAATCAGCCGATAATGATCTCCCTCCTGCATGATTACATATTCCCATGCCTCAAAATGATCCTGATATTTATTGATTAAATCACTGGCCGAATCTTCAAATGAATATTTAATAATAAAACCATTCTTACCCTGAAGCTGCGGAAGCGGCATATCCTCACCGCGCCAGTATCCGCTTGCTGCTTTATAAAATGTAAAAATACTTAGATTATCAGATTGCTGTTCATCCATAATAAATAGATTCTGGGTTACTGGTAACCAATACTCATAAGGAAGATGATAAAAGAACAGCTTATCAGCAGCAGAATGCGCATAGCCCTGCATACTTTGATAAAGCAATGATCCATCATCAAGATCAGGCAATGTATAATCATCGCCGAATATTTCCTTCCCCGCCTGTTCAACACTGCTGTACGGCACCGCCTTATAGACATCCGGATGCACATTAAATGATCCCGGTTTACCCGCTGGGAAATAAAGCAGATCATTATTTTCACGATTGCGGCATACATTTTCAGGTTCTTCAAAACAGTCATACTTCTCTGCCTGTTGAATTAGGCCGGCGGTCAATGTTTTTGTATCCGTAATATCGGCAACTGATTCAAAATCTTCATCAATATAATTGGCGATCCTTAAAAGCTGGTACTTTGGATTCTTTATTTCAGCCCATGAATCAATAATGATGGAATCTTCACTATTAGGTGAAGCTGCATAATAATTAGGAATAACAGGCATTACATCTGTCCAGCTTAAAACTTGCGTGAAATAAGCATCAACAGGCATACCCTTCACAGCTTTCTCTTCACCCTTAAGATCCGCTGCTAAAGCTTCAAGCTGCGCAAATTGATCCGTATATACACATTGTCCTGTACATAAACCAATATGATTAAACCTAAAATACAAAGGTTCCTTACCTTTAAGTGTGATTTCAAAATCATACCAGGTACCTGGACCTAAACTCGTTGTATCTTCACCAATTTTAATTGTTTTAAAATAATCAGCAATCTTATCCAGCTCTGTTTGATCACTTACCGTAATTTCGACAGCTTCATCCTGATTGCCTTTAACTAAAACAACCTTTTCAATTTCACCCTCATTCACAGCCGTTAAACGCAGCGGATAAAAAACCTTAACAGATAAATTATGGAGTTCTCCCTGATGCAGATAAATTGAGCTTACACTCATTTCATTGGATTGGGAAATCTCATTTTCTCTGACGCTGCCGCATCCCCAAAGCAGCAAGGCTAAACCAATAATCCCTAACCTTTTCATAATCTCACCTCTCTTTTCATTAATTCATTATCAATATTTATGGAATAATCTTTAAAGTTTCTTGATAACTGCCTTTTGATTTAATCGTTACCGGCACAACTAACTGATGTTTATCATTAATCATTAATTTAGAATACGGAACTGCGAAGTTGAATGGTGCGGCTGCTTCATCAATAGCCGGTTCCACATAGCAGCGTTCAACATCTAGTCCTTCCATATAACTCAACGGACAAGCCTGCAGTCCTTGCTTCTTTAACTGATCAAGTACCTTTTCAGTTAATTGCCCCTCATAATATTGCTGATTAATCATACCGTCACTCATCAATCGGCCGCTCGCCTTATCAAAAAAGATTTTATAATGATCAGGCAGCTGATAGGCATCGTTAAAGATTTCCACTTCAATCAAATCGTCAGTTTCATAAAGGTATGAGCGCACATTTCGATAATTTGAGAAATTTTGTTGAATGAAATCATTATAAATCATCGCATCAGCCGATTGAGCATTTAATGTATAAAGATTACAATCGCCAGTTTCAGCATTCACAAATGAATCCATTGTGATAGGCGTATTATTAGTAGGCTCAGCTAATTGTATTACTTCTACACTAGTCAATCTGCCCTCACTATCCGTAACTGCATCAAATAAATCAACCTGATCTAAATGCATCACTAGCTGTTCATATAAGCTTTCAAAATTATATACTCTTTCACTATATGTGTGATTAAGAACCATTTCAAAGCAGGTTCCATATTGAGTTTCTTTACGATACACTTTAAATCTGGCAACTCTAACCTTATCGTCCTCTTCATAAATTGGCATCAGCAGCCAATCAACGCCGGCTCTTGAATAATTGCGGTTATCAATTAAAAATTGATGGTTATCCGCATCATAATAAAAATGAGTATTGTCAATGGCATTAACCTGAAATGAATTTAACTCAGGCAATTGATAATTTTTAATCAAGCTATTACCCATGGCTTCAACACTGGTTTGATCCATGACCGCATTAATTATAAGCAGCCTGTTATTTAAAACATAGGACATTTCAGATTGCGGCGGTATCTGTTTCAAAAGACCCGATAAAAGCAAACTCTGATCTTTTATCTGATTTACATCTGTGAAGCTTTCATTAATATAAAATAACAACTCAAGACCTTTTTTACCTAAAGCATATCTCCAATCCAGAGAATTGTTTTGATAACTGCTCACAAAGAATGATCCAAGCGGTAATTGCTCATAACCCATTATCACATTATCCGATATACCCTCTAATCCCTGCAGAAATGTACTTAAACGTTGATCTTCGGTTAATTGAAACGATATCCGCTGACCCTGATAGTTTAATGTGTAGCTGTCTCCGCCTGGATTATGTTCCACTGTTTCCCGATAAACATGCTGATAACCATGATCATCAATCATCACTAATTTAGCCGCTTCATCTTGGCCATAAGTGCTTGTCGTTATGTCAGGCAGTTCATCAAGAAACGTCTGAATTGCATTGATGGCATCTTCATCATACCGCATCCATGTTTTTTTAAAACATGCTTCATCATCACAATATCGAGCGGCTGCATAAACAATTTCCGCTGGTTTTTCTTCAACCGGCGCTTGTGCCGTACAGCCGGAAAGCATCAAACAAGCCAATGCTAGAACGATTTTTTTCATCTTACTTCCTCCCATTCAAAGAGGATGATATCATTACCATCATCGTATGCCATTTTACCTTTACTGTTAATGAAGAACTTTGTTGTATTGAAGCTCAAAGTTTCATAATCTTCTAACTGCAATACTCGATAGCTATAATTAGGAATTGACTGATAAGCCTTTTCTAGCTTATCGAGATTTAAGCCTAATTTATTTTCTACCTCAAGAGTCGTTAATGTATTACCTTCCGCAAGATCAAAAACCACGGCAAATTTTCTATTAAAAGTATCACTGCTTATCCAAATACTCAATAAGTTATCATGAATATTCGGTTTAAATTGATAATCAAATGCCAGCTGATTTGCACACCATTCATTAAAGATTGAAGCATCTGTACTTGCCAGATTAACCTTTAAAGCACCTGTATCATCAATATAATAAGTTTCCTTATCGGGTTGAACCTGCCATGGCTGATAGACTTTCTCGTTGATGCGATGACCTGATAATAATCGTACATCATCGCCCTCCTGCTTCAGTACATATTGCCATTGCTCAAAATCATCAGCATGGGCTTGAATCAGATCAACTGCGGATGCTTCGTTTTCGAGTTTGTAGGTAATACCATTGAATCCCTCTATGAAAGTACCTTGATTCAAATAAGCTTCTTTAGCTTTCGCCAGAATATAGACTGTTTCATCTCCAGAAGAAGCTTGATCAAGAATATAAGCTGTCTGTTCATTATGCCGATAAAATTCATAAGGCAGATGATAGGTGAAATATAATTTATCTGGGAAATTGATATAGGCTTGATAGCTTTGACTAGCAATCGTACCTGCTTCAAAAGACGGCAGCTCGTAATGGCTGCCAAATATACTGACACCCTTTTGCTTTACATTGTTATAAGGGACAATCAAATAAACATCAGGTACATAATGATGGATTCTTTCTAAACCATTTGGAAAATAAAGCAGATTATCACTATACAAATCACCGCATACGTCTGCCACATTATTATAGCAGTCATATTTATCTGATTGTTGGATCAAACCGGCTGTTAAAAGCTGGATATCAGTAATATCTTCCAGCTGATCAAAGTCTTCATGAATATAATAAGATAATCTTAAAACTTTCAGCATCGGGTCGGTTTCATCTACCCAAATATCGCGAATTAACTCTGCAGCTTCCGATTCGATATTGCTAGGTTTTATTGCTTTAATATCTGCCCATGTTTCAACACTTGTATTCGATTCATATATTTGTATCTTATTTACTTTTTTATATTCACCCTTGAGAGTTGACAGCATTTCATTAAGTGATTGACTGGAAGTAAATTCAACACAGCTGAACTGAGAACAGAAATAGTTAGCATAAATACGAAAATAAAGCGGCTCCTTATCTTTCAGCGTAATTTCAAAATCAGCATATTCATCGGTTGGAAACAAGGATGATTCATTTTCTGTAAGCTCAATGCCATCAAAATAAGCAGTGATTTTATCTAATTCTTGTGGATCTGTCACTGTAATTTCAGCACCATAATCACCGGCCGGTTCAACAAGCACGACTTTTTCCAACTCACCCTGCTTTACAGCTTCTAATCGCAGCGGATAAAATTCGCCAACAAAAAGATCTGTCAGCCGGCCTTCAATCTGATAAATCCTGCTGGTAGCAATTATATTATTGTCAGTTGCTTCATTATGCGCATTTTCACCCACATCGCTGCTACATCCCCAAAGCAGCAGGGCTAAACCAATAACCCCTATTTTTTTCATAATGTTTCCCTCTCTCTTTATTATATTAAAAATTACGAGAATTGGAAACAAGACAATCAGGAAATCAAATAAATACGACAATTTATCTTTGATAAAGGATGCTAGTACATAAAATACGGTTTATTTATGACTGCCTGCATCTTTTACTTCAAGTTGATTCAAGTCATCATTTAAGCACATCAACAAAAAGGCAAGTATAAATATAACTGCTAAATAAATGAAACCCAGCCAATGATTCACCTGCATAATAACTGTCCCCATGAACATGCCAATGCTTGGTGACAATAAAATAATGGTATCTATACCGCCTAATACCCTGCTCCTTATTTCTTTATCAATACTTGATATTGTATAACTGAATAAGGGCTGGGTGATCGCATCAAAAAATCCATAGCTTAAAAATAAGAACACAAGTAAAAAGGTGTTTACTGGCAAGATCATGAAAATCATACACATTGCACAGCCAATCATACTGATTTTAAATAAGCGGCTAACCTTATTGCCGCACTTAGCTACAAGCAGTAAGCCAAGCAAACTGCCTAAGGTTATGGCTGATTTTATAATTCCAAAAGTCATTGAATTATTATTCTCTGCGGAAAATACTAAAGGTAGAATATTAGGTATAAAGCCATAGGCAAGATTTAAGATAAACATAATCAGTGTGAAATATCTGAAATACTTCTTCTTATAGATATAATTCATTGCAGTTTTCACATCCGCAATGACAGATTGGAATATGTGTTTACGATGCATTGTGATATTATGTTTCTGATAAACATAATGTATTTGCATAACGAATAATGATGAGCAAATAAAAGTTAAAACATCAAGTAAGAAAATAGCAGAATAAGGGATTAAAGCAATCAGCAAGCCGATGATGGCTGAGCCGATAACATCGATGATTTTATTAGCAATACCAATCATTGATTGAAATCGTATAAATGTTAATTTATCAGAAAATTCGGCGCCCATAGCTAAACTGCTTCTATAAAAGATTTCATTGTTGACATTATTAGCCAAAATTAACAGCAGGCAAACATTAACATTACTTATATAGTAATTAAAGCCAAAAGCAAATGATAATATAATGATGATGGAGGATAGGTTTGCGAATAAAATCAATTTTTTCTTATCAAAACGGTCGGCAATAATACCTGAGAACATTGCTAAAACAGCTCTGAATAATATCGATCCGCTTAAAAGGTAAACGGCATCCATAATGTTATTATACCTAATCGTTATTTCCCAAATAATAAATAAATCAAAGAAAACATCTCCAAATTTATTGATGATTGATGATAATAAAAGCAGTATTAGATTTCTGTTCCTGTTTAAATAATTCATAATTAATATCCCCTTAATCATCAACTAATTGCCCGAACCGCAAGAAAAAAGCGGTTGCCCGCTTTCCTTTGTTTTTTTATAGTTTAACGATATTATGTGCTTGAAGACCACGATCAGTTTCAACGATTTCGAATTCAACTGGTGTGTCATTTTCGATAGTTTTGAAACCTTCCATCATTAATTGAGAATAGTGGAAGAATACATCCTTACCATCTTCTAATGTAATGAATCCGTAACCCTTCTCTTGGTTAAACATTTTTACTTTTCCTTGCATTTCTTTTATTCCTATACCTTTCTATGATGTTGCTATCCAACTACATATTAATATTATAGCTTAAATCCGTCAAATTGCAACCTTTATTTTCTGCGTACATCGCGTGCCTGAAGCCCTTTATCTGCGCTTGCAGCTTCGAATTCCACAGCGTTGCCTTCCTCTAAAGTTTTGAAGCCTTCCTGACGAATTTGTGAATAGTGAACAAAGTATTCTTTCTCATCCTCTCCGACAATAAATCCGAATCCTTTTTCTTGATTAAACCACTTTACTTTACCTTGCATACTGTACTCCTTTCCCATGCACCCTTAGTATAGAAGACGCTCTGACTTGATACAACTAATTTTCATCGCAGGTTTCGACAAAATGACGATGAACGCAAATCACTTCGGCCGTGATTTGATCGTTATATTCACGCAATAAATCATATGCCGCCAGCAATGTTGAACCACTTGTGCAGACATCATCAAATAGGACAAGCTTTTTGGTAGGAATTTCAGCTGCCGATTTAAGCTTCATAACATTCTTAATCTGACCTCTTGATTTTCCGCGATGTAGACTTTGTTTGTAATCTTCACTTTTCACCAGACAATCACAGCATTCAATATTCATTCCCTTCAGCATCTCATGCAGATGGCTGAACCCACGCTCACTTATTTTCTGCTGCGCACTGGGCATAGGAATCAGCACCTTATGTCGGCATCTGTCGAACAATTCTTCACGCACTGCTGCCAAAAAAACTTCTGCAAGAGCAATATCACGCCCCTCTTTATATTGAAAAAGCAGATTCTCAACGTAATCATTGTAATAATAAAATGCGTGAATATTCAGTGCATGAAGCTGATAATTTTCATTGCACTCCTCAAAATTTGCCCGGCATTTACCACAGATACCATCCCCTCCCTTCAGCCAGCGCATAAAAGGCTGATGCTCATCCACAGATTTAAAACAGATTGGACACCAATGTTTCATTCATTTTCTCCAAAGCACGCACACAGCGTTTGATTGCCGTTGTTTTCCGTATGCAGTAAAAAACACCCATTCCTGAAGGGCAGTCACGGCTCCTGCCAACCCTGCCGATAATTTGTATTAATGATGCTTCATCAAAGACAGGATGATCACTTTGTAAAACAACAACATCTACGCCGGGAATCGTGATGCCGCGTTCAAGAATGGTTGTGGTGAAGATGAAATCAAGCTCACGCTTTCTCAGCCTGCTGATAATCTGATCCTTTTCAATTGTCTTGCTGGTCAGTGACGCACAGTGAAAAAGCGGTGAAAAGAGCAGTCCATAACGTTGTGCCAAGTCAATAGTCGGCACAAATATCAACATTGGCTTTTTCTGCTGACGCATAATCATTAACAGACTGACCAGCTGCAAAGGCACAGGCAGCTGTTTAATAAGGGGCAGAACTAAGGGATGACCATGCGGACGCTGGAACAATTCGACCATCTTCAGCCTGCCCTCGCTTACCTCTTTCAGCATGGCAGAATCAGGCGTAGCTGTCAGATAAAGGATCCTCCCTTTACAGCTATTTCTGGCAACTGCCGCCAGCAATTCATTTCCCTTATAGGGAAAAGCATCGACTTCATCCATAACAAGTAAATCAAAGGCTTGATGATAGCGATAAAGCTGGTGCATCGTACAGACAATCAGATCACCCTCAGTAATCTCAGTATAACCTTGACAAACCGGAACAACCTTTAGCGTCTTAAATGCCCTCTGCATCCGCTGGGCAATTTCTAAAACAACCTGCCTGCGTGAAATCGCTATTCCTACCTTTTTCCCCGCATTCAGCGCCTGTTTCAAAGGCTCCATCGTCAATTCAGTCTTGCCCGCACCGCATGCCGCATAAACCAGAACATCATAACCCGCTGCAAGATGGGTCACTATTTCCTTACTGGCCTTTAATTGCTGATCAGTCAGCTGAAACTCAAGATCATAATTACAGCGATGACGTTTTGGCACGTATGTATAAGCCTTGGGAACGGTTCCTACATCAAGCCGTCCGAATGCAACACAGCGGCGGCAATAATAAGTTCCCTTATCATTGTAGAAATATTTGGGATCAGTATTCTGACAGCGTTCACATCTCATGCTTCACCTCACCTATATATACGAGATAAACATTGATATGATTAATAATAAAAACCGCTTTTTATTAGATAACACCTCAAATTTTCAATGAATAACATTGTCAATTTTAAAGAATTTTATCAATAATCGCGGTTTTCTTTATATATTCAACTTATTTTTGTTTTTGCACAAAATTCCAAGCATCACGGCACATTTCCTCGATGCCCTTTTGTGCGCTCCAGCCAAGTTCTTCCTTAGCCTTTGTCGGATCAGCATAACAAGCCGCTATATCACCAGGACGGCGGTCAGTAATCTTATATGGAACCTCAATATTATTCACACGGGCAAAAGTTTTCACCAAATCAAGCACTGAGAAACCATTGCCAGTACCAAGGTTATAAATCTTCACACCGCTTCCCTGAGCGATTTTCTCAACAGCTTTGATATGACCTAATGCCAAGTCAACAACATGGATATAATCACGAACCCCTGTGCCATCCGGTGTATTATAATCATCACCAAAGACATTCAGATGCGGGAGTTCTTTGTTAGCAACCTTAACAATATATGGCATTAAATTATTAGGAATATCATTAGGACTTTCACCTAACAATCCTGATTCATGCGCACCAATCGGATTGAAATATCTCAGCAAACCAACGCTCCATTCCTTATCCGCATACTGCAGATCCGTCAGAATTCTCTCAATGAACAATTTTGTCGTACCATAAGGATTCGTTGTAGAAAGCGGAAAATCCTCTTTGATCGGCAATGATGCAGGATCGCCATAAACCGTAGCACTTGATGAGAATACAATGCGTTTGCAATTAAACTCATTCATCACTTTGCATAATACGATTGTAGAATCAAGATTATTCTGATAATACATCAAAGGCTTCGCAACACTTTCACCAACTGCTTTATAACCCGCAAAATGAATTACCGCGTCAATCTTATGATCCGTAAAGATACGTCTTACCGCTTCTTCATCACAAACATCATTTTCATAGAAAGCAAATTTCTTATTTGTAAGCTGTTCAATCTTATCTACTACCTCTAATTTTGAATTATACAAATTATCAATAATGACAACTTCATAACCAGCATTCAATAATTCCACACATGTATGAGAACCAATATAGCCTGTTCCACCGGTAACTAATATTTTCATATTCTTTCCTCGCTTTCAACTGTATTCATTATAACAACATTCCATCTTTTATGATATAAAATTTATGTTAAGAAACAGTAAATGAAGAGTAAAAGCCAATATTTCTAAAACTGTAAACACTATCATTAAAAGTCCATCAATCAGCATTATGAAAAACAAACACATCACTGCTGCTCTATTATTTTGAAACCCGCCCGCGATATTCACCGCGAATGATTTCATCCATTTCTTCCGGTGTCTCTTTACAACCGCCGGCAAGCCACTTTTTCACGATCGCATTAAAGCCGCTTCTGAAAAATTCGACATGATATTCAATATGCCGATTGTCAAAATGCTGCTTTGCCTGATGAATATCATAATATTCAAGCTTAAACTGATTATCATAACCTAGCTTAAAATAGGTGCAGTAGAATAATTGATTATCCTTGATATGATAAAACAGCTTTAAATAATCATTGCTGTTAAAGCCTTGTGTTGTTTCCGCTTCATAAAGCAAATTCACTTCACGTTCCAAATCTTCTCTGACCTTGTCTGCAAGCTCATAAATATCTACAAAATTAGCGTAAAACGTACTGCGATTTAATTCACAGCGCTTGCAAATATCTGAAACACTTATCTCATGAAGTTCTTTGGTTTGCAGCAATTCAATAAAGACTTTCTGAATACGTTCCATTGACTCACGGCGCCGCCGATTATTTTTTGTGTTCATTGGTTCCCTCTTCCATTATTCCAACACTTCGCATCAAACTGATGATTGTTTCTGTCGGTTATTACAATTATACTGAATTTGTATTAAAACAACAACTGTTGCCTTAATATAGATGGAGGTATTTCAAATGAAAAAAAGCAGTTTTGTCGCATTAGGTTTAGGAACCATCAGCACAGTTCTATTTGCTCTTGGTATGTGTATGGCAATGATAAAAGAATGGGGAGCCTTTCAGCCAGGTGTTGTCTTTGGCTGTGTCGGACTTCTGCTCGGACTAATCACATGGATTCTATGGCGGAAAATGGAACACAAAGAACCTGTCCAAATCACAGCAAAAACATTCCTCATGGTGATGGTGGGTGTAATTGGTGCTTTAGCTTTAGGTATTGGCATGTGTTTCAGCATTGTTTGGGGTAAAATGATTCAGGGAATTATTATCGGACTGATTGGTATTGTTTTGCTGCTTGGTTTGATTCCTTTGACAACCGGCATTAAAGAATAAAGTGTTACTTGAAAATATGGGTGAATTTAAACCATTATCTTAAATGTCAAAATTTATAACCATGGGCATCAAGCAAAAAATATACAGCAGAATTGAAGTCACAAATCTTGGCAGGCATACCATAAACGATCAGCGTACCCGGATTATCTTATCAGCAGCTTTTAGCTTCATGGTAAATTTAGTATATGCACTGGTACATGGCGCGCTGGGCATTGCCAATCAGTCATTGTGGTTTATTACCATGTGTGCCTACTATACTATTTTAAGCGTCATGCGTTTTTCAGCTATTTTGTGTGAAAGAAAGAATCATTCTAAAATTTCCATTGACGCAGAATATTTTGTGATGACATTAACCGGCATCCTGCTTTCAGCGCTGAGCCTTGTTTTAATTGGTGTCATTTATCTTAGTCTGACTGAACACATCGCCGCAAAATACGAATCTGTGATCATGATAACCATAGCCGCTTATACGTTTTATAAAATCACTATGGCCATCCTACGCGCAGTTACACAGCGCAATAACCCCTCGCCATTACTTGCGGTAATTCGCTGTATTGGTTATAGCGATGTCGCTGCTTCAGTATTAACATTACAGCGCTCGATGCTTGTTTCATTTGGTGCCATGAGTGATGCAAACACAGCCCTGATGAACATTTTAACTGGTGCCGCTGTCTGTTTATTTATATTAGCATTAGGAATATCGATGATAAAGAAAGGAATAAAAAAGAAAGGTGCAGCATTATGGCAAAATCAAAAATCATAAAAGCGAATGAAAAGATCGCAGAAAAGGTCGTTGGAACATTTGAAAAAATAGAGGATTCAGTAGTCGGCGGTTATACTAAAATAGAAGACGCCTTTGTTGATCGCTATTTAACTAAAGACGATGAAACAATTGAAGAAGCTAAAGCCCGCTTACAAAAAGAAAAAGCATAAGTTTAATTAACAGTTTTGGATGTTCAAAACTGTTTTTTTATAATAAAAAACCGGTGTTACCGGTTCATAAAATCATCAAATTTAGCACATATATCATGGTAATTCTCTACCGTATCCATCTCATCTACCAGTGATTCATCAACCTGATGCACACCGACATTAAGTACATCTAATAGATCTACCGGCACATTATCCCAATATTTTTTAGGATCAAGATAATTGGCGCTGTCCTTTAATCGCTGTTCAATTTCCGCCTTAATGATTTCACAGTCATGAGCGTTCCAATAAGAAATGCCCAGCATACTCGGCCGATAAGCGTCCGTAATATCCATAGCGACTACCCGTCCATTCTCAACTTTGGGGCACCAGTCAAAATCAGGTCCAGCTTTTCGCTGTACTGTATAATAAGTGCTTTGACTCATTGGACACAGAACTTGATCAAGCAGGACAACATCAGCATCAATCACCACCGTATCACTGAAATACGGCAGTGCTTTAGCCATTGAATAGAGATTGTTATAATCGGCATAATGTTCATTATAGACAAGCCTTACTTGATATTTTTCTTTCAGATAATCAAATAATTCAGCCATATGACCTACAACAATAGTAATATCGGTAATATCAGCCTCATGCAGATAGCCGATGGTGCGCTCAATGTTAGGAATGCCGCCGATTGGCAGCAATGCTTTATGATTATGCTTTGTTATTTCCTTAAACCGTGAGCCAAGTCCGGCTGCTAATAATAATGCATTCATCGTATATCTCCCTCAATCTGCGGATGATCCTTGCGCAGATCCTTTACAAAGCTGACAACGACCATGATCATGATAATTCCCAACGGGAAAGCCGCGATAATCGCTATTGTCTGAAGCATGCTTAAGGTTGAGTCTGAGAATAGCAAAGCCACCGGCAGCAATAAGAAGACCACCGACCAGAATGCCCTTAGCTTTCGCCGCGGTTCATCCTGATGTTCAGGCATTTTCTCTGAATAGCTGGCTACAACCATCGTAATCGCGTCAAAGGTGCTGGCATAGAAGGCAATCATTGCGACAATCAATATACCCAATACCAGATTGGTCATCGGCAGCTGATCAAAAATCATTAAGATAACCGCAGAAGGTGCTACGCCGGAAGCAATCATGCTGGCTACATCTAAAATACCATGTGTCTGCAGATATAAGCCATACCCGCCAAAAACGATAAAGGATGTAAACGTTCCGCCTAAGCCGCACGCTAAACCGCCTAAGATGGTCTGCTTGATTGTTCTGCCTTCCGATATTTTCGCAATGAAGAATGGTGTAGCAACAAACCATGCAATCCAATACGCCCAATAGAAAATCGTCCAATCCTGAGGGAAGCCGCTGATACCTAATGGGTCCATCCAGGTAGCCATATTGAAGAAATTATTGATCACCTTGCCAATTGCGGTAATACCTGTTTCAATGATATAAACCTTTGGCCCGGCAATTAAAAATGTAGCTAATAAAAGTACAAATACGACAACACAGAAATTAGCCAGATAACTGATGGCCTTCATTCCCTTTAATACCGCAACCATGAAAACGAAGCAGATAATTGCCAGGATCGCGATTGAAAGGAAATGGCTCGTCTCGATATTTAAAATCTTTGCCAGCGCACCTGACAGAAGCGGTGTCGCTAATGAAAAGGTCGTTGCCGTTCCAGCTAATAAACCGCAGACAGCGAAAACATCAATCAAACGGCCCGCTTTTCCATCGCTGTGTTTGCCAAGCAGCGGTCTTACAGCTTCCGATAACGTCTGACGCTTACGTCCCTTTACAAAAAACATATAAGCATAGGCACAGGCTGGCAGGATATAGAACGCCCATGGAATGGGGCCCCAGTGAAACAGCGGATAAGCACTTGACCAGTCCTGCAGCTGAGCTGCCGTCATATTTTCCATGCCAAAAGGCGCCGCTGTGTAGTAATAGCTCCATTCACATAATGACCAATATAAGATATCCGCAGCCATCGTAGAGGTAAAAATCATTGAACCCCAGCTGAATGTTGAATACCGCGGTTTATCCAGATTGCCTAATTTTATATTGCCAAAGCGGCTGAAAGCCATGATGATAGCCGCAATCAGAATCCCCAGACCCAGCAGAATATAAAAGAAACCAAACTCATTGACAAATAAATTACGCAAGGTATTAATCACTTCACCGCTGGCTTGCGGAAACAGCATGAGCAGTGATGAAATCATGCCGATAATGACTAAGGGCAAGATTGTAATCACCCAGTCGATACTCTTATCTAGTTTAAAATTTTTCATAACAGATCCCTTTCATATTGCTTACAGAATACTTCAATAGCCTGTAAGCCGCGGTTCAGACGGTCGATGCCATAAGTACCGAAATCTTCGCCATTAGCTTCCTTGGCCATGGTCCATGCCGACCAAAGAATATCCTGAGTAATTTTGAATAACTGAATCTTTTCTTTTTCAACAGCACTCAAGCCTTTGCCCTCAGTATAGTAATATTCAAACAATTCCTCTTCACTCGGCGTAAATTCACATTCAACAAAATGACCGGCAAGATCCCACATCGGATCATTAAAACCCGCGTATTCCCAATCAATCAGATACATCCTTCCATGTTCATCCTTAATCAGATTCTCCGCAACCAGATCGCAATGACACGGCTTCAGATTCCAGCCTAATCGATCCATCACGACAGCCAGCTTGTCCATAAAGGCTCTGGCCTGATCGTAGTTCTCATAAGGTGTTACATGTGAAGCAGCCATTAAATCTTCATATTTCTTTAATTCATCAAAGACATTAAAGCGGCCCTTCAATTCACATTCACTTGTATGCAGCTTACGCAGCAGCGCCGCGGTCAGCTTCATATTCTTTTCCAGACGCACCGTCGGTCCAGTCATCGTTTTCGCATTTGGAATATAAATACTTACTTTAACGCCGCTTGCTTCATTAAAATAAACCGTATCAACATTTAAACCAAGCAGATAACCAAATTTACCATTTACCTTTTCATTGCTGCGGGAGATCATCGTCTCGGTACAGCGTCCCGGCATTCTCAGAATATAACGGTTATTGGTTGTTTTTACCTTATAATTAGTATTTGTCATCCCACCGGCAGCCTCAATACTGATAAAATCCTTTTCATCAATCCCCATGACTTCGATAAATAATTTCTTTAATTGAAGCAGATTGCGTTCATTCTCTTTCTTCTTTAATTTAGGGAAATAAATATTGACCATATCGTTATACTGTTTCTGATTATCTATATCCATACAGATACAATCATCGATGCCGCAGGTCGTAATCTTATACAAACGGCCAAGGTTTTCAATAACATATTCATAATTCAGATATGGATTTTTATTTTCATCAAATATATTTAACATTTTTTTATAGATTGAATAACTGATTTTATTCACACCGCATAATTCAGCATCAATATGATTTAATTCATGGATATCTTTTGAAATACGATATAAATCATTATGCTCATCCAGCTCCACAAAGGCTTCATCACCGCTGCCCCTCGGCGCGTTGACAAACAGACAATTCGGCGCTTCATTTTCAAGCAAGGCGGTTACTACCGCTTTTTCAAATACATAGTCACTTTCAATCAGTAAGAAATCAGAATCAATAAGTGATGCCGCGCAAGCCAGTGAAGCCATAGTTCCCGTCCATTTATAACGGCTGTTTTCCACAAACTGAACTTCCCGCTGATTCTTAAAGGCTTCCTCATACATTGCCTTTTGATAACCGGTAACGATGATAATTTTAGTGATTGAATGATCCAGCAGGATATCAACGATACGCTGAATCAGGGATACACCTTCAATGGTTAAGAAACCAACAGGGATATTAAAATCCTTATTTTGACCGGCAGCCAGAATGACAGCCGTATGCAGATCCTGTGATTTCACAGTCAGCTGCAGCTTATCCATCTGTCTTTCACGAAGAATATTTTCCAGACATTCATTGCCGCTTTCAGTAAGCTCATATTCAAACCGGCCCTTTTTCGCATGAATGGTGATCAGACCTTGTTCCTCCATATTTTTCAACAGGGTGTTGACCATGCCTAAAGAGAAACCTGTTTCTTTCGCAATGTCACGCTGTGTCGATGTATCACTTTTCTTTAAACATTTTAGAAGCTGATAAATTTTATCCATGAAATCACTCCTGTTCATTTTTTGTACAAGTCTATTTTACACTTGCTGAGCGAGATGTCAAGTACATGTTCATTTTTTGAACTCAAAGTATTATAAAAACAGCGCCCTTTGTCAGGAACGCTGCTAGTTGGATTAATAGAATTTGCCTTCCGATAAATAATCTTCAGGATTTTTACTGGACGCTTCAATGCAGTCAGGTTTATTGACCTTATAGCTCGGTTTTACCGGCAGCGGGCCATTTAATAACGGATCATTCGTCTTTACCTGAAATTCATGAAGCTGGTTTCTGAATTCATCAATGATTTCATGCAGTTCTTCATGATCGATGAGATTATTCATTTCATCAGGATCATAAATCAGATCATAAAATGCTTCCTCTGCCTTAGGATAACTGCCGTAGCCATTTTCCATATAGAAATCTTTGACCTTATTGCTGTCCGTATTGCTTGGATTGACAAACAAATGAGTGCGGTCATAGTAGCGGATATATTTATAACGCTCACTTCTGACTGCCCGGCATGGTTCATAAGAGGTATGGAAATTGATTTCAGAGTATACATATTCATCACCGGCGGGTAAGCCATAGAAACAGTTGCTGAATGATTTGCCTTCCAAATAATCAGGCTGATCCAGCTTCAATAGATCACAAAGCGTTGGGAACACATCTATCTGTGAAACCAGCGCGTCGCAGACATTCCCTTTCTTAAGGGAATCCGGAACTCTCATAATCAAAGAAACACCGGTTCCTTTATCGCTTAAATAGCATTTATTAAACGGATAAGCGACACCGTGATCGGTTGTAAATAGAATAATGGTATTCTCATAGCAGCCAGCTTCCTTCAACGCGTCGATTACGATCTTAAAGCATTCGTCGGCATGCTGAGCTGAGGTGAGATATTGCGCTGTATCATGGCGGTTCTCGGCATTATTAAATATCGGCTGCCAAGGCTTCACATAATTCTCATTCACCCTTTCACTGATTTCCAATGGGAATGGGCGATGTGTGGAATGCATACCATAGCTCATGAAGAATGGCTGGTCATGATCAGCATGCTTCAGCCAGTCCGCAGCTGCCTGAGCATTTTCCTGATCCCAAAGGTGGTAATCCTCTTTCTGATAGACAAAGGGATCATGCGTCAATACCTCATGATAACCGATAGTTTTTGACGCTTCCACATTGGTGTAGAAATCCACCTCATGCTGGATTCCGCTAAGCACCGTATGATACCCATTGCGTTTCAAGAAGTTGCATAAGTGCTGATCCGTGTCATTCAAGCCAAAACCTCGCTGAGCTAATCCCAGCATGCCGTTTTGGTGCGGATAGATGCCAGTCAGCATACTTGCCCGGCTTGGTGAGCAGGTTGGATTGACACAGTAACCATTCGTAAACGTTGTCGCATCCTTTGCGAAAGCAAGCAGATGATCACTCGGCACCGAATAACCGTAAGGGCTGAAATAACGTCCGCTGTCATGCGTATGAATATAAAGGAGATTCATAATTATGACTCCTTATTAAAAATCGGACTGCTCCAAGCCATGCAGCCATTTTTCTGATGCACTCTGACACGAACATGATGAGCCGCTGAAAGATCGAGAACCGTTGTACCCTGATACATATAATCAGCCTTTACAGCCGCTTTATTTGCCTTAAATTTATAAGTGTTATGCCACCATGTATCATTGCGGTAAAAGCTCTCCTCCTGATAAGTGTCATAGATCAAGCGCTTCGCTTCGTCATCAAGACTGAACAGCATTGAATCATTTAATAGCGACTGTACCGGCAATTCATAATCAATACCATCTACATTCAGCTTTAATACCTCATCCGCGGCTGCTTCTATTTCAAAGATAAAGCCTTCGGTCGTAATTGCCGCTGAACCCATCCACTTACCGGTCTGTGTTGTCTTATACGTCGTTAATTCAAATTCAAAATCATTCTCATCCTGATGCAGAATAGACTGTCCCATCGTATTCCAGGCATTTTCCACACTTAAGATGCTGCCTTCGGTATGCAGACAGCCATGCCACTTTCTTGAAGCGATATCCGGGAATACACGGCGATCCGGTCCCCAGCCAAATTCAAGCTTGAACTTAAAGTGAACCTTGCCTTCAGGCTTTGATGAACGATGATTGCAGTTAATGATATCTGCCACATCATTATCCACAATGACTTCAATACGGTCTAACGCATTGCTGCCTTCAATATTCAGATTCAGCTCTGAAGCTTCTTTAAAGGAAGTACAGTCTCCCATCATGGCTCCGTCAAGATCCATTCTTAATTTAATACGTTCATTGCTGACACCATAGACATGACGTTTCTGCATCGCCTCCCATATGGCATCCTTCGTCCTATTTTCAGCTAAGACTGCCATACTGCCAAATTCACTGACTGCCGGTACTGAGTGATTGTCACCGGAAGCAATCAAGCCAAAATGATAACCGCGTTTATACCCTGATTCAACACTGTTGGCACCAACTCTTGGGCCCATATGCACATGCCGGTTCATCGGTATGCTGCCATAATCATTTTCGCTGGAGCCATGCGAAGAATAAACCTCCGCAAATGGTGAAAAGGCTTCAATATGCGTATCCCAATTCTTACCGCGGCTGCCGCTTTGATAAGCTAAATGATGCGGAATAGCAATCGCATCTTTATCCTTATATAATTCATACAGTTCCTGATAACGAAGCGGGAAGGCAATCTCATTCTCATTATTTTTAAAGAATACATTATGATCGCCGTCAAGACCGCTGCCCTGCCATTCATAACCCATAAACATCGGCCAACCCTCAGCATTAGCCTTATTCACAAAGCTTCTCAGTTCCTCCCAGTCAGCCTTTACCTTATCCAAATCATGAATATCCTCTACCCCCATTCCTGAAGGCAGCTTTCGCATATAATACGGATAATAAGCAATCGGCCAGAAATCAAGCATGCTTTTGGCATGCGCATACCATTTAGGAAGCTCACTCATTCCTTCATGGTGAATATTGCTGTGCATATCCGTCCACAAAATTTTATATTTGTTTTCCATAGTCCCTCCTAGTAAAATAAACTGCGCTTTTCCGGATAGCCGTTCACATGATCATAAAACCTTCTCATAATCAGATGCGGACGGGTAATGGCACTGCCAATAACAACTGAATGAGCGCCGTAATGGAATGCCCTGATTGCATCATCCGGTGTCCAGACCTTGCCTTCCATCATAACTTTACCCTTATCCTTACAGCAAGCACACATTTTCGCAAACATTTCCCAATCAGCCAAATCCGATGATTTCGCGTCTTTCTTAAAACGATAGAACGTTGGCGCGACAATATCCGCCCCTAAAGCAAGGGATGCAAGCGCGTCTTCTTCATCACGGACATCCGCAAAAATAACCGTATCAGGGAAAGTCTTTTTAATTTCCGGAATTAAATCATAACCGCGGCGGCCCTGAATCATGCGGTCAGTTCCATCAACCGCCACTATATCCGCACCAGCTTCGATTACCTCTGCCACCTCATTCATCGTCGGTGTCATAAAGATTTCCGTTTCATCGCTGAATACCTTCACTAAACCAATGATTGGCAGTTCAGTAATACCCCTGATTTTTTTAATATTATCAATGCCATTTAAACGCAGGCCGCAGGCACCGCCCCAGATTGCGGAACGCGCCATTAATTCAACCATGTCCTCATGCCAGCACGGCGCATGCTTTTCAATTTGACAGGATACGATCAAACCGCCCTTCAGACTTTCCAAAAGCTCATGTTTATCCATAACACACCTCCTTGATTCTCTTAATAAGAAAGGTCAGAGTGATTCTGACCTATCATTTATGCTAAAATTGTTGTAAAGTATCCAATTACCGAGATTATCAGCATAAGGATCATCAGTTTATTAACACTGACATGTTTTTTAGCCAGTAAATAATAAGTAACAAAAGCCATGATCAGAACGAGAATCTTCGGCTGTATATTATTGATAATATCATTCACATTGATTACCAAATCACCCTGCGTATACATTAAACCTGTTTTAATGTTGCAGGTAGAAGCGGTAACTGCACCGATAACGGTCAAACCAACGATATTAGCAGCACTGATTACTTTATCTTTAAGCCCGCTGGTCAGAATTGTTTGAACACCATCAAGACCTAAACGATAGGCATTATAGAAAAGGAACCAGCTGACAGTTGGTACAATCAGCCAGAATAAGGCAATGTAAAGCAATGGGCCGACAATTGAACCCGTCTCAGAAGAAATACCGATACCAATAGCCAATAAAATAGGAATCAGAGTTGATTGGAACAATGAATCAAACAAACCGGCAGCCGGTCCCATCAAAGCTGTTTTAATACTGCTTGATAATTCATCAGGCACTTCATCATTCATTGCTTTTTCTTCTTCAATAGCTAATGAAATACCGATAATACAGCCGCCCCAGATTGGCTCTGTGTTAAAGAATTCCATGTTTCTTTCCATAAGATCCTTCTGTTTTTCACGTTTGCCAGGATAAAGCTTATCCTTAACTGTCCATAAAGCTCTTACTAATGCAGGTGCCTGCATACGTTCCATGTTTTGTGTTGAAAGATTCAGCCACATCCAGTTAAACCAGACTTTTTTGACGTCCTTCTTATCCAGTAAGGTCGTTTTTGTTTCTGCCATTATTCTGCACCTCCTACGGAACCATATTTAAAGTCGATACATGCAAATACTAACGCAACTACGAAGATCGCAATGATGCTGACTTGGAAGCTTGTAAATAAGATGAAGCCAAATACAAAGTAGAGCAGTTCATAATATTGCTTCACACATGTCTTTAAAATGATTGCGAATCCAATTAATGGCAGCATACCGCCAAAGATACCGATGATTGCGGAAAGCTGCGGTGGAATTGCATTCATAACCCCCTGCATGATTTCAGGTCCCAACAGACAAGCTAAGAAAATTGGGAAGAAACGGCAGATAAACAAGAAGATATTGCCATACAGCGGAACTCTTGCCGCATTATCCAGATTATCAGCTGCGATTTGTTTTTCCATAACACGAATCCAGTAAACATTGATAATCTTAACAAAGTTCCACATGAATACACCTAAAGCACCCAGTAAAGCTGCCAGTGTTAAAGCTTCTTCTACCGTTGCTCCGGATACCATGGCCAGCGGTATACCAATGTAAGCCGCGAAGTTGATATCGTTAGCCGCTACACCGCCAACCGTGATACTGCCTAAATAAAGCGCGTTGACTGCACAGCCCAGAATAATTCCCTGTGATACATTTCCCAGAATAATACCGATAAGCATACCGGCAACAAGCGGACGTCCGCATGTCCACCAGCCTCCCATGTCGCCCCACAGAGGAATTGCCCATTTAGCGGAACAATAACCGAGTAAGCCGATAAGTAATGCTTGAACGAATGTCATATTTTACCTCCTAGATGGTTTTATCTTAGTTTAAAGTTTACTTGCGATTGATGACCATTCAGTAACCGCGCCGCTGGCACCGATTGAGTTAAAGTAAATTCGTACCCCGTCAGCCGCTAATGCTTTGCAGGCTTCCACATCTTCTTGATGCAGGGTAGCGAAATCTACACATTTAACACCGTCTCTTGCCATCTGCGGTCCGATGTTTAATTCATTTGGCAAGTCAGAAACATTCTTGCGCAGCTGAACCAGTGTCCGCGGATTCTTCATCAGCAGCAGTGTATTAGTTGAATCAGTAATCGCCCCTTTAATTTCTTCAGTTGCCTGATCTACCGTATAAACATCTGCTTTCAGTGCTTTTGGTACCGCCGTCGTGAAGATTGTTTTCAATACCGGATTCATTGCTGTGGCATTATCAACAACAAGTATCCGCTTGATTGAGTAATCACTGACGATAAACTGCATGCATTGACCATGAATCAGTCTTTCATCACATCGAATCAATGAAATCATAAGTTTTCTCCTTTCCTTGGTTAACTACCAAATACTTCCCTTGAGGTTTTTAATGAAACAGCATCGCAATGCGATTGAAGAACTTCTCTGGCCAGACTTTCCGGTGTGTACCCTTCACCTGCTCTTTTGATAACCAGCTCCAGCATCAATGGCATTGAAGCTCCTGATAAGATAACATTATCGGTATAGGCGATAGCCATCAGTGCCGCGTTAAAGGGTGTGGCATTCTCAAGATCAGTAACAAAGATACAGCCGTCGCTGAATCCTTCAGCAGCCTTTTTAAGCTGTTCCCCATATTCTTCAAGTCCGATATCTCCCATAAAATTCAAAGCTGTCAGCTGCTCCTGCGGGCCGGCGATCATTTCTACGGCATTGCATAAGCCCTGAGCAAAATCAGAATGTGTACATATTGCGATTCCTATCATTTTAGTATCCTCCTCGAGCAAATGATAACACATTGTAATTGTTTACACAATATATTTTAATCATTTATATTATAAACATATCATTTTTCTTTTTATATGTATTATTTTCATATCATTTATAATACATTTATTTGCAATTTACCTTTAATTAAGCTACCATGAGTACGAGGTGAAATCATGCATACAAATAAAATACCTTTATATGAAAAAATTTACCATGACCTGCGGGAGAAGATTCAGACCAATTATTATAAAGCTGGGGAAATCATTCCTACGGAACAAGAACTCATGAACCTTTATCATGTATCAAGAGTCACGGTCAGAAAAGCAACCGATCGGCTTGTCGAGGCGGATCTGCTGACTAGAAAGCCTGGTTATGGAACAGTTGTCAAGGAGCGCTTTTTTACTAACAAGACAGTCGAATACCGTGGATTTAATGAAGAAATGAAATCGCACGGCCGTGCTGCCAGCACAAAGGTCACAGCCTTTTCCATTATCTGCTGTGATAATTGCCTTGCCAGCATCTTAGGCATCGAACCGAATGACCAAGTTTATCATTTTATCCGACACCGTTATGGGGACGGCATCCTGCTGCAGATTGAAGAATCATATATGCCAGTAAAAATTTTCCCTGACCTTTCAATACAATGGCTTGAGAACAGCAAGTTTGATTATATCCGCAAATGCGGGTATACCATCGATTTTGCTATGCATCTGACTACTCCCATCCTGCCAGATACGGAAACCGCGGCGAAATTCGACCTTGACCCGCTGACTCCCATCATAAAAATTAATAATACTACATTTACGATTGAGGGCATGGTTGTCGATTATACGGAACAATATCTCAATTCACCCAAGTACCAGCTGCAGTATATGAAGAAGAAATAAAACAAAAAGAGCATTCAGATTAAAATTGGAAATCTGTTTGCTCTTTATTATTATAATTTGCCGATACCTTTACCAATGCAATGAATATCCATGTCATCATTATTCTCTTACTAATTTCTTATGTTATTTTCTTAGCAGCGCATAACATAGGAATCCTGCGGCAAATATCGTATACTTATAATAACGAGGTGGGAAGATATGAAAAAAATACTAATAAGTTTCTTATTGATAGCTATGACAACGGGTTGTGTTCAAACACCATCAGAGACAGACAAGCCAGAAGAACCGCCGGTTGTTGAACAGCCTGAAAAACCTGTGGAACAGGATAAGCCGAAAGAAATTAAGTATATAGAAAAAATTGATGAAACTAAGGATTGGGTGTATATCAAGGAACAGGAAGTTGTTACAAAAAATGATTTGGAATTAAATCCCGTATTAAATCAGATGAATTATTATGTTTTTCTTGATTGGCTAACCCTTCCATTTGATGATGCACCTAAAAAAGAGAAACTAATTGTAAATATAAACGCCGAAAGTGTTTCTGCAATAAATGAAGATTTTGAAGCAGGATATAAAGATCCTGTAAATTTTATTTATGAATTTAAATGGTTCATAAATGATGCCATGATTACGATTGTAAATAAGTACGGTTCACTAGCACCCCACATGCTGCCTATTTTCTTGGAGGCATATCATATTGATCTGAAATCAGGTGAATTAATGTCCAATGACGATCTGTTGTCGGTATATGGATTAACGAGTAGTGATGTTCAAAATATTGTGAATGAATATATATCAGAAACCAAGCTTCCTGATGATGATTCTTTCATTGTAAAACAACAATTACTACTAGGAAAAGAATATACAACAAAATACAGTAATAAATCATTACTGATTGTAGATAATAATGATTTATATTATATCATCGGATATTATTCTAAAGCCATGTCAGGTAATATCGTATTTCAGAAAATCAAATTAAATTAAATCATAGAATTGATTTTAATGAGTGGAAAGACAAGGTGGAAAGACATGAAAAAAATACTAATAAGTTTTTTATTGATGGCAATGATAGCGGGATGTGTGCAAACACCATCAGAGACTGACAAGCCAGAAGAACCGCCGGTTGTTGAACAGCCTGAAAAAACTGTGGAACAGGAGAAGCCGGAAGAAACTAAGTATGTTAAGAAAATCGATGAGACAAAAGAATACGTTTATATAGATGAAATCAAAGATAAAGCTTATAGTGATGATTTTTAAAAAATTAGCAGATTACGATTATCCATTTACAGATTTTGATAAAAATGATTTACTGCAATGGATGGCAATATTTTATATGCCAGATCCAAAGGATGAACATCTTATCTTAAATATAGATAGTGAAGCTGCTAAGTCTTTGAATGAATATTTTACTGAATTGTATGACGAGCCAGCATCCTTATTTTGCGAGTGGAAATGGATCATAACTGATGATATTTTAACGATTATCAAAAAGAGTGGTGACTTTATACCGTTTTCTACTGGTGTAGTCTACTACATGGCATTTCATATTGATCTTCATACAGGTGAATTATTAACTAATGATGATCTAGTACGACTATTTAATGTTGAAGAATCAACAATTCAAGATAAGATAGACAAATATGGCAGTGATAATTTATATTACAAGGAACCCGAAAATACTTCAGAGCGAATTGAAGGTACACAGGGCATGATGGTGTTAAATAGAAATCAGAAATACAATACAATTGGTTATGAATACTCTGAATATTCATTATTAGTTCCTGATGAAAATAATCTATATTTCATATTAGGAGTATATGATTTCAATTTTAATGGACGTATTCTTTTTCATAAAGTTGCATTAAAATAAAAGTAAAGTTACTTTGAGAAGAATACCTTATAATGATCATGATTCAAAAATAACCCGATTTTATCTACTCATTAGTAAGTAGGAACCTATTTAATTATTTGCTTTTATAGACCGGGGCTTAAAAATCGTATGTTTCGATAAATGAGGTGGAAAACAATGATAAAGATAATAATAAGTTTTCTGTTGATGGCTATGATGGCAGGGTGTGTTCAAACACCGCCGGCGTCAGAGACCCCAGAAGAACCGCCAGTTGTTGAACAGCCTGAAAAAACTGTGGATCAGGAAAAGCCGGAAGAAACTAAGTATGTAAAGAAAATCGATGAGACAAAAGATTGGGTGTACATTAATGACATTCATACTTCAGATATGGATTTTGCATATCTTGATATGAAACAGACAATACTTGATTCAGAATTTACATCAGGTAATGAACTGGAAAACTGGTTCAGTACAATCGTAACATATACACCCGAAATTCAAGATTTTACGATTAATATGGACAGCATTGATGCAGAAAATATCAACAGTTGGATTCAGGAACAAGTGCAATCAAAACTTGCTGATCCTAAATCTAGGGGTGAACATGTATTTAAAGTAAAAGCATTTGAAAACGAGGAAATCTTATCCGTTTTAATTCGTTCATGCTTATTTCTCCCTGGTTCAGGTTGGACCAGCGATACCTATATCTATAATTTTGACTTATTCTCTGGTAAAACACTGACAAATGAAGAACTTTTAGAGAAAGTGCTTCTGGACAATTTACAAGTAAAAGAATTATTAAAACGTACTTTTGATGAAAATTATGAAATAGCTTGTGATTATCCTTTTAACCTAACATCCTGTTACTACTGGCAAGATTTTGATGTTAATGATATTAATTATAATTATATCTTTATGGTTGATAATCAGTTGAATATTCTATGGTCATGTAGTAATGAACAAGGCTACAAATATTATAAACAATTTTCAATAAAATAGATGCATAATAACAAGAGTATGTTTAAAATCTCAACATCTAAAAATAGCTCACCCACTTAGTTTTGTGGGAATATTATATAAGTATAAAAATCGTATACTTTTATACATGAGGTAGAAAATGATGAAAAATACAAAACCAGTTAATTTGTATAATGAAAAGTCATTTTTGTGAAGAAAGTCAACAAGATTATCCTTATGCTGTAACAGAAACAGGCCTTATAATTAAGTCTTAATAAAAGGTGGAAATATGAAAAAAATACTAACAATCTCATTAACGATGGCAATGATCGCAGGGTGTGTGCAAGCCCCATCAAAAGCAAAACATGAATATGTGAAGAAAATTGATGATACAAAAGATTGGGTTTATTATGAAGATGAAAATGATGAGAAATACTATGATTATTCAGAAGCAACATTAGAAGAATGGTTGAACGTGTATTGTGAAAGAGACAAACAAGGTTATCCTATCTTTTTAAATATTGATAGTGAGGATGCTGATGAATACAACAATCCTTCACCACCATTAGACAAAGATGGCAACCCTGTTACGAAATCCGGAGTGTATAACTGGCGAGTTTATGCTGGTGCGTTTACTTGGCAGGTCAGTGAAAAATACATCTCAATACTGTCTAAGTCACTATCTGGCGGGTATTATCTTTGGGGAACAAGAACATTTAGTTTATTAGATGGCAGAGAGATTACTAATTCCGAATTATTAGAAAACTTCGGACTTACGATGGAAAGCGCATCAAAAATAGCTGAAGCAGAAGTAATAAAAAGAGGTTGTATATCAGATAGTACAGTAGAATATGAATGTCTTTATGACACAGAGAAAATCGCAATACCACTTAATGATAATTATTCAGTTTCTCTTGATGATGGCAGTCTTTTGTTTGTGGATGAAAATAATCATTTGAATGTGATTCTCAATCTTAAAGTATCAGGTCAAGGACAGAACCCCGATCTCAAAATCATCATTAATTTAAGTGAATGACTAAGTTAAATAATGCTATATTTTTCTAATCCCCATTCAAAAAGCAGTGAAACAAATACCCACGTATCTATTTCACTGCTCCTTATTTATTTAAGACTCATTAACCCTGCCAAAGCGGTGAACGATAAATACCATAAGAATTGATCCAGCAGCCATCTACTGACTGATTATAGACCATCTTACCGTCACCATCGACATAATACCAGCGGCCTTCAGTGGTTGCAATCCATAGATTCGTTCCCATGCGCCCTTTGCCGTCCATATAGAACCAGTTGGCACCGGAAGCAATCCATTTAGAAACCGCCATTGTGCCGTCTTCATTGTAATAATACCAATAACCATCAACAGCCTGATACCAGCCAACTACCGGTGATTCAGGAATAATCAGGTCATCATAAGCTTCTTGAATTTTTGTCAGGAATTCATCCCAGCGATCCTCGCCGATAATAACATTCGGACAATTTTTTCCTGACCAGTCACGGTGCATTTTTACAGCGTCAATATCAAGATGCAGATCCGCAAGCAGATGAGCTACTAACTGTACTGTATTGTCAAAAGCCTTGTTGAAATCACCATCACTGTTTTCACAGATTTCAATAGCGATTGAATCACCGTTACCCGTAGACATACCGTCACCTGCATGATATGCAATCTCATTCAATGGCATACTTTGAATAATCTGATGATCATCGACGGTAAAATGCCATGAGGATACGGTCTTGTTGTTCGGATTACTCTGCAGATCAGCATGACGCTGAGCATCTGAACCTTCATTTTTATTCGCTGTGTTATGTATCGTAATATACTTAGGAATCATTGTATAGCCTGGCCGGCGATTATCTGAATAATTGATAATCTGCGTTTTATAAGCTACACCTTCGATTTCAGGATCTGCATATTCGCCAATCGTGTTATCAAAAACAGCCTGACCTAATTCAGCTTCAAACCATCCCTGATATGTTCCATCATCAATATACAGCCAGTCAAAGGCTTTTTGAGTAATCTTATACTGACCCTGCGGTAAAGTAGTGCCATTTTTATACTCATCCTCATCAAAAGGATCAGAATACAGTTCTTTATCCATATACAAGGTAAGGGAATCATTGTTCATATCGACAATTTCCTTTACTTCTACATATGGATACTTATAAAGCCACTGTTCCTCACCATCAGCTTCTACTTTATAAAAGTTGTTATGTCTTTCATAAGACATATAAACACCAGTCTCAAGCTCAGATGTTTTATCACTGTCCAGATCCGCATCCTTATTCAATTCAGCCGGTTCACTGACATTAATGATCCAAACACCCTCCCGCTGATACTCCTCGGCTTTTATTGGCTGCACTGTGAAAGAAAATACACATGTCAGACACAATAAAAGAATACAAAATCTTTTCTTCATTTTTCTGCCTCCCTAGTTATAAAGTTTAACACGAAATATGTAGAAAAAAAATGTTATTTTTTGTGATTAGGGAATACTGGCAATTTTTAACATTTCATAGCACAAACAATTCTGAATTACAATTATTTTATTAAAAAACTTATCTGATATAATATTTCTGGAAAGATCAAAGCAAATGCTAAGATCGTTACATTCATAATGTTTGATTCAATGTTATTGTATATGCAGGAGGAACAGGAATATGCAAAATAAAGAAGAATTGATCAACTTACTTAACTGCTTACGTCAGGGTATCGATGAAGGCGAACTTCATCAATTAAAGGAAAGGGAGTCACGCTTGATTTCTCAGGCATGTCATTGTGGATTCATTGAAAGTGATCTTCAGCTTACACCGATTGGTTTAAATTATCTGCAGAATAATTCAGCTTGCTTCAATTAATTACCAAGAAAAGACTATGATTCTTAAGAGTGATGAGTAATTTCACTTTTAATGTCATAGTCTTTTTTAGATATCAGCAATGCTCCTTATTCTGCATAATCGGATAGGCGCTTGCGCAACGTTGACAGTATCTGCGCCCATTTTTACCATTTCAAAGATTCATCCGCTGTAATTCATGATACATAAATGACTCCTTTTGAATGTAGATAGAAAAAATAGCGGGAGTATGGTAAAATGTAAAAAGCTAAAAGCTTAGTTTTGAAAGGATATATCGATATGAAGTCATCAGAAAACAGAAATTATAATGTTTGGGATTACTTATGGTATGCACTATATGCTTTTGCCGGTTTGGGTTTAGAAATCGTATTATTAAGTTTTGTAGAACCTATGTTTTTAGGTAAAGCGAGTGAATATGACATCATGCAAAAAGTTATCCATTGGATTTTGACAATTATTTGTTGGGCTGTAATTACTGTTTGGCTTATGAAGAGTTCTCAAAAGAAATTAGATTACAATATTATGAATATGAATAATAATAAAGTATCAATAAAAGGGTTGACCGTCAGTTTAATTCTGATTATTGCTTGTATTCTTCTAAATGTTTATGACTGGGGAACTTTAAAAATTTTTGGAGAATTCAGTAAAAAAGGCATTGTAGAATTTTTTTTCCAATACCTTTATTACATATTTGAAGTTGGATTAGTTTTTTTAATAGTTGTATTTGGTCAAAAATTTATCGAATCATTAATAAAGAGAGAAAGCAGTATTCCTTTTGGTGGAATTATATTATGCTGTACATGGGGTGCAATCCATATTTTATCACAAGGAAGTGTCGTTACAGGATTAGGTGTAATGGCATTTGCACTCATGTATGGAATGATGTATTTAGTTCTAAATAGGAATACAAAATTGTCTTACCTTGCTATGCTGTTAGCATTTATAATTTAACTAGATCTTGTATGCAGAAATAAGTACCGCTGCCTTAGCATTACCAAGCAGGAAATCTTGAAAAGGATATCCTGCTTTCTCTTTTATTAAGATCAGATAGGATCGCTTATGTGAGAAATAACACACAGCCATTAAGATCTCCGCCGTCGTTAATAGCTTCTTTAAAATCTTCCTGCCAGCATCCACAAACAATATGTTTACCCTTCATTTTCTGACAGCATTTCTGCATATTGAACCAGTTCTTCATCGCTCAGCGATAATTGATGCTGCCATCCCATTAGAACATGACGGGCATTGAGATGTCTGCCTGACTCTGAATAATATCGGGCATTGAGACAGTCACCTACCGGCAAACCACTTATAAAATCTATCGAACATACTGCTTGTTGAGGATCGTTGGCATCAACCCCCTCCCCATATTCTGAACCAAGCCGCAGCTGCGCGTAGCTCTCATCCTGCTGTATCTTAAATATTAAATCCTTTGCCTGATAGCTGATAATAAGCTTGCCATAAATAGGATCAGTAACTGATGCCGTATAAGTAAACCCATCTTTTGTATAACCAAGCTGCATAAGATAGCTGTCAAGATCTGTAACGTTACCCAGCATCGGTTTATCCGCAGTGTCTTCAGGATAAAGTTCAGACAGCTGCTCAGTGAAACGCTTTTCCTTTTCATTGATTAAGAAAGCTCTGACATCACTCATCGTCAGCTCCATGGCATTAAATAGCTCATCAATTTGGGTTCTTAAATCAAGATACTTTGCTTTAGCTTCATCAAGCGTACAGCCCTCACTATCTTGAGCATTCAAAAAATAAGTACAGCTGACACCCTCACCCATATCAAACTGCGATGTATCTGAAAGCAGGTTATAACTACTGATATGCTCATCATCGATAAACTGAATCGTTGTTTCATTAATGATACCTTTAGGCGTTGATTCACGGGTAAATTCATGGGTTTCTTCATCATAAATAAAGCCATTGATTTCAAGCTGGGCGCCGACACCGTCATCAAAGACAGTGCTTTGCCGATAGACAGGATTCTTTACCTGAACTGTTTTCAGCATATATTCTGAAAGCTGCTTTGATAAGACAGCATCCTGAAAATCAAAGTTTACCCATTCATCATTTAGGCCGATAAAGCGTCCCTCTTCATTCATGGACAGGCATAGCAGAATTGTTGAGTTAGAAAGCGTCGTTAATTGTATATAATCAGTAATTTCCTTTGGCTTTTCCGCTTTTTTCCCAAATGCAAGCATTCTTAGATAAAGCTGGAAATCATCCAACGCTTCATCCTTTAACTGGTCGGCTTTACACATTGCTTCCTCGCACGGTTGAAAAAACACAGCCTTTTTTAATGGTTCAGCAAGAGCATCAGATAAAAAAGCTGGTATCTCTGTATATTTAATATGCTTAGCATCTGCTGCCGCCAATTTCATGAAGGAAGCCTGATCCCATTTTGCACAAGCTTGTGCGCAGATCTGTTCTTCACTAAACGTAAAACGCTCACTGCTGTTATCCGCGTATACTATTACCACAAAGTTTTCTTTTTCCGTTCTCTTTTCATCAGCAGCTGATAAATCTTTAAGATATACAAGCAAGTTATGAATCTGCTTGGGATTGCGAATAATCTGTGCTGATTCCGCATCGCTGACAATGATTTTTTCAATGTCTGACGATGATGCTTTATCAAACAGCGTTGTTTTCTGCAGCGGTTCTTCTTTTATTGGCTGCTGGCAGCCGGCAAGCAAGAAACATAACAGTACAAGCAAATATTTCTTCATCAGAATTTACCTTGTTTAAAGTCTTGGATCTTCTGGTAAAGATCGTTCAGATAAAGCCATCTTTCTTCGGTTTCTGCCTGTAAAGCCTCAACGCTGTCTCTTTTTTGACTTAATGTCTGAAGCATTGTGAAATCATTTGCATGCTCCGCAATTTCTTCATCAATCCGTTTCAGTTCCTCACCAATTTCCTCAAGCCGTTGGTCAATGCCTTCAAATTCTTTTTTCTCTTTGCTGGTCATCTGCGGAATAGCACTTCTAACCCGCACACCCTTTTCCTTTTCTTTCTTTTCTAAAGGCTGCCGCTTCTCTTCATAATCGGTGTAACCGCCAGGATATGAGCGTATACTGCCATTTTCAAAGGCAAAAATCTTATCGACAACCTTATCAAGAAAGTAGCGGTCATGACTGATCGTAATCAATGCACCGTTAAAGGTTTCCAGAAATTCTTCAAGGATAGTCAGCGTTTCAATATCAAGATCATTGGTCGGTTCATCAAAAAACAGTACATTTGGTTTAGCCATCAAAATACTCAATAAATATAACCGTCGTTTTTCACCGCCGGATAAGCGGCTGACTTGACTCCATTGTGCTTTCGCGTCAAACAAAAATTTCTCACACATCTGAGAAGCTGTACAGATACCCTCAGTTGTTTCAATTGAATCTGAGATATCAGTAATAATATCAATAACACGTTTCTGTGGATCTAATTCCTCACTCATTTGAGAAAAATAACCAATGCGCACCGTTTCACCAATCGTAATTGTTCCACAATCAGGCTGAAGTCTGCCAGCTAACAGATTCAGCAGTGTAGATTTACCGCTGCCATTAGGTCCCACAATACCAATACGGTCATTGCGCAGCAGATTGTAACTAAAATCCTGAAACAGCACCTTGCCGTCAAAGGCTTTTGAAAGACCCTCAATCTCAATCGTTTTCTTACCCAGTCTTGATTCAACGGTATTTAATGATACATTGCTTTTCTGCTGAGGGCCGCTTTGCTCATTCAGCTTATTAAAACGTTCAATACGTTCACGGCTCTTTGTCGATCTGGCAAGCGCGCCTCTTGATATCCATTCCGATTCTTTACGCAGGATGGTCTGTCTCTTGCGTTCACTGGCCAATGCCATTTCTTCCTGCTGAGCTTTTAGTTTTAAATAATTAGCATAGCCGCCGGTAAAGGTTGAACATTGACCATGGTCTAATTCAATAATGCGGTTGCATACACGATCAAGAAAATACCGGTCATGGGTTACCATAAGAATATTGCCGTTATATTGTGCCAGCCGCTTTTCTAACCATGTTACCATTTCTGCGTCCAAGTGGTTCGTCGGCTCGTCAAGAAGCAGACAGTCGCTCTCACGCATCAGCACACAGGCCAGTGCCACCCGTTTCAGCTGACCGCCGCTCAAGGTTGCGATGCTCTGATTTAGATCAACAATTCCCAGCTTAGTAAGAATTGCTTTTACTTCATACTCCTGATGATCATCCTTTTTGGCATCTAAGCCTTCATGAACAACCTCAAAAATAGATTTATACCGGTCAAGCTCAGGATTTTGGGGCAGATATAATATTTTCTTGCCGCTGCTTTTGAGAATCGTACCGCTCTCACTTGGCTCCTTATCTGCCAATATTTTTAATAAGGTAGACTTTCCAGTACCATTCACACCGATGATACCAATCTTATCTTTATCATTGACATTTAGTGAAACATCTTTCAGAATCACTTTCTCATTAAATGTTTTATTTAGCTTATCTATTGAAATCAGCAATCAAATCACCTCTTCCAAGCTAGTATACCATAAACCGGTCATGCTTTGAAAGAAAGGGAAGACGCGGTGAATTAAATTGTAAATATTTCATTAAAAGTAACAATTCCATCTTATTTTTTGATATGATTATGGAGAAATGAAGGAGAGCTGAATCTATGTTTACTAAAATACTTACAAAATTGGGCTATACAAAAGAAGAAACCAGCTGGGTTCTCTATGATATCGGTAATTCCGCACAGGTATTAACGACGATGACAGTATTATTTCCATTGCTGATTGCTTCTATCACACCAGGTGACAGCACGGTTTATGTCGGCTGGGCAAATGCTGCCTATGCTTTAATTCTTGCTTTTTTATCACCTATTCTGGGGACGATTGCTGATTATAAAGGGAAAAAGAAACGCTTCTTTAAATTTTTCCTCTATCTTGGTATCATTACTGGTTTTCTGTTAGCCATGCCGTTCTTTGACTGGCGCGCCTGTGTTATTCTATATGTTCTGGCAATGATCGGTTATACTGGTGCTAATATTTTCTATGATGCTTTTCTGGTTGACGTTACGACAGATGAGCGCACTCACACTGTTTCGGCTGCCGGTTATGCATGGGGATATATCGGTTCAGTTCTGCCTTTTATCGTTTTCATTATCCCTTTCGCATTAGTTACTTTATTCGGCGGTGAGCTTGGTTATATCATGATCGGCGGATTTAAACTGACAAATCGTCTGGCAATTACAATATCCATGGTTTGTGCAGTTGCTTGGTGGTTTGCGTATTCAAGACCCATCATCCGCAATGTACATCAAATTCATTATCACGAAGAAGTACCGCATGTTGTAAGAGAGAGCTTTAAGCGTTTATTTGCTACTTTTAAAAATCTAAGTAAAAATCGTAACGTATTCCTGTTCTGCCTTGCCTATTTTTTCTATATTGATGCGGTTAACACTGTTATCTCAATGGCTATTTCATTAGCTACGGATATGGGCATTGATCAGATTGTCTCATTGGGAGTTGTCATATTCATCAATATTATCGCCTGCCCAGGTTCAATTATCTTCGGCCGGCTGGCGACTCGATTCGGCGGTAAAAAAATGATTCTGACAGCAATCATGGGTTATCTGATAATTGTACTGGTTGGCAGCCAGCTCTCTAAAAACGCGAACCTGATCTGGGTCGTAGGCTTCTTAGTCGGCATGTTTCAAGGCGGTATACAAGCCGTATCCCGCTCATATTATGCCCTGCTTATTCCTGAGAAGGATGATGCCAATGAATATTTTGGTTTCTTTGAAATCTTCTCTAAATTCGCTGCAATCATCGGGCCGGTTATTATCAGCGTATTAACAATGGTTACCGGTAAACCAGAAATTGCTATTCTCGGTCTGATTCCATTGATGGTTTTAGGTACAATCTTCTTATTGATGGTAAAGGATCACGAAGTTAAAGCATAAAATTTCAATAAGCTGCGGCAAGTAAGAGAAAATAAAATATCTCTGAAAGTCGCAGCTTTATTATTATATTTGGCAATTTTTTCTATGTGCATTTAGGTCTCATCGTAATTCTTTACTTCCTGCTAAATTTATACCATGGTTATTTCAGCAAGTCAGCAAGATAAAGCTCATCTCTCTGATGTTTTCCTTTAAGCTGTTTGTAACGCTTAATTGAATCTACCAGCAGATCAATTCTTTCACCATAATAATCACGATAGAACGCCGTGTTATTGTTGTATCGTATTCGGTTGTAGATTACATTTTCCTTACTGAAAGTTTTAGGAGAAATTCTAGATTTCACTTTTTCAAAATCTGACTCTTTGTTTTCAGATAGTATCAGCAACATTTCCAATTCCGGTTTTGTACAATATTTTTTTATGTCTTTTATTTTTCCTTTGTACTCTCTTGGAATTTTCAGTTCATCATTAAGCTTATCACCGATTCGAAGTACATGTACATCTCCATGGTACAAATTCAGCGCAGCTTTTACCGCAGCATTATTTCCAATCTGCCTTGCATGGTAAGGAATCAAATTCAATAAATCATCTTCTGTAATTATTAATTGTTCGTGCTCCAACAACAATCGGATAATTTCAAGTTCATTTGGACCTTCACACATAATCAGATACTTCATATCATGAGCTCCTTCTTCAATGCCATAAGATCTTCATAATTAACAGAAGTATCAAAAGCATTATTGTAAAATTGACGGCTCTTTAAAAGTTCCGGTCTGATATTGTAGATTTCATACATATTATCCAAGCGAATCTTATCATCTGATTTTGCAATCCAAATATTGTCCTGACGATTGAATAAATCTAAAACTTCACAATAATGCGTAGTAAATAAAAGAGTTGCTGATTTTTTATTAACCGTCTTATCTTTAAACAAGCTGATCATATTTTCAACAAGCGTCTTATGGAAATGATTTTCCACTTCATCTATCAACAGATCAAATCCATTTTCCAAAGCCGCAACTACCATTATATATAGAAGTACGCCTTTTGTCGTACCGCTGGATAAAGTGTAAATCAGTTCTGAATCAGAAAGTTCTTTTACATGATTCTGATACACAAGTTTGTAATGATTATCATCGACCATTTCCAAACTCTGAATCTTATCATCAAAAATCTTAATCACTTTTGCCAGAACATTCTTTGAAATTTTATAGTTTTTCATAGTTCTGAACATTAGACGATATGTGTCTGCACCTTCACCATCACAGTTAAAATAAATAGCTCGGGTAGCTTTCTTTTTTAAAATAAAGAACACAATAGAAGTATCTTCTGGAAGCTCTCCTAAATCGAAAATTTCTTCAAAACCTTCGATAGAATAAATTTCTTTATTCTTTGATTTATAATATTTTTTTCGATAGATATGCTGCTCGGTGAAATTGGCTTTATTTCCTAATATCGCATCAGATTTTAAAACTGTATTGTATTTATAGATGGTATCTTCATGATAGAAAATGATTTCTAATTTCACATTGTCATAATTATAATGTTTATCTTCCAAACGGAACTCGCCAAGAATAGAGTAACCGCATTCCATCAGCTCAATCGCAGAAGTTTTACCAGAAGCATTCTTACCGATGAATGCAGCTGTATTAAACACATATAAATCTTCAGCAATCTCCTGCAGCTCATATTCCTTATCCTCGCTTGTTTTTTTAGATTTTGCCACAAGATCAATGGTAAAATCATCGCAGCAGTTTTTATAGTTTGATGCACGAACTCTTAATAGTTTCATATAATTTACCTTCCTTTACCATCATCTATTTGTATTATAGCCAAATAAGTTATTTAAAACAAGTTTTTTGTTTTAATTTGTTTATTTTATATATTTATGTGTTTTTTATTTATTTTTAATATATTTTTTTGTATTAAATATTCCACTTGTTAATCTAATGTGATTAGCAAAAAACTTTTGGCAGAATGCTGCATTCTTATTCAATTTTTTTAATGCTCTCTTCTGAATTGCAAATATTAAAAAAACCTGAAATCAAAGGATCTCAGGTTATTCAAATAACTTTTTAAGCAGCGGTACTTTTTTCAGACACCATGCCGCCAACGCACAGAACGCAAATAAAAATATTTCATATAATACGACGCTGACAAGACGGTTATTAAAATAAAGAATTTCATAACGTACAACACTCAGATGGGTATTATAAATCATATGGACAACATAGATGCCAAAGGTCGTAGCCGCAATATTGGACAGCATTTTGCCTGACCATCCTTTAAATTCACATTTACCCGCCAGCGTATAGACTGTGAAAAACACCAGCACCGCCAGTATCATCGTTGGCAGGTAATAAAGATTATCCAGCATCAAATACATCTGTCCCCATGTATTTAACTCATACAAGCCGCTGTATACGCTTAGAATTAATATACAAGGAATTGCCAGCAGTGTCAGCAGCCAGCCGCACCGCTGTACTTTAAGACTGAAATCGGTCTGAGTAATTGCATAACCGGCAAACATATAACCGATAAAATTACTCATAATCTGCACATCAAACCAGAAAGTAACCGTCGGTATAATTTCATAACGCACCAATACCGGCAGCAAGCCGCTGAAAAAAGCCCAGCCAATGAAGAAATAAAGCCAGTCCGCCTGCTTCATGGCGATGATGATCTTTCTTAAAAACGGCAGAATGAGATAAGCACCTAACAGCATATAAAAATACCAGTAAGAAGTGATAATCGGTGCTTCAATAATGCGATTGATAAAATCATGAAGATTGAATGCATTGCCTTCTTCAACTAAATATATATAAAGTGAAAATAAGAGTAAAACTGCCGCAATCTTCCCCACTTTATGAATCAGCAGCTCCTTGTAACTGTACTCTCTGCGCAGCAGCAGCGCTCCTGAAATCATCAAAAAGATTGGTACCGCAATTTTACTGAAATAAAAATATGCCAGTGATAATGCCCAGGTCAGACTGGGATTCATTCCTAAAAATACTTCTGAATTTGTATGATTGACAATTACCAGGAAACACGCCAGAATCCTTAAAATATCAAATGCATAATTATGTCCTCTTTGCTTCATAGTGCCTCCTCTTCCTTTCACTATAATAACCGATTTATTTCACTTTATCAATCATGCCATGAAAGATCATGAAAATCCTTACTCAAAGTACAAAAACAACAGAAACATGATATAATAAAATACATATAAACATAACGGCAAATAGAAATGGTTACCCTGGAGGTGCATATGGAAACTTCAATTAATCAAATCAAGGACCAGATTCTTATCGCCAGACAAAACGATCTTGAAGAATCAAAACGTCTTTGTCTCAGTCTTTTGAACAATAATAATGCTGATTATCATACATACGCATTCGCATATACATTCCTTGCTGATTATTATATGGCTAAAGATGACATGGATAACTGTACCTATATGCTGTATATGGCTAAAACCCTTTCAGAAAAGAATAACTTTGAAGATCTTTTAATCCGCATCTATCTTTATTATGGCATGATCTATCTGAATTACAGTGATTATCAGACTTCCGTGGATCATTATTTCAAGGCGCTTGCACTCGCTAAAAAGAATAATGAAACACTGTTTATTTCTGCTATTTATAATAATATAGCTAATATATTTGAATCTGCTGATGATCTTGAAGAAGCCTTTGCTTATTATAAACAAAGCTATGAAACATTAAAGATTCCTGATCTGCCCTCCCGCTATTCTTCTGAAGCAATCACTCTGACAAATTTATGCAACATCAGTTTCCAACAAGGAAAACACGATGAGCTGGCACTTTATTACGCAATGTTTAAAGAGATACCAGAAGAAGCTTATACTGAAACGATGCTTTTCCTTTTTTATTTCAATAAGTTTTTATATAAGAACAGTGTCCACAAATACGATGAAGCGCTTGTCGCTTTAGATCAATTGATGGTGCTGCAGGAAAAGATGGAAGATCGGCTGACGGTTTATCAGATGCTTGTTTATATTGGTGATATCTTGATCAGTATGAAAGAAAAAACAAGGGCTTCAAAAGTGCTGACAATGATCCAAGACAGTGATTCTGCCAAGGAAGCGATCAACGCTTTAAAAATTGTTGATATGAAGGTGCGTTTCTGTGAACAGTTTGATTTAGAAGACGAATTAAAGCAAGCCTATAAAGAATACTATGAGGCAAATCGCATCAGTTCAAAAATCATTAAAAAGAATAGCTCAAATGGCTTAAAAGCTAAGATTACCCTGCATCAAAGCAATGATGAACGCATGGCAATCCAGCATCAGAATAAACGTCTTGAATTAATGATGAATATTGATGAACCAACCAATCTTTTAAACCGCCGTTTTTTTGATCATTATCTGGTTAAGCTATGCAGTGAAGATGTCTGTCATCCTTTAGGTTTAGCGATGATTGATATTGACTGTTTCAAAGAATACAATGACTATTACGGACATATTGAGGGTGATAAGATCCTCTATGAAGTAGGTGATTCATTGAATAAATATAAAATGGATACCTTTCATATCTGCCGGTATGGCGGTGATGAGTTTGCCTGTATCTTTGAATATTGCAGCGGTGATGATATTGAGCATTATCTGAAGCGGGTTTATGACGATCTGGCGGCTAAACAGCTGGCTCATATCAAGAGTACAGTGGCATCAAGAGTCACTATCTCAACGGGCTTCATCATGTGCAAAGAGTGTTCTGACATGGAGTTTTTGATTCGCTGCGCAGATGATGAGCTATATAACGCAAAACGCAAAGGACGCAACTGCTGGAGCAAGAGTCCGCAGAGTATATAAAAGGAAAAAGCTGATACCGGCGGTGGGGGAATCGTCCGGTTCAGCTTTTTCCAACTACAATTAGAATTCGCTTTATCAATTCTAAAGCTAATTTTATTGTATAACGGAGACCTGTGTTTGTAAACCCTTTCATCAAAAAATAATGAAAGAATTACTGTTATTATGCCAGCCAATCTAACAGAAAAAAATTTACTGTAATGGTGATACAATTGCAGCTCCATTTAAAAAGTTCCTTTTATTGCAGTGTCCAGCTTTTTGCGGATACTACATTTAACAAGGAACTTTTGTTTTATTTTTTATCTTTGTTTTTAATCAATGCAAGCAGATATTTAGGCAATGCGTAAATACCGACAAACGGTGACAGAATTACTTTCACAAGATAATACAGCAATTCACCGATTCCTTTGATTTTCATGAAGCTGCTGCGCCTCATTTCGCCTAAATAGATATAACCGCTGGGCATCAGTAAACATACTAATACAAGCAGGAAGGTGGCATAGCCAAAATTCATCATATAACCAAAGACTAGACCAACGGCTCCCAGCAGCAGGGTTGGTTTGCCGATTAGTTTTTCTTCATGGGCTGCTTGACGGATGGATTTATGAAAACAATCCATACAGATATTCAGATTTGTGAAATCCGCACATTCTTTACAGAGCGGTTTTCCGCATTTGGAACATGTTGTAGTTGCTTCTCTATCAGGATGATATGCACAATTCATAGGTTAACCTCACTTTACCTTTAAAATAATACTATGTGCCGGCTTTCCTGTCAACTGTCATATACGGCATGCATAATGCGCAATAAACGGCTGTTCATCATAATTAAAAAATCTAATGAACTGTTTTCACGCTGATTATAATACTTTCTGATCTCTTCATCACGTTCAATCAGCAAACGGGCTGACTGTTCAAAATCAAATGCATCCCCTGCCCGATATTCGCTGAATTCATGAATTGGCTCACAGCCGCAGACCGGTGCCAAAAAGGTGTTATGAAATTCTACAAACGACGTTTCAGACTCCGTGTCACTTTGCTTTTTCAGCTCGTAAAACTGCGTATTTAAAAGCATTCTGACATAAGTCTCATGAAAATTCTCATCATTGATCAGCCGCATCGCAAACTCATAGGCGTTTAGGCTATTTAGAAATTCTTCAAGACTCATCGCAAAGTATGGATCAGCCAGTGCTTCATGATTCATATCTAAAATTTCATCAATAAAATTATTTCTCATACGGCAGCGAACGATTTGCTGGTGCGTAAGTCCCATCATTTTCTGATTCATGTCAGCTAGATAATGATCGATGGAAGCCAGCTGGGCTTCCAATTTTTTCTTCTTATCAGATTCCATTCTATCCCCTCATTTCTTAATGAATATCAATATCCATAACGATTCAAAAGGTTTGCTGATAAACAAACCTTTGTCTTACTTATTAATTTTTAAGCCATTTACCGTTGTTGTCAAAATACATCATTTCACCATCGATCCAACGACCACCGGTAACCATTTTACCGCTGCCGTCAAAATAATACCAATTGCTGCCTGATGCCATCCAACCGGTTTTCATAATACCATCTTTATCCGCATAATACCAGTTATTGTATGAAGGTACCCATTTGCTTGTGACAAGCTGACCCGCTGTGTTGTAGCATTTCCACACACCGCTTTCAAGCTTCCAGCGCAAATCACTGCTGTCAGCCGCTGTAATTGTACCGCCGGCTTTTTCATAAGCTTCATTATACAGCTTTACAAGATCATCATAAACCGTATAACCGCGGAAACTATTGATAGCGACATAACTCGCTGAACGGCCGGCTTTTGCGTCTTCTTTGCCGTCAGTAACAACATCCTTCTTCGCCTGTGTCAGTTCTTTGTTGTAGCTGTTATAAGCATCTGTATAAAACTCACGGTAATCAGCTTTCTCAGAAGATTTTGTCAGGGAATCCAGCGTCGTATTGCGGCCAAGACGGTTCCAGCAATCCTTCTTTGCATTCTCATCAGCTAATTCCTGAAGATTATCAACGGCATTATCTTCAAGATCCGCATAAGTTTCTTTATAAACCTTACGCCATTCTGATTTAAAATCAATATCAGAAGGACATTTTGTGCGGTTCTTGCGCTTTGCCTCAAAATCGTTATTTGCCGCTTCAATGGCCGACTTTGTAGCTTCATCCATCATTTCATCATAAGCCTTATACCAGCCTGCCTGATAACCGCGCTTATATTCATCAGTACCGCTTTTCTGTGTAAACTTTGTATTGGCATGTTCCTTTTCATAGGCATAGCCATCATCATAGCCTTGTTTGTAAGTACTCTTATCTGAGGCTGCAACAATTGGCATTAACGATTGAGCGTTATAAGCAACAGGTGCCAGACAGCATGCTGCCAGCAGACAAGCACATAATTTTTTCATAGTGTCATTTCCCTTCTTTTTCTATGGTAAGTATAACAGTTATCTGTCTTAAAAATATGTGATTTCTTTAATTCTTATTCATTTTACCAACATTATCAGCAAAAAGCCACAATTCTAACGATATTGTTATGTTTATGATACTTGAAATGTTACTCTATTTAATCAATAAATTGAAATGAACTATTTATTAACACAATATATCTATTATGGATTTATTACTGAATAAGATTATGATAACAGCCATAATCAATTGTGAATACTTGAGACATTATCATAAACGAATCATATTCGTTCTATCAACTTGTTGGATTCATTTGACAAATACAACAATTTGATATATACTAATAATGAACTAAGATTAGTTGGTTGGCAAGCAACGGAAAAACTTGATACGAAGTGAGAATAACTGGCTCACACTAGTTGGCAAGCAACGGAAAAACTTGATACAATAGAACGCTCCAAACAGCGTTCTATTTTTTTAAGGGGGGGAAATAATGGTAATAAAATTTTATGACGAAAAAAATATAATTAGAATCATACAATCTGGATTAGTTAATTATGAAACATATTTATTGAATAAAAGCTTTTTATATGTTTACTATGATACCTTAAAAAAAGATTACGATTTTATTGAATTAATATTTAAAAAAGAACATTTCAAGCATTTGTGTGGAATAAGCAATAATCCTAAAGATGTTTTTATTTATGAAAATGCCGGCATTCATAAGGAAGTCTTGTCTCCTATAAAATTTTATGATATTTGTAAAGCCAAACGGTTAGGTTATAAACACATAATAATAAAAAAGGATTCTTCAACTATACAAAAAATGAATATCCTTAACAATCTTCATTTATTAACACAAAATGAAACTATTTATTGTAATATATTGGGTGTACATAATATTTTACGATGCGATGGTATGATTGGGCTTTCAAAAGGCAATATCTCTTTAGCATTGCGTAATTTAAATGGTTATTCCATACCACTAAGTTCATTAGATTTCGATATAACCGATAGTGGTGAGAATCTATTTGAAGTTTATCTAGTAGCTAGTAAAAAGATAAATGAAAAAAAATATTCTTGTATCAATCTACAAAAAATAGATATAGAAAAACTTCCTTATGGAATTAAAGAATTATTAAATATTAAAGATAACGTACATTGTTAAGTTATGCAAAACTCGACAATTGATAGTTTTTTATGTAAACTTTTATCCAATGTATCTCATAAAAGTTACTTCATAAATCAAATAAAACCATTGTTATGTTTCTCAACCAGAAAAAAAAGAAAGCCGGGTTTTATCCCGGCCTTCACATGATTAACAACGGCATTCATTTTCAAAGCAATCATTATAAATATGCAAAAACAGGAATATACCGCCAGACATTAATGTTAAAAAGAAGAAGCTTAATGCTAGAAATAACTGTTGAAAACTCATTGAGCAATAACCGACCAAGGTTACAAAAAAGGCCGAGATCAGCAGTCCTGAAGCACCCAAAACCGCCCATGTTCCGGCTGAGCAAAAGGCTATCTTCAACAAACGGCTTTTTGGTGACCACAGCAGTCCAATCACAAAAAAGGTTAATACGACAAGGGCTGTAAATGCAAGCCCGGTTGAGAGAATCATCGGATCATCTAAACAAATTTCACCATTGGCAAGCAGCAGATAAACACCAAAGCCAATCAACAGGCTGACTACCAACAGCGCACTCTTCCATCGATTAATCACTTTCATATCGTTCACCCCCCTTCATAGACTAAGCTATGCGTCAATTTGCAGTTGGACTGGTTTTTTATCTTGCCAACATAAAAAAAACCATTTGCAATCAACAGATGGTTTACTATTCATATTTATTGTTTTATATGCCGCAAATTAAGATTTTTTCTTTATTCATGATATAAAATAGGTTCAAAACTTGACTATTACCATCAGTTTTGAACCTATTTATCATTTAAATTACCGAATAACCTTCAGCTTATTTCTGAGTAAGCAATACTACCCAATACATTTTCTTCTTGTATTCGACAGCGCCTACTGCTATCTTCTTATAGCGTGTATTGTCCACAGCGCTGTCATCAGTGATTTCATCAATAACATAATCGATATCATCTTCATCCTTGACAATGATTTCATACGCATATGTACCATAATCATAATCTAAATCATCAAGGAAATCTTCAATATCATCCTTATCCTTACCTTGTGCTACTTGTACTACACGCTGGAAGGCATATTTGTCAAGATTGCCGGAAGTGACTTTCGTTAAAGCGGTACCGCTGCGGTAATCATTAACACCATTCATAATTTCCAGCTTATCCGTGCGGTATGCTGTAGAACTGTAAGTCAGTGAAGTATCTGGCTCCACAAGCAATACAACTACATATGTATGCTTGCCGTCTTCGACAATACCGATACCGACATTTTTGTAATCCTCATCAACAATTGCACGTTTGTCAGCACGGACATCCATCCATTCATCAACGATAGTTTCATAATCATCTTCGTCTTTATAAATCAATTCATAAGATGAATTATAATCAACCTTGAAATCATCAAGTACTGTTTCATAATCTTTGCCGTTTGGACGCGTATCACTGAATTTGCTGGCGATTTCCACCGCCCGTTTATAAGCGGCTTTATCCAATTCATCATTGTAAGCCAATGTCAGTGAATCAACCTTGTCACTCTTGCGGTAATCATTCAGATAACCTAGAATCTCACGTTTATCAGTACGGTATTCACGATAATCATAACCGGATACACCAGTACCTGAACCGCCGTCTGTCAGCAGGATCACATAAACATATTCATCATTGCTGTCCTTAGCGATACCCACAGCGATTTCATTGAAATCTTCATTCAGGATATCCCGTTCAGCCCAGCGGTCATTAAACAATTCTCTCAGTGCGTCTTTTGGTGACGCCGCCTTTACGAAATGTTCCTCAACCATATCATAATCCAGTTTTAAATCATCCATTAAATCATCCAATGACTTGCCGTTTGGACGATCATAGCTGAAATCATCAACTAATTCATTCGCACGAATATAAGCTGCCTTATCAAGGCCGTCAGAACGTACCCATGATAATTCATCCAGCTTCTCATAATCACGTTCATCATTCAGATAATCAACAAGCTTACTCTTATCCGTGCGGTATTCCGTCGCACTATAAGCATCGGCATAATCAGTATCACTGCCGCCCTCGCTTAACAGCACACCGTTTTGTGCAAACGTATAAGTCTTACCGTCAATCTTCTGAGTGCCAATCAGCATACGGTTATCGCTGCCGCCCAGATAGTATTTCTTTTCACCCAGTGTCAGCCAGCCTGATTGTTTCACATCATTCTTATAATAATAGAATTGTGTACCTTCTTTAACCCAGCCGTTCTTCTTGGTTTCATCAACCTCATCGCTCTTATCGCCTTTGCTGACAAAAGCACCGTTCTGCTGGAAAACATAATTATAACCGTCAATAACATGATTGCCGCGAACCATGATGCCATGTTCATCAAAATAGTATTTTGTACCGTCACTTTCAACCCAAGTCTTAGCCTGCATAATACCATTAGCCGGATTCAGATAATACCAATCAGTTGAATTGGCAGCGATCCAGCCAGTTTTCATTTTACCTGTCTCATAATCTAACAGATACCATGCCTGACTTGAATCCTGTGTCCAGCCCTTAACCATTTCACCAGTATTGCTGAAATAATACCAGGCATCCTCAATATATCGCCAGCCAGTTGCAAATGCACCGTTGTCGATCCAATGATTATTGCCATCCCATTGGGCATGAGCAGGAACCGCAGATATGGAGAAGGCCATCGCGGCCGCTATACTTGCACTGATCCACTTCTTTCCATTCATTCTCATTTTCCTCCTGTTTCCTTTAAACTATTATATCATGCTTTTCTTACAAGAAATCTAAAGATTTTGTCACATATTAATGATTATGAAACCGTTTTACTTTTTCAGCATCAACAGCATCATAAGAATCGCCGTTGATATACGCATAATTGACGGGTGAACCATAGTTGGTAGTCGGATCAATTTTCCAGCATTTAGCAGAAGTATGCAGCTGTTTTATTCCCGTATTGCGAATGATTTCCAACGCGTTCTCAGCATTCACACCGCTGCCGGCTAAGAATTCAATAGAGCTGCCATAGGTATCCTGAAGATATTTTAAAGCTTTAATACCCTCAACGGCAGTTTTAGCTTGACCGCTTGTTAATATACGGTCGCAGCCGCATTCAATCAGCTGTTCACAGGCTTTCATCATATCGCTTGTGCAATCAAAGGCTCGATGAAATACCGCTTCACCATTAAATTCATGAATCAGCTTTACCATCTTACACGTTTGTTCAACATTGATCGTCTTATCTTCATTCAAGAAGCCAAAAGCGATGCCATCGGCACCATGCCGCAGCAATTCTCTTGCTTCAAGAAAAATAACCGCCAATTCACTTTCATTGTAACAGAACCCCGCACCGCGCGGACGCACCATGCAGATAATTGGCAGCGCCGTTTGCTGCTTCGCAAGAATCAGCGTGGCACATGTTGGTGTCAGACCGCCTAAGTATAAGGCTGAGTTTAATTCAACCCGATCCGCGCCGCCGGCATCAGCCGCGATTACATCCTCAAGACTGCCGCAGCAGATTTCTAAAATATTATTCTTCATATAAGTTATGACCCTCACCGTCAATGGCTAAGGTTACCGGAAAATCAACAACCTCCAGACGATAAACCGCTTCCGGGCCAAGCTCTTCAAAAGCGACAAGTTCAGCCTTTTTTATACATTGTGACAAAAGTGCTCCGGCACCGCCGATGGCAACCATATAGGCAGCGTGATTGCGTTTGATCGCGTCCACAACCGCTTGGGTGCGGTAGCCTTTGCCAATGCTTACGCTTAAACCCAGATCATAGAGCCGGGGTGCATAGGCATCCATCCGCATCGAGGTTGTAGGTCCAGCGCTGCCAAACACATGATTAGGTGCTGCCGGTGTCGGACCAACATAATAAATCACCGCATCCTTAATATCAAAAGGCAGTGCCTCAGCGCGTTCAAGCATCTCATTCATTCGCTTATGCGCGGCATCACGGGCAGTATAAATAGTACCGGTTATTTCGATTGCATCACCGGCTTTTAAGTCAGCCAGCTTTTCTTTAGTAATGGGTGTTGTCAGCTTCATCTTAAAACTCCCTTCTCGCATGTCTGGTGATATGACAGGATATATTGACCGCGCATGGCAGGCAGGCAATATGTGTCGCATGGGTTTCAATGTTTACCTTAAGCGCCGTAGTATCGCCCTTTAATCCCTGCGGACCGATATTTAACTGATTGATTTCACTCAGCAGCTGGTCTTCAAGCGCTGCGTAGCGTGGGTCTGGATGCGCGCTGTCACAGCTTCTTACCGTAGCCTTTTTGGCCAGATAAGCCACGTAATCAAAGCTGCCGCCCAAACCGACACCGATCACCATCGGCGGACATGCATTAGGGCCGGCTTTTTTTACAGCATTGAGTACCGTTTGTTTTACACCTTCAATACCCTGCGCGGGTTTCAGCATCTCAATGACACTCATATTCTCACTGCCGGCACCCTTACATGTAATTTCAAGAATCACCTGTTCACCGTCAATGATGGAAGTATAAATCATACAAGGTGTATTATCCTTCGTATTAACACGTTCAAACAACGGCTCTGAAACCATTGATTTTCTTAAATAGCCCTTATCATAGCCCTGACGCACACCTTCCTGAATCGCCTCATTGACCGAACCATGAGTAAAATGCACATCTTGACCGACATACAGGTATACGACAACCATCCCGGTATCCTGACAGATTGGGATATGCTTTTCATCCGCAATAGCCGCGTTCAGCTTTAAATATTCCAGCGTTGCTTTACCGATGCGGCTGGTTTCTTTTTCACAGGCTGAATCAAGACAGTGCTTCACATCTGCAGGATAGCGGTAGTTCACATCCTGAACCATGGCAGATACAGCCTCTGTGAGCTGTCTTACATCAAATTCACGCATCTACTTATCCTCCTTTTTACGCTTATGACGGCGCATTCCCGGGATACCCGGCCGTGTCATTTCACGCGCATTCAGCACCTCATCAAGCTTTTCCTTAGAGATCAGACCCGCTTCAAGAATCAGTTCCTTCAGCTTTTTATTCTCAGCCAGTGCCTGTTTCGCATACTTCGAAGCATTGGCATATCCGATATGCGGTGCCAGCGCTGTCGCGGTACCCAAAGATATATCCACAAGATCGGCACACCGTTCTTTATTCGCAACAATACCCATGATGCAGTTGCAGCGCAGTGTCGCACACGCGTGACTTAATGCCTCAATTGACTGAAACAAATTGAAGAACAGCACCGGTTCAAACACATTCAATTCCATCTGACCGGCTTCCGCCGCTTTTAAAATCGTTACATCATTGCCGAATACTTGGAAGCAAACCTGATTTACCACTTCAGGAATAACCGGATTAATTTTACCCGGCATGATTGAGCTGCCCGGCTGACGGGCAGGCAATATAATCTCATAAAAACCAGTTTTAGGGCCTGATGCCATTAAACGCAGATCATTGCACATTTTAGATAAATTGACACCCAATGTCTTTAAAGAACTATGCGCCCAGACAAATGGATCGACATTGCGTGTACCGTCAATCAAATCTCTGGCACTGGTCAGATCAATATCTGTAATCTCACTTAAAATTGGAATTAAAGTACGGCGGTAATTCTCATCAGCATTCAAACCAGTACCCACCGCGGTAGCACCCATATTCACTGATTTTAAGTTTTGAAAGGCAATTTTAATCCGCCGGATATCTCTTACCAAAGAAGTCGCATAGGCATGAAACTCCTGACCTAACGTAATCGGTACAGCATCCTGAAGATGAGTTCTGCCTAATTTGATGACATCATTAAATTCCAGACTCTTATCAAGCAATGCTTCCTGAAGCAGCTGCAGCTCATTCAGCAGCTCATCAACTAAAAACAGACAGGTAATCTTACCTGCGGTCGGAAACACATCATTGGTTGACTGTCCAAAATTAATGTGATCATTAGGGTGTATGTAATCATATTTGCCTAATTCACGGCCAGCCAGCTGAGCCGCCCGATTAGCGATAACCTCATTGGTATTCATATTTACTGAAGTACCGGCACCGCCCTGGATCACATCAGTAACAAAATATTCATTCAGCTTGCCGGCAATCACATCATCGCATGCCTGTAAAATATAATCAAGCCGTTCTTTATCAAGATGATTGGTGCGATAATTAGCCAATGCGCAGGCTTTTTTAACCATTCCTAATGAACGGACCATCATCGGATGTGTACGCAGACCGGTAATTGGGAAATTTTCCTTTGAACGCTGAGTCTGAATGCCATATAACGCATCCTTAGGTACCAGCTTTTCACCTAATGAATCTCTCTCCAACCGATAATCTTTTTCTTCCATGTTTAAACCTCCTAATGGAAATATTAAAGAAAATGCATTGATTCACTTAATGAAACAATGCATATATCTTAAATCGTTTCTCGCCAGATTTTAGCACCCAGTGCTTCTAATTTACCGTCAAGGTTTTCATAACCACGGTCAATATGATATACAGCATGTATTTCAGTAACACCATCAGCAATCAAACCGGCAATCACTAAACAAGCACCGCAGCGCAGATCGGTTGCCTCTACCACACTGCCGGATAAACGGCTTGGCCCATTGATAAAAGAGGAAGGAATCCGCACATCAATATCCGCACCCATTTTATTCAATTCCTGACAATGCTTAAAGCGTTCCGTATAAATCGTTTCAGTAATTACCGACTGGCCGTGCGCCTGCGTCAGCAAGGCAGTCAGCGGCTGTTGGATATCAGTCGCGAAGCCCGGATACGGCAAAGTTTTAATATCCGTACACTTTAAAGGCTGATCACCGCGGCGAATCGTTACCTTATCCACATCAACCTTAATATCGATACCAATTTCCTGCAGCTTAGAAAGCAGACTTTCAAGATGAGCCGGAATAATATTTTCAACCGTCATCTCATCAGCCGCAGCCGCCGCCAGTACAATATATGTGGCAGCCTCAATACGGTCTGGAATAATCTCATGGAAACATCCATCAAGATGATCCACACCATCAATCGTAATCACATTCGTACCAACACCGCGAATCTTTGCGCCCATTTTATTAAGCAGGGTTGCGACATCAATAATTTCCGGTTCCTTGGCGGCATTCTCAATAATCGTACGGCCCTGCGCATAAACGGCAGCCATCATGATATTGATTGTAGCACCCACTGAGGAAATATCGAGGAATATCTTATTGCCGATCAGCTTATCAGCCGTAATCTCATAAGCGCCATGCTCATACTTCACCGCAGCGCCCAGCGCTTCAAAACCTTTAAGATGTAAATCAATTGGCCGCGGCCCCAGATAACAGCCGCCCGGCATTTTCATTACAACCTTGCCATACTTACCCAGCAAAGCGCCCATGAAATAATAAGATGCCCTAAGCTTCTGCACCGCATCCTGAAGCATTGGCTTATTTTCCATATGCGTAGGATCAATAACGATATGATCCTTACTTTCCTTAATACAAACATCAACACCCAAATCACGAAGTAAAACGGAGAGTGACTCAACATCCGAAATATTCGGAACACCGCAGATCGTTACCGGCCCATTTGCCAGAATCGCTGCCGGGATCAATGCTACCGTAGCATTCTTAGAGCCGCTGATTTTAACGCTGCCTCTTAATCGATGCCCACCTTCGATTTTAATTACTTCTTCACTCATAAAAAACCCTCCATCTGCTTCTATCTTATTCATCAGCCTGTCATCGTGACACACACTGTTTTTTTCACTCCTATTGTATCATAAAAGCGATTGCTTCAACATCTAAAAAATTTAACTTATCCTTAAGCGATCCGTTCAATATTATACACGATCAAACAAGTACCGTCTTTTGGAATCAGCTGTAATATTTTCCAATTAAACGATCCGCCTTTAATTATGAATGCTGATGCGATTCTTCCCGCTGCGCTTGCTTTCATAAAGCGCCTGATCAGCACTCTCATATAAATCAGCAAAATTATGATGCTGCTGATCAATAAATGCAATACCGATACTGACTGATATCCTCAGTTCGACACGTTCAGGCAGCTTAATATTTTGAATATCTGCCAAGATCCGCTCTGCGATATCCATAACATCCTGCCGTTTGTCACCCTTTAAATAAGCAACAAATTCATCACCGCCAAAGCGGGCGATCGATATTTCACACAAACCGTTATGATCGCGGATATCACGCAGATGATAAGCAACCTGCATCAGCAGCTCATCGCCTGCATTATGTCCCAATGTATCATTCACCAGTTTAAATTCATCGAGATCCATCATAAAGAAAGCCGCCGTCTGATTCAGCGATAAGCTGTTTAAATCATCATTTACCAGCTGTTCAAAAGCCGTTCGGTTATACAGGCCGGTCAGCGGATCTCTTTCAGACTTAAATTTAAGCTCCATGCGTCTTCGCTTTTCCTCGTTAATATTCATCGTATAACATAATAGCATCGGTGTCTGATTATCTAATGTGTAAAAACTAAATACACTCTCTACCCAGATAAAATCTTTTACCTCATGGCGCCGGTTAATGCGATATTCAATGCGCTGTTCCCTGCCTTCCGCAAATTCACGCTTCAAATTAGTAAAATTCATTGCCTCGGCAACCATTTCAGCATCATCCTCATGAACAATTTTCAGCATTGCCAAACAAATCTCATCATAATTTGCTTCAACCGCATCCTGAATCATGCCATCACGCGTGTAGCTGCAGATAATCTTGCTGTCAAGATTCAGTGTCCAAACACTGATAGCTTCATGGAACAGCGCTTCTTTCATGCTGATTTCCTGTTCCAGCTGACGGCGTTTGCGCACATCATCGCTGATATCTTCCACTATGCCCAGAATATTTTTACCGTCGGCTTCTGAGGGCAGCTTGGCCAGCGTAAAACGGAACCAGTGCGGCTCATCAAACTTTATCCCTGAACTAATTTCAAAGACGGCTTTTTCAGCGCCATCCGCCATCTGGCTCAGTGCGTCCAACAGTTTCTCTTTTTCCGTCTCATTCAGACAACGGTTTTCAAACACCAGCTTGCTGAAAGGACACAAACTGTCATAATCACAAAGCGCTTTGATATTTCTTTCCTTCAAGAAATAGGCGGCATCCTTTTGTATATCATATTCAAACATCGTCGCAAAGGAGTGCTGGAGCGCCAGCTCAAACATTCGATTGCTGCGTTCCACTGATCGTTTGGCTTCTATCGTTCCTTGATAAGAACGGTTTGCCAAATAATAATAAGCGGCAAAGAAACAGATAAAGGTCAAAACCAGCTTAATGGTCAGATAATAAGCAGACTTTGAAAGCTTCTCATTTTGAACCAGTAAATTATCACTGGATACCAGAGTAAACAAATACCAATTATTAATAGGCAAAGGACGGATATACACATAACGATGCTGGCTGCCAATACTCAGATAAAAGCTGCCCGTCTCGTTATTCATCATCATAGCCTGTAATTCATCAACCGTTATGCCGGGATCATCCATCGATTTGAGGTAGTCATAATAATTACGGCCGTCATACAGTGAATCCTGATGCTCACTCTGCTGAATCATTGTACCATCAGCCGCGATGACATAATAATACGCGTTGCTTTGGAAAGTTGTATTCAAGCTTGTATCAGCAATCTTTTCAATCGACATGGTCGCGATGAATTCACCTGCCAGCTCACCATTATTAAAAGCCGGAACATAGTAGCTGATGACTTTTTGATTCATCGATCCCAGCTGATAAACATCACTGATGCCTTCCTGCCCAAAAAGCGATGAATCATAAAAACGCAGATCTGCCAGTGAGCTTTCTATGCCGCTGACAGCCAGCTGCTGATTCTCCTTATCAATAAGTAAAAACTGATTGAAATGATCATTATCCATCAGCTTTTCCATCACTTCATAGCGAGCATTAGCGTCTGTTTCCTGAATCAGATAGTCCGCAGTAAAGCGAAGATTAACCAGTCTGTCATTGACTTGACGGATTATGGAGTCACTTCCCTGATTGGCGCTTTCCATAAGATAGCTTTGTGTGATAGCTTCAACCTGATAATCAGTACGGCGATTAAAGTCATAGAGGAAAATCACAGTGAGGATTGATAATAAACAGATCCCAATCGCTATAATCTTACGGCTATGCAGCAGCAACTTATCATTCTCCATAACGCTCCCCCCCAATTTTGGAACATTAAATCATTTTGATTCATCAAAATGAACCTCTTTCTATCATAATATCACATTGTTTGGATTTTTGCTGAATTAATGTAAATTTCAATACCATTCCTTATATATAAAAGAGAATTTATAAATAATTGAAACCAATGAAAGACTTACTCTTATTTTGTAATTATTTATTCTCAATATCTTTTTATAAAAGATCAATTATGGTAAAATAGTTAAGGTTATGGCAAGAAAAGAGGGATAGTATGAAAAAAATTGGTTTTGATAATGATCTGTATCTGAAATTACAATCCAAACATATTCAGGAACGTATTTCACAGTTTGATAATAAGCTGTATTTAGAGTTTGGCGGCAAGCTTTTTGATGATCATCATGCTTCCCGTGTATTGCCTGGTTTTCAGCCGGACAGCAAGTTAAAAATGCTGCTGACGCTGAAGGATCAGGTAGAGGTGCTGATCGTAATCAGTGCCGGTGATATTGAAAAGAATAAAGTCAGAAGTGATCTTGGCATTACATATGATGTGGAGGTATTAAGACTGATTGACGCATTCCGCGGCGTAGGTCTTTATGTCGGCAGCGTTATTATTACACAATATACCAATCAGCCATCAGCTGATGCATTTAAGAAACATTTAGAACAATTAGGCATTAATGTCGCGCTGCATTATCCGATTGCCGGTTATCCAAACAGTGTTTCAGTCATTGTTTCGGATGAAGGATATGGCAAGAATGATTATGTAGAAACAACGAAGCCTTTAGTCGTTGTGACAGCGCCGGGGCCTGGCAGCGGTAAGATGGCGACTTGTCTTTCACAGCTTTATCATGAGCATAAGCATAATGTGAAAGCCGGATATGCGAAATTTGAGACATTTCCGATATGGAATCTGCCTTTAAAGCATCCGGTAAATCTGGCATATGAAGCGGCTACCGCTGATTTGAATGATATTAATATGATTGACCCGTTCCATTTGGAGGCTTATGGTGAAACAACGGTTAACTACAACCGAGATGTAGAGATTTTCCCAGTATTAAATGCTATTTTTGAAAGAATTGTCGGGGTATCGCCTTATAAGTCACCTACGGATATGGGGGTTAATATGGTTGGCAAGTGCATTGTCGATAATGATGTCTGCATCAAAGCCAGTCAGGATGAAATTATCCGCCGTTATTATCAGGCGCTGGTGGATCAGAAAAAGGGCTACGCCGATGAAGCGACAATTAATAAAATTGAAATTGTTATGGGACAGGCGAATGTGGAAACTTCTTCACGGCGCTGTGTCAAACCGGCACTGGATAAGGCTGAGCTGACTGATGCTCCGGCTATGGCAATTGAATTAAATGACGGACGAATCGTAACAGGTAAGACAACTTCATTGTTAGGCTCTGCCAGTGCCGCTATTCTTAACGCGTTGAAACATTTAGGGAATATTGATGATCAGATTCCTTTAATCTCACCGAGCATCATTGAACCAATTCAGAAGCTGAAAGTAGAAAATCTAGGCAATAATAACCCGCGTCTGCATGTAGATGAAATATTGATTGCCCTGGCAATTTCAGCTACTACCAATCCATTGTCACATTTGGCAATGACTCAGCTTGAAAAACTAAAAGGCTGTGAAGCTCACTCCAGTGTAATCTTATCTGATGTAGATATGAATGTTTTCAGAAAACTGGGTATTAATTTAACGTGTGAGCCAAAGTATCATACAAAAAAGCTTTATCATAAATAAAAGATTTAAAAGAAACTTTACAGATAAGCTGCATATAGCACACCCAATCAAAAAGGGCGTGCTTTTTTTGTGTTTATGTAAACCAAATTATTTAATCACATTAAACAAAACTACGCCAATGATTTTTTCATTAAGCATTTTGTAAGGGTTATAGTATACATACTTAAAACCGTGCCTTTCATTGACTTTTCTTATTTGCTCAGGTAATTCTTGGTATTTTCAGCTAATTTTCACTTAGCCAACAAATATCATTCACTTGCTAACCGTATTGTATATGATATGAAAAGGAGAGTGTTTCTGAGATGAATCTAAAAGTCCAACTACCTAAAAAGCTTCCTAATATCCATTTCACAAAAAAGAGGGCAGCCATTTTATGCTGTGCGGTACTGATTGGCGCATCAGGGGTCGTTTATGCCTTAAAGGTAAGCGGCAGCAGCAATGAAGTAATTTATACACCCTATACTTTGGATACTGGCAGCATTACCACCAGTATCAGCGGCAGCGGTACTTTAACGGCCGCTAAAACCTATACCTTAACCGCCAATGTTAAGGGCGAGGTGCTCAGCGATGATTTTGAGATCGGTGACAGTGTCAGCGAGGGACAAGTCCTTTATGAATTAGATAACAGCGATGCTGTTGAGGAATTAAACAACACGAGTCTTTCCCTGAAGCAGCAGCAGTTAACCACTCAGCAGGCACAGACAGCGCTCACCAATTTAACTATTACCGCACCGCTTTCCGGACTAGTCAGCGAGGTTTATGTCAAGGTCGGAGAAAGTGTTAACAGCGGCACAAAAATTGCCGAGATTGTCAACAATGAGGATTGCACACTGCGGCTTCAGTTTAACGCCTCAGATATTGATTCAATAAAGATCAACGATACAGCAGCGGTATACTTGCTGAGCAGCGGTGAAACAGTCAGCGGGACAGTCAGCAAGATCAACAGCGGTGCTTATTATAACAGCGCGAATGCTTATGTAAGTGATGTGGAAATCAGCTTCACAAATCCAGGCGGTATTACTGAGCTTGACAGTGCGGCGGCAATCGTCAACGGCATCGCGGGCAATAATGAGGGAAGCATCAGCTTTAATTCTTCGGCAACCCTGACAGCAAAAACATCAGGCGAAATCACTGCTTTAAATATTGATACAAATGATTATGTCAATCAAGGGGATCTTTTGGTACAGCTTGAAAATGACAGCACTGTACTGCAGGGAGAATCAGCGGCGCTTTCACTCTCCAATGCCGAACAAAGCTATAAGAATAAAGAAGAAAAGCTTGCTGAATATACCATTACCGCACCTTGCAATGGTACCGTTTTAAGCAAGAATATACAGGCTGGCGATACGATTAATGAAGCGGGAACGACAATGGCTATCGTCGCTGATCTTTCCAGTATGAAATTCACTATGAGTATTGATGAATTAGATATTAAAAATGTCTCTGTGGGACAAAAGGTCACCGTAACAGCCGATGCCGTAAATAAGGTTTATACCGGTGAAATTACAGCCATCGTATTAAATGGTACAACCGCTAATGGTGTAACGGTGTATCCTGTAACGGTTACCTTAGAAGAGTGTGATGAATTATTGCCGGGAATGAATGTAACGGCACAGATTATCACTCAGGAAGCTAATGATACATTGCGTGCGCCAATCAGCTGTGTTTCCCGCAATGATATGCTGCTGATTGATGAAGCAAGCGCTAAGTCTTTAAATGCGGAAACTGCCGAATCTATTCAAAGCGCTGAAGTAGGCCAAATCATTAAATCTGATGATTATAAGGGATATTACTTTTTGAAAGTGGAATCCGGTCTGTCAAACAGCAGCTATACCGCGATTTTAGATGGTGCAAAGGAAGGGCTGACTGTTTATGCGGTATCAAATGCCAGCGGCAATACCAGCAACAGTGAACCAAATATGATGAATATCGGTAAAGATTCTTCATCCGGCGGTGCTTTCTCATTTGACGGCGGCGGCATGGGCGGCCCGCAAGGCGGCGGTATGGGCGGCCCAGGAGGAATGCAGTGATGATTGAATTTAAAAATGTATACAAAATCTATCATATGGGTGACAGTGAGGTAAGGGCCATTGACGGCATTTCTTTCACTATTGATAAAGGGGAATTTGTGGCCATTGTCGGTCAGTCCGGCTCCGGCAAATCAACATGCATGAATATCATCGGCGCTCTTGACCTGCCCAGTGAGGGTGAATATTTACTTACCGGTTTAAACATCACCCGCTATGATGAAGATCAGCTGGCTCAAATCCGCAACCGCACATTAGGTTTTATTTTCCAGCAATACAATTTAATCCCCAAGCTTAATGTTTATGAAAATGTTGAATTGCCGCTGATTTATGCCAATGTGCCGGAAAAAGAACGCTATGAAAAGGTTATCCGCGCGTTAGAACGGGTCGGGCTTGCCAACCGAATGAGGCATTATCAGCATGAATTATCCGGCGGTCAGCAGCAGCGGGTATCCATTGCCCGTGCCTTAGTCAACGATCCAAGTGTAATTTTAGCGGATGAACCTACCGGTGCCCTTGATTCTAAAACCGGCATTGAGGTGCTGGAACTATTGAAACAATTAAACAATGAAGGGAATACGATCGTTTTGATTACCCATGATAATTCAATTGCCCATCAGGCGAAGCGAATGATTCAGATTCATGATGGCAAAGTAGTCAGCGATACGCTGAATTAGGTGTGCCTATGCAAGTGAAACAAGCATTTAAAATGGCCGTGAAAAGCATTAAAGGGAATCGCTTCCGTTCCTTTCTGACGATGCTGGGAATCATTATCGGCGTTGCCTCAGTTATCGTTTTAGTTGCCCTAATCAATGGCTTCTCAAGTGACATGAGCGAATCCTTTTCAACCCTGGGCACCGAATTAATTACAGTCAATATTACCGGTCGTTCCGCTGATAATCAGGTTGCTGTTGATGAAATGATTGAGGTGCTTGACAGTTCAGAGAATTTGGCTTATTGTTCACCGCAGGTCAATATCTCAGTAACTGCAAAGGCGGATAATGAAAATGTCTCAACTACAGCTTTCGGTGTTAATGAAGATTACACCAGCATTAAGGGTTATCAGCTTAATGAAGGCAGATTGCTGCAGTATGGGGATACCAAAAACCGGCTCAAGGTGGCAGTGATCGGCACTTATATAGCCGACACATTATTCAGCGGCAAGAGTCCGATCGGCAAATCAATTAAGCTTAACGCGGAAAGCTATGAAATTGTCGGTGTACTTGAAGAGAAGGCAGACAGCAGTGAGGGCAGCGATGATGATATCGTTCTGATTCCCTACTCAGCCGCCTCCCGTCTGACCCGCAATTCAACCATTTCTTCTTATCTGTTCAATGCCTCAAGCAGCACCAGCGTAGAAGCTGGGATCAATGATATTCAAGCATTTCTGAATACGAAGTTTACCAGCTCTGATTATTACCGCATCAGCAGCGCCGCTGAATCACTGGAACAAGTTAATTCATTAACCTCGACACTGACACTTGTATTAGTGGGGGTAGCCTCCATTTCCCTTTTGGTCGGCGGTATCGGCATCATGAATATCATGCTTGTATCAGTCAGCGAAAGAACTAAAGAAATTGGTATTCGTAAATCTTTAGGCGGAAGATACCGTGATATTCTGACTCAGTTTGTAATTGAAGCGGGACTGACCAGCGCCATGGGCGGGGTAGCCGGAATCTTCCTTGGTATTATTTTAGCCTACATCGCATCAGGTCTTTTAGGTATGACAGTAAAAATATCACTGTTATCCGTTGCCGTCTCATTCAGCGTTTCAGTGGGTATCGGCATCCTTTTCGGCTATTCACCAGCCCGCAAGGCTGCGCGTCTAAGTCCGATTGAAGCGCTGCGTTATAGTTAGGAGAATAAGCAAATGAAAAAATTAATTACCGCGGCTTTAAGCATGCTGCTGGTATTGGGGAATGCACAGCCAGTGCAAGCCGCAGCCAGTTCAATCTATGAGATTTTAGTATTAATGAATTTACTGACCTATGACAGTGATAATACAATCAGTGAAACAACACCGATTTCACGAGCCGAATTTGCCAAGGCACTGTATCTTCTGGCCGGTTATGGTACAACCGCTGCCAATTCCTACACCTCTCCCTTTAGTGATGTTTCGTATTCAAATCAATATGCAGGATATATTAAAACCGTTGCCTCATTAGGTTATATGAGCGGTTATGCGAAAGGCTATTTCAAACCGGATCAGACAATTACCACTGATGAAGCAATTAAATCACTCCTGCTGATACTGGGCTATTCAGCAAATGAAATCGCTGGATCAGACTTGCTTTATCAGACAGCCAGAATTAAAGGGTTATTGGATAATACAGCATTGAATGTCAATCAGCAATTGACTAAGGGTGATTATGCCCAGCTGATTTACAACGCGCTGTCAGCTGCTTTAAAAAACAGCAATCAAACACTTGCCCAGTCTTTAGGTTATACGCTGCGCAGTGATTCCTTAAGTTTATCCGATGTTATCGATGTCAATGCTGTGGGGCCGATTGCCCTGACCGGTTCAGCATCTGCCAGTGATTTCGGTTTGACTTCACCAACTACCTATCTCAATGGTGTAGAAAAAAGCGTATCAATGCGTAAGGGTGATGTTGTGTATTATTCCACTGAAACAAATAAATTATGGGTATACCGCAATTATGCATATGGCACGATTACCCAAATCAGCGCTAATCTGGAAGATGTTACCTCCTTTACTGCCGGCGGTAATTACACTTGTTCCACCGATGTCATCAAGGAACTATTTGCCGCCAATAAGCTGCGAGTCGGATATCCGGTAAGAATCAGTCTTGACCGTGACGGCAATGCCGCCTATGCCAGCTATTATGAACAAGAAAGTGATACCGACAGCACAAGCTCAAATTCAAATTCCGGCAATAATTCAGGAAACCCTTCAAGTTCCACCGTTGTTTATGTCAATGATGGCTATGTCTATCTTACGATTGACGGTAAAACATATACTTTTGAATTAAATTCCGCATCATAAAAATGATTCCTCCTAAGCAGTACAAATTGCGAAGGGGGAATCATTATTTATTATAATATATTTTCTTTAATCGCTGATTGAAAACAAATCGCTTTGAAGCATTGTCTGAATCATTAAACCTGGTATGCTTAATGCTTAGCTTGCATTCTCTTCTGCTGAATCCTCTTCTGCAGCCTTGGCAGCATCCCGATGCTTATTCTTAATCACCTGATCGATTTCCTTAAGCATGCGCTTTGCTCTGCGCTTGATTTTACGCTGATAGAAAAAATCTGATACTTTAAACAAGAAACCATGTTCTTCAACCTTAGCCTTAAAATCCTCATAGTAACAAACTTCACATAGACCATTTTCTTCAGATTCAAAACGCATCCCCATTGTAATCGTACCACTATTTGTCTGAACCTTTAAATTATAACCCTTTTCAGGATCAAGCTCAGTCAGATGATAATGATAATCAACTGTATGCTTTCCTTTTTTCTGATGCTTTGTATGCTTAAAACCCTTCTTTAAAGATGATTTATTAATTTTCTTATTCGAGGATTGACTCACTTCATAATACAAAGAATCCAGAACAATATCATAAACCTCAGCTTTTGAACCGCTCAACAGCATATACATTTCCATGACTTATTCCCTCTTTCTTTCCTTATCATAACATAAGTACATATGCATACTCAATCACTCATCTTCTTGTTTCAGTTTGTTTCATTAAATTATGATAATTTATCATTTACTAGAAATCTTTTTCAAGGTACAATAGGAATAGAATGTTGAGAGGTGAACTTATGGAAGAAAAAGTATTATTATCACTCATAGAAAAGAATGCCAGAAGGACGGTGAGTGATTTAGCGGATATTTTACAGGAAAGTGAAGAAAACATCTTAGATACCCTCACTGAACTTGAAAAAGAAAAGGTCATTAATGGTTATCATACCATCATTAACTGGGATCGGGCTAATGTTGACCGTGTAACTGCCGTCATTGATGTGAAATGCTCACCGGAACGTGATTATGGCTATGACCGCATCGCTTCGATGATTTATGCCTATCCAGAAGTGGATACAATGTATCTGATGAGCGGCAAAACTGAGTTTATTGTAATTATTTACGGCAAGAGTATGCAGGAAATTGCGAACTTTGTCGGCAGCAAGCTGGCAGTTGTAGATGGTGTTACGGGTACGTCTACTAACTTTGTGCTGAAGCAGTATAAATCAGCTGGAGTAATCTTTGACCAAAATGAAGATGATGAAAATGAAAGGTTAATTGTGACGCCCTAATGTATGAAGAATTACTAAGCGATAAGGTCAAAGTTCTTAAACCTAGCGGTATCCGTAAATTTTTTGATTTGGCAGCTACCCGTGAAGGGGTTATTTCACTCGGTGTAGGCGAGCCTGATTTTGCGACACCATGGCATATCCGTGAAGCCGCTATTTATTCTATCAAACAAGGTAAAACGTTCTATACCGGCAATGCTGGACTGCTGCCGCTGCGCAGGGAAATCTGCAGCTATATGCACCGGCAGTTTAATCTGGACTATGATCCGGTAAAAAATGTCATTGTGACAGTCGGCGGTTCAGAAGCCATTGATATTACCTTAAGAGCCATTGTGAATCCAGGTGATGAAGTTATTTTGCTTCAGCCATGTTATGTAGCTTATGAGCCAAGTGTGATTCTTGCCGATGGGGTGCCTGTTTTTATTGAATTAAAAGAAGAGAATCAGTTTAAACTGACCGCTCAGCAGTTAGAAGCGGCAATCACTGATAAAACAAAGGCAATTCTGCTGAACTTCCCTTCCAATCCTACCGGCGGGGTGATGACGCGTGAAGATTATGCACCGTTAATTCCGATTATCAAGAAACATAATCTGATTGTGATCAGTGATGAAATTTATGCGGAATTAAGCTATTCTGAAAAACATTGTTCACCGGCTAATTTTGATGAGATCAAGGATCTTACTATTATCATCAGCGGTTTTTCTAAGGCTTTTGCGATGACTGGCTGGCGGCTTGGCTATATGCTTGCTAATGAAACCTTTATAACCCAGATTTTAAAGATTCATCAATATGTTATTATGTCGGCACCGACAGCCGCGCAATTCGGCGCGATTGAAGGTCTTCGCAATGGTCAGCGCCATGTTGATGAGATGGTGGAGCAGTATAAGCTGCGGCGTAATTTCATTGTTAATGGCTTTAACCGCATCGGTTTAAAAACACATATGCCGGAAGGTGCCTTTTATATTTTCCCAAGTATTAAATGCACTGGACTCAGCTCATTAGAATTCTGTGAGCGCCTGCTTGAGGAACAGAATGTTGCCTGTGTACCGGGTGATGCCTTTGGATCTGCAGGTGAAGGGTATATCCGTGTTTCCTATGCATACAGCATTGAAGAAATCAAAGGTGCGCTGGAAAAAATCGGCGAATTTATGAAACAATTCCAATAAATAGAAAAACTCTCCGCGGAGAGTTTTTTATTAGTTAAACTGTTTTTTTAATTTGCGCAAAACCTCATGAATCAATGGAAAACCTTGTAAATATGATATACTAATCATATATGTAAAGCATAAATTTTATAATAATATAATCATAAAGCTGGGGCTTAGGGATGGAATTCATATGAATAAATATAAAATCAGAAAAGTCATACCTGTTTTCTTTACAGCTCTCTTCTGCATCATCGCTCTGGTGATGCTTACTACCATCTGGAGTCTGCAGGGAAACGCGAGAGTAATCAATTATACCGGCATTATCCGCGGAGCCTCACAGCGGCTGGTTAAACAGGAAATGGCGATGCAGCCCGATGATGAACTGATCGTTAGGCTGGATGCTATTCTCAGTGAACTGGCAAGCGGCCATGGGGATAACAAACTCACCAAGCTGCCTGATGAACAGTATCAGCAATATATTAAACAGCTGCAGGCTGCCTTTGATACACTGAAGGATGAAATCATGATTGTACGCCAAAGCGGTGACAGTCAGCAGCTATATACGTTAAGCGAGGATTTTTTCGTATTATCTGATCAGGCGGTATCGGCCGCGGAAAACTATTCCCATCATCAAGTCAATCATGCCCTGATCTTATTCATGATCCTCAGCGCTGCCTTTTTGATGCTGATTTTATTGTTTTTGAAATTTGAGAAGCAGCAGCGGCTGACTCAGGTTGCTTTAGAAAGTGCTGAACATGCAAATAAAGCTAAAAGTGAATTCCTTTCTAATATGTCGCATGAAATCAGAACACCAATGAACGGCATTATCGGTATGACTGAAATCGCTCGGCGCAATGCCGATAATAAACCAAAGCTTTTAGACAGTCTGGATAAGATAGATCTGTCCTCTGCCTATCTGATGTCATTGATCAATGATGTATTGGATATGTCAAGAATTGAAAGCGGCAAGATTGAGCTTGATGATCAAGTCTTTGAATTACCGGAAGTGCTTGACCGCATTCATAGTATGTTTGCGCAGAAGGCATGTGATGCAGATGTTGATTTCACTATCAGTCATAAAGATATCAGTGTTCATACATTGATTGGTGATGAACTGCGAATCAGTCAGATTTTAGTTAATATAATTTCTAACGCTTTAAAATTTACACCTAAGGGCGGCTCAGTAACACTGGAAGTAAGAGAAAAAGAGTTATCAGATGATACCGCTAATATTGAATTTATCATTACTGACAGTGGCATCGGTATCAGTGAAGAATTCCAAAAACGTATTTTTGAACCCTTTGAACAAGCTCAGGCATCTACGGTGAAGCAATATGGCGGAACAGGACTTGGCTTGGCAATCAGTGGCAAGTTTGCGAAAATGATGGGCGGCGATATTCAGTTACAAAGCAAGCTGAACGAAGGCTCTCGCTTTATCGTCAATATACCCTTAAAACGGCCGCCGGTGGAAGCTGACATACCCGTGATTGATGATTATACACCTAATATTGATTCTTTACAGAATATCCGTGTACTGCTTGCGGAGGATAATGAAATTAATTCTGAGATCGTGGTCACTATGCTTGAAAGCTGTCAGGCGGCTGTTGATCCGGTTTTCAATGGTGCTGAGGCGGTAAAACAATTTGAAGACTCTCCAGAAGGTACATATCAATTAATTCTGATGGATATTCAGATGCCGGAAATGAATGGACTGGAAGCCACCAGAACTATCCGTTCCCTAGATCGTGATGATGCCAATGAGGTTTTAATCATTGGTTTATCGGCGAATGTATTTAAACAGGATGTAGACAATGCCCTGCAAAGCGGCATGAATGATTATCTTGGCAAGCCGATTGATATGAATCATTTATTTGAAGCAATCAGCACTCACTTAGCTTATGCAAATCCAGATCAGTGATCTGGATTTTTGTGTATGAACCTTACAAAAATGATAGCTTTCTGTTAGCTGATTCGATGGGTAAAACACTGATTCTATCGTATACTAAAGCCATAAAGGAGGAATGCAGGATGAAACATTTACTAAATAATATCAGAATCATCTTTTGTATTCTGGTACTTGGCTATACAGAAAAGGAGTTTGGGATGTAACATGGAAATAATGATACAAATTATAAAGGGAACACTTCATCGTTTAAAAGTTTTTATTTGGATGCTGATGTAGTGTTATAATGATGGAGAGGTGAACATCATGCATATTATGATAATTGAAGATAATGAGAAGATCAGGAATGAGCTTAGTGATTTTCTGCAGAAAAATGGATATAAGACATCAGCACCTGATGATTTTGAACATATTCTTGAAAGCATTGATCAGCTTAAGCCTGATCTTTTGCTGCTTGATCTGAATCTGCCGGTCATGGATGGACATTATATATGCCGGGAGGTACGCAAAAAAAGCTTTATTCCAATCTTGATTGTCACCAGCCGTGATTCGGAAATCGATGAGCTTGTCTCGATGAATCTGGGAGCTGATGACTATATTACCAAGCCTTACAATCTGCAGATCTTATTAGCTAGAATCGCATCAATCCTGAAACGCGCTTATGCCAGCAATCCCCAGCAGCTAATTGTCCGTAACGTAGCCTTGGATATTTCAAAAAGTGTAGTCAGCTATAAGGGACAGAGCGTTGAGCTTACTAAAAATGAATTGCGAATCCTGCATTGTCTGTTTACCAATAAGAATCAAATTGTATCAAGATATAATCTGATGCAGCATATGTGGGACTGCGATTGTTTTGTCGATGACAATACATTAACCGTGAATATCAACCGGCTGCGTAAAAAACTGGAATATCTGAAGCTTGATGATTTAATTCAGACAAGACGGGGATTGGGGTATATGGTTGATGAAAACAATTGAGTTTATTAAGGAAAAATTCTTGCTGCTTGTGGCGGCGATATTAGTTTATTTGGCAATGCTTAGCTTTATGCTGATCACTAAAATACAGATTGAAATCGTTTTAGTCATAACTTTTCTGTTTTGGTCGTATACCTTAGGCAGCTTTGTTGTGGAATATATGCGGCGAAAGAATACTTATGATGAATGGATGATGACAATGGAAAAGCTTGATCAGAAGTATTTATTAAGCGAATGCATGGAAGAGCCTAATTTTTTAGATGGTAAAATTCTTTATGAGCTGCTTAAGGAATGTGATAAATCGATGCTTGATCATGTGAATGAGTATAAGTATCGGCAGCTTGATTATAAAGAATACATTGAAATGTGGGTTCATGAAATTAAAACACCCTTGGCGGCGGCAAAGCTGATTCTTGAAAATAACCCATCTCCGGTTAGAGATTCCCTGCTTGAAGAAGTCAATAAGGTTGAGGATTATGTGGAACAGGCTTTATTCTATGCCCGTTCCTCTACCTTGGAAAAGGACTATATTATTAAAAAATTTACGCTTGAGGAAATGGTAAATAAAGTAATCCGCAAACATTCGAAGATTTTCATCATGCGGGGCATCGGTTTAAAGCTGGAAAATCTTGATCTCAATGTTTATACAGACAATAAATGGGTTGAATTTATTCTTGATCAGATTCTTGTCAATGCGTTAAAATACTGCGATGCCAGTCAGCCGCAGATTGAAATCTGTGCTTGTCAGTATGCTAACTCTGTCCTGCTTGAGATCAAAGATAATGGCAGCGGGGTTGCTGATAATGAAATCGGCAGAGTGTTTGACCGTGGGTTTACCGGCAGCCGGGGCCGCAAGCAGGAAGCGTCAACGGGTTTGGGCCTTTATCTTTGCAAACAGCTTTGCAACAAGCTTAATCTTGGTATTGATTTTCGAATGAGCGGCCATCAGACCATCGTCGGCATTACCTTCCCGCTGAATACATATAATTTAGCTGATTAAATGAACAGCTAGAATGATTTGTTTTCAGTCAAAGTCATTAATGTGAAAATTCATAATTTTTCAGAAACCAGTTGACTTATTTTCACGAAAATGATAATGTAATAGCATTAAGAAACACAAGGAATTGAAGAGTAGCTTTAATGCAAGTCAAAACAGAGAGTTTATGGTTGGTGCAAATAAACAAGAGGCGCTTAAAGTGAAGATGGTCAAGGAGTGGCACAGGTGAAAGGCAGTAGCTTGTGACGGCAGCACCCGTTAACGTGATAGAGTATAACTGATGATTCAGCGTACTTGATGAGATATTGTTTGTGAGAACAATATGAACCTGGGTGGTAACACGATAACTCGTCCCTATATGGAGACGAGTTTTTTTATAGATAAGGAGTGAAACCATTATGATTAAACTAAATCACATCACCAAAACCTTTCAGACACCAAGTTTAGAGGTTCATGCTTGTAAAGATGTTACATTGGATATTGGCGCCGGTGAAATTTATGGGATTATCGGATTTTCCGGTGCCGGTAAATCAACACTTGTGCGCTGTATCAACCTGCTTGAAAGACCTACCAGCGGTCAAGTCAGTGTTGACGGCATTGAGCTGACGGCTTTGCCTGAAAAAGAGCTTAGGGCAGTGCGTAAAAAGATCGGTATGATCTTCCAGCATTTCAATCTGATGCGTTCCCGCACAGTCGCTCAAAATATTGCTTACCCCTTAAAAGGCAGCGGTTTGAGTAAGGATGAGATCAACAAAAAGGTAAATGAACTGCTGAAGCTGGTTGATCTTGAAGAAAAAGCCAATGTTTATCCTTCACAATTAAGCGGCGGTCAAAAACAGCGTGTGGCAATAGCCCGTTCACTGGCTAATGATCCAAAGGTCTTGCTTTGTGATGAAGCAACCAGTGCCCTTGATCCGCAGACGACTAAATCAATCCTGCGATTGCTGAAGCATGTCAATGAGCAGTTAGGAATTACTATCGTATTGATTACTCATGAAATGGCTGTAATTAAAGAAATATGCAATCGAGTGGCAGTCATGGAAAATGGCGAGGTTGTAGAAGAGGGCAATATTCTTGATGTATTCTCTTCGCCTAAACAGCAGGTAACCCGTGATTTCATCGATTCCACATCGACGATTAATAAGATCTATGAACTGATTGAAACAGATGATCCAATCGTCCAGCTGGCAAAGGGCGAAAGCCTTGTCATCCTGCATTATACAGCCGGCAATACCGATAAGGCATTGATTTCCGATGTATCAAGACAGTTCAATATTGATTCAAATATTGCGTTCGGCAATATCGAAATTATTCAAAATACACCGCTTGGCAGCTTAGTGGTGAAGCTCAGCGGTGAAGAAGAAAATATTCAGAAAACAATTCTCTATTTAAGAGAGCATAATGTGAAAGTTGAGGTGCTGAAAACATGCTAGACTTCCTAACTCAGCTGATGCCTAACGTTATTGATAAGTGGCCCGCTTTCGTTCAGGCATGTGTTGAATCACTTCAGATGATTGCCTTTTCAGGCATTATCTCCTTTGTATTTGGCCTGATCTTTGGCGTTACGCTTACAGTTACAAATAAAGATGGCATCCTGGAAAATCGAATCATCTGGACGATTCTTGATAAGCTTGTCAATATCTTCCGCGCCATTCCCTTCATTATATTGGTTGCTTTGCTGATGGATATGACCCGCGCAATTGCCGGTACAACAATTGGTGTCCGCGGCGCAATCTTCCCATTGATTATGGGTACGGTTCCTTTCTTCTCAAGACAGATTGAGTCTGCGCTGGCGGAAGTTGATTACGGATTAATTGAAGCTAGTCAGTCGATGGGCGATTCCCCATTTCAGACAATCATCCGCGTTTATTTAAAAGAAAGTATTCCAGGTATCATCCGTGCCACAACCATAACCCTTATTTCACTGATCGGTCTGACTGCCATGGTCGGCGTTGTCGGCGGCGGCGGTATCGGTAACTTTGCGATTCAATATGGTTATTCACGGCATCAGACAGATATTACCTATGTATCCTGTATCGTTATCTTAATCTTTATTACTTTGATTCAGTCAATAAGCAACGTACTGATTCAGAAAACTACACATTAGAAAAGGAGAAAACTAAAATGAAAAAATTATCAAAAATCTTATGTGCATGCCTATTATCACTTTCCCTTGCTGCCTGCAGCTCCAATGACAAACCAAGTGATCAGACAGAGGGTAATAACCCAACCGATGAAAGAATCACGGTTAAGCTGGGTGTTGTTGGTACAACAAATGAATGGTGGGACCCGGCTATCGCTGCGTTAAAAGAAGAAGGCATTGACCTGCAGCTCGTTGTGTTTTCTGAATATGTACAGCCAAACCGCGCTTTATCAGAAGGTGAAATTGACTTAAATGCATTCCAGCACTATGCTTATTTAAACAAAGAAATTGAAGAAGTAGGATACGATATTACCGCTATCTCCGATTCAATCATCGCCCCATTTGGTATTTATTCTAAGAAGATTGCATCTTTAGATGAATTAAAAGACGGTGATCAAATCGCAATTCCACAGGATCCGACAAACGGCGGCCGTGCCTTAAAGGTTCTTGAACAGGCAGGGTTGATCAAGGTTGATCCGGCAGCTGGTTATACACCAGAGGTTAAGGATGTTACAGAGAATAAGTTAAATCTTCAGTTTGTACAGGTTGAGGCAAGTCAGACAGCGGCATTGCTTGATGATGTAGCGGCTGGCTTCATCAATGGCGCTCATGCGGTTGATAATGGATATACACCAAACCAAGACGCAATTTATATTGAACAGGTTGTAGAAGGCGGCGATAACCCATATATTAATGTGATTGTTGCCAGAACAGCTGATAAAGATAACGAAACTTATAAAAAGGTCATTGAAGCATTCAAAACTGCTGAAACTGTTAAGGTTATTGAAGATGTTTATAAAGGTGCTTATAAGCCAGCATTTACATTAGAATAAGACGTGAATATCAAAAGACAGGGTCTCGCCTGTCTTTTTTAATGCTCATTTAAACCTGTCTACCCTCAATATGAAAGCGTCTATAAAAATTATTTGACAGTGTTTTTGTACCATCGGGGAAGCTGAATCTTTTGAATTTTTAATACTTAAGCTATTATGTCCTTTTGTAATATAAAACAGCGGCAATCCTAACGATCCCGCTGTTCTGTACTTTTATTTACTGTGTTTACTCCCAATGTGTATGGAAGAAGCCCGGTTTATCCACTCTTTCATATGTGTGGGCGCCAAAGTAATCACGCTGTGCCTGAATCAGATTAGCACTTGTCCTAGCACTGCGATAGCCATCAAAATAAGCAATGGTACTCAGCATTGCCGGTGCATAAATGCCGCTCTCAATAATATTGGCCGCAATCTTGCGCCATGCCTTTTGAGCTGCCAGTAATTCATTACTGAATTTCTTAGTCATCATCAGATTTGGTACAGCTTCCTCATCATATGCTTTCTTGATTTCTTCCAGGAAATCAGCTCTGATAATACAGCCTTCACGCCAAATCATAGCAATTTCGCCAAAATTCAGTGTCCAGTCATTTTCCTTAGCCGCTTCCTTTAACAATTCAAAACCTTGGGCATAGCAGCAAATTTTAGCTGCATATACCGCCTGTTCTAATTCATTTATGAAAGCTTCTTTATCATCAATTTCAAGTGTCGATTCAACATTAAAGACCTTGCTTGCCTGTACTCTTTCATCCTTAATCGCCGATATATATCTTGCGAATACCGATTCAGCAATTGTAGGAATTGCGGAACCAATATCCAAACCTTCCATGCTTGTCCATTTACCGGTACCCTTTTGACCAGCCCGATCCAAAATAATATCTACCATATATTCTCCGGTTTCTTCATCACGGCGTTTCAGAATTTCTGCAGTGATTTCAATCAGATAAGATTTAAGTTTACCTTTATTCCAACGTTCAAAAATATGCTGAATCTCTTCTACGCTGAACCCTGCACCATTGCGCATTAAATCATAGGCCTCACAGATAATTTGAATATCCGCATATTCAATACCATTATGTACCATTTTGACATAATGCCCTGAACCATCCTTGCCGATATAGGTACAGCAAGGCTTACCATCTTTTGCTTTTGCCGCGATGTCTAAAAAGATTGGTTCTACAACCTGATAGGCTTCATAATTACCTGAAGGCATCATGCTTGGACCTTTCAATGCGCCCATTTCACCGCCCGATACACCAACACCGATAAAGTGCAGACCAAGCTGCTGCAGTTCCTGAAATCTGCGGATCGTATCTTTATAGAATGAATTACCGCCATCAATGATAATATCGCCCTTTTCCAATACATCCTTTAAACCATCAATTACCAGATCAACCACCTTACCGGCGGTAACCATTAAGAAAACACAGCGGGGTTTCTGTAACGATGCCACAAATTCATGCAGATCATAACAAGGTACGACAGCTTGATTTTCAATCTTTTCCTTCATGAATTTCTCAGTAACCTCATGACTTTTGTTGAATACAGAAACCTGATAGCCATGATTCATCATATTCAGCGCTAAGCTTTGACCCATTACACCTAACCCATAAACACCAATTCTGCTCTTTTCCATTTTGCCACTTCCTTATCTTTTCTTGAATAATTCATCACATTATTCATGCCTAATTTCTTAGGATTATATTTTTTGGCTTAAATACAGTCTGCTTTCTGTATGAAAACCATTGATGATAACTTAACTATTTATTAATCATTGAATCTATTAATAATCATACACCCATGTGATACTAACAGCAATTGACACGACCATACAGCATCTAATTCTTTATAAAACTACTTTACAGCAGTCAGGCATCATGTTATTGACAACCCTCTCTACATCACTGACACATTTATTACCCATCCCCTCAAGGCATTCTATGGTATATGCGGAGGTATGCGGTGTTATGATGACATTATCATAACGGAAATAAGGATGTGAATTGTCTGAGGGTTCATCATGCATTACATCCACTGCCATTCCCTTCACAATACCTGATTCTATTGCTCTGCACACAGCTTCCTCATCAATCAGATCACCGCGTGCTGTATTAGTGATATAAACACCCTTTTTCATCTTATTGAAAGCTTCATCATTTAAAATATGATAAGAAGTCTCATTTAATGTACAGTTTAAAGAGATTACATCCGCTTCTCTCAATAAAGTTTCAAGGTCAGCCTCTTCAATATCATGTGCCGCTGCCCATGCTTTATCCAATAACGGATCACAGGCAAGCAATCTTGAATTAAAACCATGTTTCAGAATTTCCGCGACCCGGCTGCCAATATTTCCGCAGCCAATCACACCAATTGTCTTGCCGCTCAAACCATGACCTACAAACTGCGCGCGTTCAGACCAGCGATTTTCACGAGCCGCGTTGACTGCCTCAACAGTCATCCGCATAACACACAAGAGATTTGCAACCGCATTTTCAGCAACCGCGTCTCGTTCAATCAGCGGCCAAACAATGGAAACCAAGGTGTTATGCTTCTTGGCAGCTTCTAAATCTACATTGTTATAACCTATACCATGACGGGAAATCAGCAGCAATTCATCCTTATATTCGAAGAACTCCTGATCAAAGAAAGGGGTAATAGAGGCAATGATGATATTATAACCGCTTAATCTCTCTGCAAGTTCTTTGCCATGCATGGCTCCATCCACCGTTATACGCTTAACTTCACCGATTTTCTCTAAACGTTCCATTTGCGATGGAAAACGTCTGCCAAAACTGCTTGAATTAACGATTGCGATACGATAATTGCCCATATGAATCTCCTTTACATGCAGTCTGTAAACATGAATCTTAGTTATCAACCATGATTGATAACCTTATGGCTATATACTAACACAAAATATTTTTTTGTAAATATAAATTATAGAAAAAATATTTTTTTCTTTGCTATGAACGGTTTAAGCATCCAGAATATCGTCCTTGAATTATTATTCATATGCTTTTATGAAGAAAATCTTTTTCTTGTGATATAATTCTATTAAGAAAAAATATTTTTTATTATCTAAAGGATGAAATAAAATGACACAGGAAAGCACACGTTTAAAAATCAAATCAATTTACCGCGATTTAAGCGTTAAGGAAAAAAGTATTGCCGATTATATCCTAAAGAATCCCAAACTAGTATCCCGCTCTACGATCAATGAATTATCCAATGAGCTGGGAATTGCTGATTCGACATTTTTTCAATTTACCCGCAAGCTTGGCTATTCAGGGTTCAAGGATTTTAAAATTGCCCTGCTGACCGAAGAATTCGATGCGGAAATTTCCATTCATGAAAATATATCTAAAAGCGACGATGAAATTACGATTGCGAAAAAGGTGTTTGATTCCACAATTCAATCCCTTGAGGACACGAAAAAACTCATTGAAGCGGATAGCTTTAAGAAAGCTGCGGATATACTGCTCTCATCAAAAGAGACTTGTTTCTTTGGCCTTGGCGGTTCCAATGTAATTGCTCAGGATACTTATCATAAATTTTTGCGTTCGCCGATTAAATGCACTTGGACTTCTGATTATCATATGCAGCTGATGCAGGCTTCAATGCTTACCGATGAGGACTGTGCCTTTGTCATTTCTCATACCGGCATCACCAAGGAAGCGATCGAATTGGCTAAATGCGTGAAGGAAAATGGAGCGAAATTGATTGTTGTTACCAGCTATCCGCTTTCAGAACTTGCTAAAATGGCAGATGTTGTTTTCATATCGACAGCTGAGGAAACTTCTTACCGCTCTGAAGCACTATCGTCACGTATCGCTCAGCTGGCAATTATTGACGCGATCTTTGTGATTGTCATGTTTCATGATGAAAAAAGTTCTAATGAATCATTAAAGAAGATTCGTCATGCGATAGCGATTACTAAGGACAGCATTTAAAAGAATTATTGTTTTATTTTGTAATGCCAAATTTTATTTAAGCTTGAAAATTATGCTATAATAGGTGCATGAAAAAACATTCAAATAAAGATAAAATTATTGAACAAGTAAAGCTATTGATGGATGAAGATGCCTTCAGCACCATGACGGTGAGGGAAATATGCGGGCGTGCTGACGTATCAATCGGCAGTTTTTATCATCACTTTAAATCAAAGGAAGATTTAATTATGGAACTCTTCCGCATTAGTTCTAAAAGAGCGGAAGAAAACCAGCGGCTGAATATGAATAATGAAAATGAGTGGAAAAACCTTGATGCCTATATCTTATTTCAGATAAAGCTGCTGGAAGAAACACCAATTGATCGGCTGAAGTATATTTATACATATAATTTGAACCATTATCAGCCAGCGGCATTAGCGCCTAATCGTGATATCATTAAAAGTCTGCTGGTACGGGCACAAACAAAAGGACAAATGAATCGACAGCTGACGATTGAAGAAAGTTTGGAACATATCTTTGCCTTGATTCTGGCCAATTCAATTAATTATTGTATGCGGGATGCCCAGTATGATATCAAGAAACAGCTGCTTGATCAGATTCACCATCTTGTAGCCTTAATCAGTGCTTAAAACAAAAAGAGTCTCAGTGAAACGTCTGCGTTATCCTGGGACTCTTTATTTAATCTATTTATTTGTTAGCTTTTGCATATTCGGCTGCTGTTTCACCAGCAATACGTCCCATAGTGACAAAGGACTGAATTGCGGTTCCGCTGCCTGGGTATTCTTTATCGATCAAGTCGCCGCTGCTGACTTCACCTGCCGCGTACAAGCCTTGAATTATTGAACCGTCTTCACGCAGAACTTCCGCTTTTAAGTTTGTTTGCGGGCCTGCGAATGTACCTGCGGTATTCATCGTACAGCGAATCGCGTAATATGGTGCGCTGTCAATACTGCTCATCAATTCCGCATTCTTGCCAAAATCATCGTCGACACCCTTAGCCGCCAGTTCATTATAACGGGCAACTACGGCGCTTAACTTCGTGGCATCCATACCAGTCTGGGCTGCCAGATCTTCCAATGTATCCGCGGTAAAACCATTGCCTTCTTCGATGGATTTAGTAATGTTTTCACTGCTCATTTTATCATCCAGAATAATAAAGAATTCAGGTGCATTGGTTTCTCTCAAAACAATCGGTGTTCTTACAGGTCTAGGTGCTGATTCATCCATAAACCGTTCACCTTGAACACTTACAAATAAACCAGAGTATGTAAACAGATCAGCCATCGCAGAACCATAAGGGAGGATTTGAGCGATTGCACTGTCATTACCAATAATTTTAGCTCCAATATCTCTAGCCATGATTAAGCCGTCGCCCTCATTACCAGCGCCGACATTGGTTCTTGAATCAGCATAAGAAGGTGAATATTCAGCCTTTAATTCAGGGTTGCGGTCATAGCCGCCAGTAGCCAGTATAACAGCCGCGGCATTGATGATGACCTTATCGCCATTGCTCTGAGTAGCTTCGACACCTACTACCGCATTATTTTCATCAACAATTAATTTTTCTCCGCGCGTTTCCATCATAATTTCTACACCGGCATCTTTAGCTGCCTGTGCAAGTGGAGTAATGAAGCCCTGACCGCTGCCGCTGGCCGCATTTAAGCCGCGGTTAGGTGTCATTTCCGGATTAGGAGTATCAATTACATCCGAGAATTCAACACCATTTTCAATCAGCCAATCGATATTTGCACTGGAATGATCAGCAATCATACGCAGTTTATCTTCATTAACCTTGCCATTGCCTAATTTAATTAAGAAATCAGCAAATTGTTCAGGCGTATCCACAATCCCCTGTTCACGCTGAAAAACACTGTCAGCTGCTAAGATTTTACCGCCTGACAAAGATGTACTGCCGCCCAGCACCGCTGTTTTTTCAATCAGCAGGATGTTTTGACCGGATTTAGATGCTTCAACAGCTGCTGACAAACCAGCAACACCGCCGCCGACAATCACAATATCAACATTCTTTTCAATAACTTCTGATGTTCTATCTTCTTTTTCAATTGGCTTCTTTAAAGCTTCAATGTCAGCGCCAGCCTCACTTAACGCCGCTTCAGCTGCTGATAAGATTGCCGTTGATGTTTCTGTAGCACCGGAAATTGTATCAATCGCCAACGATTGATGATCAACAATTAAACCCGGAAGATCAGCCAGCGGTTTATCAGAAATTCCCGCTGTCTCCTGATGTTCAATAACATTTACTTCAGTGATTTTATGATCCTTAACCGTTACTGCCAGTTTCAAATCACCGCCATGGCCGCTGCCGCTGCCTTCATAGCTGCCGTCAGCAACATTCTCTAATCCATTTTTCACATCGCCAGTTTCATTTCCTGGATCTTTAGTAGTACAGCCGCTCATCGAGAAAAACAGTGTCAGCGACAATAAAGCCGCCAAAATTTTACTAGATTTCATAGTGTCCCTCTTTTCTTACTAGAACATGTTCGGTTTTATTGTAGAAGATAACAACGATTTTGTCAATACTATCACAAGCAGAATGTTTTCTCAGCAGAAAAATCGCAGAGTACATCACTCTGCCCTGCTTGTCGGTATTTAAAACAACTAGATAGCATTGTACGCCATCTAGCAATAAGAACAAGGTAAATCAGTACAACAATCCAGAAGTTTATTTTGAGGGTCTTGATTTTTCTTGAACCAATTCACTTTCAAAAGTAACTTTTACAACAGCATAATTAATTTTAGTTCCAGTAAACTGTACAACGTACTCTTTTTCTTTTTGCAGATTGTTGAGCACAACTGAAACAGTAACACCGCTGACGTTTTCATTCCATGTATTGCTCCATAAAACCTCGTCTGTATTTCTGTCTTTTATTTCTACAATACCACTTTCACCATCCATCTGAAAATAAACCTCGGCGTCTAAGGCTTCCATATCCTCTGTCACACAAAATAGGCGCCCATTCTCAAAGGAATCTGAACTACTATAATTCGCATCCATTTCCATTTCAAGAACAGTTTTTTGAGTTCCCTCAGTATCTATTACATTGGATTGTTGAGCATTGGGTTTTTGACACGCCATCAAACTAACAATACCAATAATGCCAACTAAAAAAATAGCAAATTTTTTTCTATTAAACATTCTTTTACCTCCTTTACAAATTTCATTTATTTTTCTGCGCCTTGTTCGTCAAAAGTGTATTTGCTTACATTCTAAGGCGATGCCTCATATAATACGCAAATAATTACAATAATATTAAAAGGACTAACTCCTGTTCAGCATAGAAATTAATCCTTAATAATAGCTTAACAAAGCTTATTCTTTTAATTGGTTTACACCATACATCTATGTGATGCGCATACTGCTCTATTTGTTTTTAATCTTTCTTCCGATTGATGATGTACTTGTCAAACAATACTTTATTAAATTCATCTGCATTGTCCGCATTGCTGCTTCTGAATACCGGGATTTCTTCCATGCCGTCATCAATGCATTTTTGAATAAAGGTAGACATCATAGCCTGCAGCATAAAGCATGACATAATTGTTGATACAGGGCCTGTTGAGATTAAATCATTATGTTTAATGCTTGCATCGCCTAAAGGGCCGCGGTTATCGAGAATTACATCTGCATATTCAAACAGCCGTTTGCCGCTTGGATGTCTTGAAGCAATACTCTTTGAATGAGAAAGTGAAGTTACCGCGATAATCTTAACTCCCTTCTCCTTCAGCCGTTTTGTATATTCTACTACTAACCCATTACGGCCAGAATTACTTGAAACAATGACTACATCATTAGCCTTCACATGATATAAATGTTCCAAAACATCAGCATATTCCGGAATTCGTTCAATCGTCGTACTCTTAGTAGGGTGCGTTAAAAGCGTCAGCTCAATTTCGACAATCGGCACAATCTTCGCATAACCGCCAGCACGGGCATAGAGATCCTGCCCCATCATATGTGAATGTCCAGTACCAAACGCGTAAATCGTTCCACCCTGCTTTTCACAGTCAAATAACAGCTGAGCCGCCTGCTCAATCGCATCCTCATCATGCTCCTTCACATCATTCAGACGCTTGGTAATCTCATTATAATACTGTTCAAGCAGACTCATTTACGCAACCTCCTTCTTTCTTAATTTACAGCATGGGCAATGCTTCATTTCTTCCGGTGCATACAACATAAAACCAACCGTTGTCCCCACTACCACACCTAGCAGTACACCCGCTGTCAATAAACAAATTTTTTTCTTCGACATAACAGATCTCCTTTCGCTTTATATTCTCTATCATACACCGAAAGCACTTGCGATACAATTGGATTCCCTTATAATTAAGGATAAGGGAGTGATATAATGCGAGCTGCTTCAGTCTCATTTTGTTTTACACCGGATAATGCGGTCTATCTTAACGGTTATGAAAAAAGGCGCTGTCTGTCGGAAGGTGTGCATCAGGATTTAATGGCCACCGTGTTATTGCTTGAGGATGTGGAAAAAACAGCAATTATCAGCTTTGACTTATGTGGTATTGATCAGGATCTGATTCAGCGTATCGCCGGCTTCAGCAATTTTTCCGTTGATCAGCTTTTTGTCTGTGCTACACATACACATGCCTCACTGAATGAATTTCCGCTCTATTTATCGTTTGGTCAGCTGGCAATGCGTTCACCGAATGAAAATATCCGCAGCGAGTTAGCGCGCCAAACCGCGAAAGCATTGCTTGAAGCAGAAGGAGAGCTAGAGGAAGTAATTCCTTATTCAAAAGTCGCGCAGGCTGCCGGTCTTTACGCCAACCGCAATGATCCAAGCGGTTTAGTTGACCGTTTTTTAAACCTGCTTCTATTTCAAACTCATGATGGGCGCAATAAAGGCTGTATTCTGCATTTTAATGCCCATCCTACCGTACTTGATTATCATAATACACTTATTTCACCAGATTTCATCGGTACAACCCGTAATTTAATGACGGCTCAGTTTCATTGCCCAATCACCATGATCAACGGTGCCTGCGCGGATGTCAGCACCCGCTTTACCCGCCGTGATGCCAGTATTGCTGAATGTGAACGAATCGGAACAGAGCTCTATCATCGGATCAGTGACTGCACCGATTTGAAAAAACTTGATCCTACCCTTTCACTTAAACATCGAATTTATCAAGCAGCTACCTGTGTCTATCTGCCAGAGCTTAAGATGGATCTTTCAATTCTCGAATTAGGTGAACTGGTACTATTTGGTTTCCCTGGTGAAATCAGCGTCCGCTTTTCCCGGGAAATTAAACAGCTGTTTGATGAACGGCGGGTATTGGTCTGCGGTTATACGAATGATTATCTTGGCTATTTCATTGATAAGGAGGATGCCAGAGATACTTATGAAGCCAAGATCTGTACGCTTCAGCCTGAGGAAAGTACAACATTTATTGAATGGTTAAAAGCAACCCTTACATTTTTGTAAGGGTATTGTTATCCAAAGCAATGGCTTAGAATTAAGCAAACGGATACAATAAAGACAAGGAAAGAGAGGTTTGTTCTATGAATAATCTTGTAGACATACAGAATATAGAAAAATACTACGGCAATCGCAGCAACGTCACAAAAGCGATTGACAATATTAGTTTTACTGTCAAAAAAGGGGAATTCGTAGGTGTTATGGGTCCTTCTGGTTCAGGTAAAACAACCTTGCTGAATTGTATCTCAACGATTGACACAGTAACCAGCGGCAAGATTTTTATTAATGATCAGGATATTACTAAGCTGAAACGAAATGGCCTTGCGAAATTCCGCCGTGAGGAATTAGGTTTTATCTTTCAGGACTTTAATCTTTTAGATACCCTGACTGCTTATGAAAATATTGCTTTAGCCTTAACCATTAATAAAGTACCGGCATCTAAGATTGATGAGCGGGTCAAAGATGTCGCAAGTAAGCTGGAAATTCAAAATGAATTAAATAAATACCCGATTCAGATGTCCGGCGGACAAAAGCAAAGAGTTGCCTGTGCGCGTGCTTTAGTTACGAATCCAAGTCTCATTTTGGCAGATGAACCAACAGGTGCTCTGGATTCTAAGAGTGCCAGAATGCTGCTGGATTCAATGGAAAAGCTGAATCAGGAGTTTAAAGCAACCATCATGATGGTAACTCATGATGCCTTTACTGCCAGCTATGCACACCGTATCTTATTTATTAAGGATGGTAAAATATTTAATGAAATCATTCGTGGAACAGACAGCCGCAAGACATTCTTCAATAAAATCATCGAAGTTGTAACCTTATTAGGCGGAGACAGCGGTAATGTACTTTAAGCTTGCACTGCGGAATGTCAGAAAATCATTCAAGGATTATCTGATTTATTTTCTGACGCTTGCCTTCTCTGTCTGTCTGTTTTATGCTTTCAACTCATTTCAGGAGCAGCAGGCTGTTCTCGAAATGACAACGATACAAAGTGATATGATGGATAACGCGGCGATGATCATGCTGGCATTGTCATGGGTTGTAGCTGTTGTTTTGGCTTTTTTAATCATCTATGCGAATAATTTTCTGATTAAACGCAGAAAAAAAGAATTTGGCCTGATGATGATTATGGGCATGTCCAAGACTAAAATATCCAAGATACTCTGTTATGAAACATTTATGATCGGTATTGTTTCATTGATTACCGGTTTATTTGCAGGTTTTCTATTATCCCAGGGACTGACAGTGCTGACGGCTCAGCTGTTCGTACTGCCGCTGACTAAATTTAGATTTATCTTCTCATGGAGTTCAATGCTGATTACAATACTCAGCTTTGCCATTATCTTTATTCTTGTCATGTTATTTAATACTTTTATCTTAGGTAAATATAAGTGCATTGATTTGCTGAATGCCGATCGAAAGAATGAAGCTTTTGAGATTAAATCAACAACGCTTACTATCATTCTATTTGTTCTTGCATGCATTTTGCTGATCGGCGACTATATCTTTGTTATGAAAGCAGGCATCAATATGTTTACGAATCTGCCTGCAATCATTATTGCCGGCAGTCTGGGCACCTTGTTTTTCTTCATGTCATTATCCGGCTTCCTGCTGCGTTTTATCCAATCAAGCAAGCGCTTATACTTCCGCAAGCTGAATATGTTTGTGTTAAGACAGGTGAATTCCAACATTAATTCCAATGTAATTTCAATGAGTGTTATCTGTGTTATGCTGTTATTGGGAATTGGTGCTTTTTCTACCGGACTTTCAATTAATCAGACAGTCAATGCCAATATCAATGCCAATACGCCGTTTGATGTTACCGCTGATGTTTATTATCAGAATATGAGCTTTGATGATGCAATGGCCGAATTAGGGGCTGATTTAAGTGATATTAAATCTAAGTTCACAATGGATATATATTATGATTATGCCGGAGAGGATACACCGGGTACAACCTATGCCACATTAGCAAAACTGATTCCTGAAACTGATCTGGATAGTGTGATGATTAATGCCGGCAGTATGCCGTTAGCGATTTATCCATTATCTGATTACAATACCTTCCTTCAGGCTAAAGGATTGCAGACAATTTCACTCAATCCTGATGAGGCAGTCTTAGCGGCTGCGAATGAGCAGGCATATGATGCCATCAGCAGTGTGTACAATCATGCTCAAACCATTCAGGCATTGAATCAGGAATTAAAGCTTGTAAAGCGGGATCTTCCGATTACCAATGTAATTAATAACACAGCAATCACCACAACTATCGGGTTAATCGTTGATGATTCGCTGATTGAAAATAATCCGCCTAATTCATTTTATATGGATACCCAGTTTGCAATTTCGCATTATACGAATATTACCTTAAAGGATGGCGCAGATGACACTGCCTTTGCCCAGAAAATCTATGATGCTTATGCTCAGAATCAATTAGACGATATGTTTATCTATATGGATACCCGCAGTGAAATTTATGCAAGCTGCACTGGCTTGACGGTTACCTTTACTTATGTCGGCATTTATTTGGGCTTTGTATTCCTGCTGACTAGCTGTGTCATGCTGGCGCTCCAGCAATTATCACAGGCTGCGGATAACCGCCGTTATTATCTGGTGCTTAATAAGATTGGTGCTGATGCGAGAATGTGTTCCCAATCAGTTAACTTCCAGATTGCGATCTATTTCATGATGCCGCTGTCACTAGCTATCGTGCATTCATTGGTAGGTATTACCGCTATGGACAAGGTTATTGCGATTCTTGGCAAAACAGATCGTTTAATGCCGGCATTGATGACCTCAGGCATTGTTGTCCTCATATACGAGTTATATTTCCTTGCGACCTGCAGCGGTTATAAACGAATCCTAAATCAAAAGTAAAAACATAATCAAAACTTAATATTACAGCATGGCATATGTCATGCTGTTTTTAATCGTTTTATGTCTGGTTTGTGTTGGTCACACTTGTGTCATTGAGTTGCCCTTGCTATAATAAAGACAGATTTAAATATTTGTTTTTATTTTAAGGAGGGTATATCATGCCTAAGGTTGCTTATTCTGAAATAGACCGCAATAAAATCAAGGAAGACCTAATAGAAACCGGACTGGAATTGTTTTCTAAACAAGGGATTCAGCATACGACGGTTGAACAAATCTACACCCGTGTTGGCATTTCAAGAACCTTCTTTTACACCTTTTTCCCGGCAAAAGAAGATTTGGTTGTACAGGCCTTTTATTGTCAGCAGCCCAAAATCTTGGCATATGCGAAAAAGCTGATGGATGACCAAACGCTGAACTGGCACGATAAAATCAATCATTTTCTTCATGATTTCTGTTATGGCGGACAAGGTCATTTCACAATCATGAGTGTAGAGGAACAGCAGTCACTTTCCAAGTGCCTTTCCGGTGAAAAGCGCGAAGAATTTCAGACAAGAAGGCTGACATTTTTCAAAGAAGTGCTGAATATCTTTGAAATTGATGCTGATACGCAGACCACAAAGCTGCTTGGCAATTTAGTATTCTCTGCGGCTGTCTTATGCAAAGCAATTCCAGATACACTGCCTTTCCTATTTTCTGACGCAGCGGATGATTTGGCAGAATTTCAAATTAATCACATCCTTAAATATATGGAAACGCTGCATCAATCATAAATTACAAGGAGGAATAACATAATGGGATTATTCAACAAATTTTTTAAAGGACCTGAGATTGATCAGGCTAAGAGTGATGCAAACCGCAGCAAGATGCGCGCCTGCTTTGATCAAGCTGTGGAAAACGGCACTGGATACAAGCTGGCGGCTGGCTATACTGAAGATGTAAGCCGTTTTAACTATGGCTTGGTTCACGGCAGCAAATCAAAAATCGGCAGCTTGATTGTCGGCTGGAATGAGCAAAATGAAACAATTGTTGTAGTACCTACAACGCCTGACCTTGATGAATGCGGCAATCCTGTCTACTATCGCCGCTCAGAAATTTATAAGGCATACCGTAATAAATATCCAACCGATGCTTTTATCATCTATCCGGATAAGAAGGGTTACATCGCGATTAATATTTTTGAGTGGCTGGAAGATGAAAGCAACTATATTTATATTGATCAAGAGGCTGAAGCAAAGGCCTTTACCGATTTCTTTATGAATCACTTTAAGACGAAGTAAGAGTTACAGTTCATATCATAAATCCATAGGAGGATACTTATCATGATTGATATTGAAGAAATGATGAAACGAGCACAGGAAGCCAGTGAAGCTGCATCCAAGCAGTTAAATGAATCAATTGAAAAAAGTAAAAAGATCAGTGAACAGATGCAGGCTGATGCTGAAAAGGCTGAAGCCGAAAGAGCAACCCGCCAGTTGTCAGCCGATGAACAGGCAATGGCAAACCAGCAGCGGCAAGTCGAAATTTTAGGCCAGATGTTTAATCCTGAAATCATGGCACAAATGACAGCTAACGAAGATATGCTTAAACAGATGGTGGATCAGAAAGCCGCTGAAGCAACGGCTGGCATCATGGATCAGCTGTTTGGCGAAGATATGGGAGTGATTGCGGCTGCTTTAGAAACCTTGGCTATGGAAGAAGAGGATGAGGACGAGGAGGAAGAGGCTGAATTTGATGATGCTTTAGAAGCGGAGTTATATAATATATTAGATGAAAAAATGGCACAGCTTGCAGCACTGCCGGAGCCGGAGCCAATCACATATGCTAAGGATGATGCTCGGTGGAGACAGTTTGGAATTCTGCTTTCAGGCATGATTGCTAAGCTAAATGATCATCGATTAGACTGCATCGATGTTGAGGAACACATTCCTCTCATGGAACAGCAAATTGTATCGTTAGTACGCCGCACTTGGGGAATTAATGGACGCGGTGAGCTGATGGACACCCTCCGTTCTCTGACTCAGGCGGGTTACGTTCTGCGCTATCAGATATATTGTGAAGCTAACTCACCGGAAGAATTAATAAGCAATACTGACAGTGAAGAGGAACAAGCTTCACTGCGCCGGGCTTGGCGTTTTGCACAGCATTATAAAACCCAGTATACTCCTAGTTTCATGATTGGCTGGGATATCGGGCGTGCCGCTATGCTGACACGGTGGGGATGCTATCTTGGCTGGCTTACTGAAGGAGAAGCGACGGGAATCCTATGGGATCTGTCACAGCGGGCAGTCAAGGCTTTAGATAACTGGCGCGAATTTGCTCAATCTTATCTTTTTGGCGGTTTGATGTGGAAGCTGCTTTGCAATGATGCTTCAGCAGAAAGCTATCTTAGCTTCTTAAGCGATGCTGCTGCCGATTTGCTTGCCGGCTTGCCTGAAGACGATGACGGTCAATGGGCTGCCTGTCCTTGGCCTGAATATCAAGAACCTCAGCTTTCAGAAATGAACCGGTATCATTAGAGGAACATCATGTTTGACCTTATTGCTTTAGAGAAAGATGCCCTGGACATTCTTAATTTTGATGGAGAGATAACTGATACACTGGCAGAACTGCGCAAAAAATGGGGGCGGGATATCCCCGCTCTTTTTGACCAGCGATTTGATGATGTTGCGATGCAATATATGACCTTTGAACATGAAGATGGAATACAGGCGCTGGGTCAGGAACTAACTGCTTTCGGATGGTGTCTCTATGACTTTGATGAAGAAGACGAGCATTTATTCATCATGCTATCTGATAAAGAAAAAGCCGCCTTTGAACCGCAGTGCCGCAAAGCTGATCACTATTTTAAGCTGATGAAGCAGCGCGGACGCGCGTTTGGGCAGGCTGCCAAAGAACAGCCTACACAACCGTTAATGCCTTGCAATGACACATATTTCCCTCAAGATGCCTACTATACGATACAAACAATTGCCGGTAATTTCGCAAGTGGTATTTGGATTGCCAAGGATGAGATACAGCAGGGAAAGTTTGTAGCTGATCTGCGTGAACAGCCTTTAAAGCCGATTAAAGTAAACTGGGAAGGATTTCATGGCTTTACTTATTCCCCGAAATTAGACTTTTATGCCGCTATCTATACTACAATGTATGCTCAAATGATAATTGGCGGAAAGGATGCGGCAAGCGTTAATGATTGGGGAAAACTGACTCCTCGTTCAATGCGTAAATTAAACCGCTTGTATTGGTGCAATGACTATCTCTGCACAGGGGATGAGGAAAGTGTTTTGATTCTCAAAATGAACGAGTCCGGCGTAGAGGATGTCCAGCGGTTCATTCTCTCCCCCTCCGACAGTATCTGCCGCTTTGCAATTGACGGTTTGGGACATCTTTATATAAATCGAGGTCATAGTGACAGAGAAATTCTCAGATATGAAAATCGAGATTTACAATGCCAACCCTTCCGCCGCAGCGGCTATGATGAATTGGACAACTCTCTGCCTGTCTTTAATACATCACGCCTGATGATGATACGTGAAACTTCAGGATGGGATAACAATCATTCTAATCTGTTGGATTTAGACATGATGAATGGCTGCTGTAAAATTGTTTCATTGCCAGGGTTAGGTGAAAATCTTAAGCTGCGTCCTTTCATCAATGATTGGGTGATAATCTATAATTCAGGGGATGATTTTCGAACTGATTTCGCCCAGCTATGGAATCAAAAAAGCGGTGAAATACTGCGCATCCGTCCCGGTATGTTCGCTTCCTGCAAGCCAAATCAAATCACGGCTTTGCCTGATGGCCGAATAATCATTACAACTCTGCATACAAAGGTGGGCAGCGTTATCCATGAGCCTAAGGATTTTTGGGGATTTCTGCGCTTAGCCAATAAGCCGAAGCATCTGGGAAAATGGCGGCGTTATCATTCTCTTTATCCTGACATTCCGCGTACCTTGCCAGCAAATCAACAGTTACATATTAAAAAGAATCAGCTTGTGATTTGCGGAAAGAAACTAATTCCACCCTTCACTTTAGAAAAAGTGACTGAAATTCTTGGCACCGCTCGCATTGTGACTAAGCAAGGGGCCCGTAAGGACAGCAATACTAACGATGCGCAGCTAAAACCAGTGATTTATTATGTATGGGACAATCTAGGTATTCAAGGTCAAGTCAATAATAATGAAATTGAAAATTTTATAATCTGCCTTTCTCGCCATGATCACAATCTTGCCGCAAAATCATTTGACGGCAATGTGCTAATTAACGGCAGGGATTATATTGAAACAGACTGGGAGACTTTTGGTTCTATCAACACGCTTAAGCTGGGCTGTTTCACAATTTTTACCTGTTTGCCTCGCTGTACTTTAGAAAACAGCGATGAAAAGCTTAAGGCTATAATCGCTTATTATGCCAGTCATATTAAAATATACTACACGCCTGTAAAGCTCAACGCTAAATCCTTAAAATATAAGCTCCCTAAATGTAACGAACCATTACTAAAATTTAAAAATCTGAATTTCAAATTGGCTGTGATGAATGTTTTGATGTATGAAAAGAACTTGATAAAACCAAAGTTTAATATCTGGGAATTTGCCAGTGAATACACTCAACGCAAAATCGATCCTGAAACTGAGGGCTATGACAAATTAATACCTGAAGCCGAAGACTGGTTTAGGCGTTATCCAATTCCTGCCCGGTTAGCTTCTGAAATAACCGAAATCAACATGGATGGCGGCGATGAAATTAACTGCCAGCTTGCTCCTAACTGGGATGGTGAGGACAGCTTGTTTGATATCGATGCCATTGATGAAAATGAATTGCGTCAATTCCCTAAGCTTAAACGAGTATCTATCTTCACAACCAATGAATACAATGTTGTTTCAATATTTCGTAAATTAGGAATTAAGGTTGTTTCAGCCTATGATATCCCTTTTGAAATGGATATAAAAAAAGTTTAAGAAGAAGGACATCGTATCTGCGGTGTCCTTTGTGTCATATCATACAAGAAATTAAAATCAGAAGGTGCTACAATAATGAATAATGAAAGGAGGATCAGCATGTCTCAAATACAGGAACAGCGTCATGTCTATTATGATCATGACTTAGATATAGAAGCCTATAACCTCAGCGGCATCGTTCAGAAATTCCCTAATCATTTTCATGAATATTATGTCATCGGCTTTGTCGAGGGAGGCAGCCGGCATCTTTGGTGCAAAGGAGAGGAATATGATCTGTCAGTGGGTGATCTGATTCTTTTTAATCCCCGTGATAATCATTACTGCGCGCCGATTAATGGCGAGATACTGGATTATCGAGCCGTAAATATTAATCCTGAAATCATGGTTAAGATGGCAGGTGAAATCACCGGCAAGGAATTTACGCCTTATTTCATACACAATGTCATTTATCAAAGTGATATCACTCGTTCATTAAACGATTTATATAATGCGATCTTAAACCATGCCCCTAAGCTTGAAAAAGAGGAAGCCTTCTTTTTCCTGCTTGATCAGGTATTTCAGGAGCATGTCATGCCCTTTGATGAAATCAGTGTCAGTGAACCTGATCAGCAAATTAAATTACTTTGTACCTATATGGAAGAGCATTATTCAAAAAATATACAGCTTGATGATTTAGTAGCTATGACTAATTTCAGTAAATCATATTTATTGAGATCGTTTACCCGTCAAATTGGTGTATCACCTTACCGCTATCTGCAGACAATCCGAATTGACCGGGCTAAAAAACTATTGGAACAGGGCATTTTACCAATTGATGCGGCAGTAATGACTGGTTTTGCGGATCAAAGTCATTTCACGAATTTCTTTAAAGAATTTATCGGCTTGACGCCAAAACAATATCAGCGGATTTTTATCAATCCTAAGGGGAAGAAAAATGAGTGATCAAGCAAAAGGACATCTGTTCGCATTCATTACGATTCTTATCTGGGGGACAACTTTCATTTCCACTAAGGTGCTGTTAGTTTATTTTACACCCATTGAAATTCTTTTTATCCGCTTTTTTATTGGCATATGTACCTTATGGCTTGTCTGCCCGCATAAGCTTAAACTTGTCGATTCGCGGCAGGAATATACCTTTGCGGCGGCAGGTTTATGCGGTATCACCCTGTATTACTTATTCGAAAATATTGCACTGACTTATACGCAGGCGGCTAATGTCGGAGTCATTATTTCAATCGCGCCTTTCTTTACGGTGATTTTCAGCTGTCTGTTTCTGCATGATCAACGCCCAGGCCTACGTTTCTTTTTAGGTTTTTTGATAGCTATGGCCGGCATTGCCCTAATCAGCTTCAGTAACGCCGCTTTAGAACTAAATCCGATGGGTGATCTGCTTGCGGTTGCGGCTGCCTGTATCTGGGCTGCCTATTCAACGCTGACCAAGAAAATCAGCAGCTTTGGCTATAACACGATTCAAACTACACGCCGAACATTCTTTTACGGTTTGATCTTCATGCTGCCAATCATATTCTTTACCGGTTTTCAAATGAATTTGAAAAGTCTCATTGATCCGCAGAATTTGTTTAATCTGCTATTCTTGGGTCTTGGCGCATCAGCACTTTGTTTTGTCACTTGGAACAGTGCCGTAAAAACATTAGGACCAATCAGAACCAGTGTCTATATCTATATGGTACCGGTAATTACGACCGCCGCCGCTGCCCTCATTCTTCATGAAACGATTACTTGGCAGATGCTGGCCGGTATACTGCTTACATTACTTGGTCTATTTTTATCTGAAAAACACAAAAAGGAGAATTAACTTATGGATATCAACAACAATAAATGCGTGATGGTGCTTGATGCTGATCTGCCTCTTGGCTTATTGGCCAATACATCAGCAATTCTAGGCTTCACAATGGGAAAATTACTGCCTGAGATTGCAGGCCCTGATGTCATTGACAAAAGCGGCAAGCAGCATCTCGGAATCATCGCGGTTCCAATTCCGATTTTAAAAGGCGATAAAGAAATTGTACGCAATATTCGTGAAAAACTCTATCAGCCTGAATTTTCAGAGGTTGTAGTTGTTGATTTCTTTGATGCCGCGCAAAGCTGTAACCATTATGATGAATTCATTGAAAAAATGGCTGGGATTGAAGAATCTGAACTTAATTATATGGGAGTAGCTTTATTCGGCCCTAAAAAATTAGTTAATAAGCTTACCGGCTCAATTCCATTACTGCGATAAAAAACCTCAGGTCACATACCTGAGGCTTATTTTTACTTAAAATAGAATACTGCGGTCAAATTCAGTAAAATCGCGAATTATTCCATCAACACCCAGTTCTTTGAAGCGCGCATCCTTGCTTTCATTACCTAAAGCGATGACTGTCGCATGAACGGCTTTGCCAAACTGAATACCGGAAACACTATCCTCTACAATTACTGATTCTTCAACCGGAATGCCGATCAGCTCCGCAGCGGTTTTAAACATTGAAATCTTATTTTCATGACTGCCGTCATCATAAACGATCTTATCCGGATCAAACCAATTCGCAAGCTGGAAATGTTCCACAAAGAAGTCGATATTTGGTTTAATCGAAGCACTGGCAATATTCATTGGAACATTGTGTGCCTTTAATTCATTTAGAAGATCAATAACACCAGGTGCAAGCTTGAAGCTTTCCGGATTCTCAAGACACATCTGACGATAACTTGCTTCCTTTTCTTCAGATAACTGACGGGAATAATCATCATCAATCGGATGTGTGAAAATCATTTCCAGCACCTGTTTATTGTTGCGGCCATGCATCTTAGATGTCAGCTCTTCATGACTCATCGGAACCCCGCGCAGCTTTTCAGACATCGCGTTCCATGCTAATTCATGATAGTGGCTGTCCCAAAATAAGGTTCCGTTAAAATCAAAGAGAATTCCTTTTTTCTTCATTGCCTCACCTAATCCTTTAAGCCAAGGCGCTGCTTCTGTTCCGCAGGCGCTTCATGCTCATCCAGTGCCTTATCTAAAAGCTTGATACAATATTCCTCAGCCTGATGATCAACACCGGCCAGATTTATTTTCTCCGCATAATCATTATCTAAATTAAATAATTTAGTCGCTTTTACCTCGGACATACCGCAGCTCACATTATCGATAATCGACGGTGCATTAACTGGTACGCGGTAAAGCGGATACTCTGTGCGTTTCAAATATCTGCCAGTCTCAATCTGCGGCTCCAATCCTTTACCTAAATATTTGCGGATCGTAGTCGGAATACATGTATATTCGTAACATGGTTTATTTTCACTGTTTGGTGAACGCAGATAGACATAATGGCCATCTGTTACATTCACTGCCATCGCGTGATAACCAAATAAGGCATAGTTTTTTTCATAATGCTCTGGGTCATGGATCAGCTTCATCCATGAGCTTCCCTTCACACTGTCAGGGATTGCGATACCGCTTGCTTCAAGAACCGTCGGCATGATGTCGATATTCTGCGTAATTTTTGATATACGCTGACCGCCCAGCTCGTTCTTTGGAAATTTCACAATCAGCGGCAGATGGGCAAGCTCATTATAAAGATGCATATAATTCTTACCGAAATAGTCTCTTTCCCCCAAGAAATAGCCATGATCCGTTGTCATAATCACTAATGTATCCTCATACATATCGAGTTCCTTCAACTGATCAATCAGCTTGCCGAACCATTTATCCGTCATCGTCAGCAGTGCTGCATAGCGTTTTTGAATATAATCAACAGCATCATCAGGCACATTAACACGATCATAATCAGGAATTTCAAAATATTCACGGTCAAGCTTGGCATCTTCATACAGCTTCATGTATTCTTCTGGTACATCAAATGGTTCATGCGGATCAAACGCTTCAACCATCAGGAAGAAATCATCCTTGCCCTGATTATCCTTCAGCCAGTCACAAGCTGACGCAAAGGTTCTTGGTGACGGATATTCCTCTTCCTTCGGCCATTTGGTGCGGTTCCATTGATATTGACGTCTTACCTTGCCATAAGAACTCTTAGGCATCGTTGGATCATCAATTCTTGATACCCATGGATCGCCTTCCTGACCGCGGTGATAATCCCATGTATTAAATTGCTGCACATAACCTTCACCGCCTAAACGGAAGTAATGGCAATGATCGGTTGTGATATGAGTAAATATATCATGCTCCTTTAATACGGAAGGCAGCGTTACATCAAAAGGTTCAATCGGCCCCCATGAGCGCTCTAAAAAATTCAGACGGCCGCACAAGATATCACGGCGCGCCGGCATACAAGGCGCTGATCCGATCCAGTGCTGGTCAAAGGTTGTAGCTTCCTTTGAGAAGCTTAGGATATTAGGTGTCTTAACAAATGTCTCAGGATTATAACAGGAGAGCATTTGTCTCCTGAGTGTATCCATCAATATTACAACTGTTCTCATTTAATTATGCTAAAATGCCAACCCATGATAATGCGATACAAGCAACCAGCACCCCAAGGATAACCCAAGCTGTATTTTTACCATTGGATTTCTTAATAAATAAGTAGCAGATCAATACCAGAATTACTGGCAGCAAGCAAGGCAGAACCTTATCTAATTGTTCCTGCAGAGCAATCGATCCTTCACCTGAAGCAATCGTAATACCCGTAGCAACCTTAACGGTTGTTGGAATCAGACCGCCGACAACGACAACACCTAATACATTTGCGAAATTAGCAAGACGGTCAAAAATCTGCAGACCGCTGATGCCGCCTTCAGCACCTAATAAAGAAACACCTTTTTCATAACCTAAATGCAGACCATAATATTTTAAAGGCCAATAAAGCAGGTTAATCATTAAGAACATTACAATTGGGCCGATAATACTGCCGTTAGCTACGCGCATTGAAGCACCGATACTGCCGGCGATTGGGAACCAAGTCAGGTTCAGCATACTGTCGCCTAAACCAGCGAAAGGACCCATTAAACCTGTCTTAATCGCTACTACTGAATCTTTATGATCTTCATCTGTGCTTTCTTCAAGCGCAGCTGTGATTCCTAAGATAAAAGGAATAGCAATTGGATGTGTATTGAAATACTCAAGATGACGCTGCATTGCATGTACGCGTTCTTCCTTTGGACGATCGCCGTACAATTCTTTTAATACTGGAGCAAAATCATAAGTTAAGCTTAAGCTCTGCATACGTTCATAATTGTGTGAGAACTGAGTAGTCTGTGTTCTCCATAATACTTTATTTAAAGTTTTCTTAGTAATTTTACCCATTATAGATCATACTCTCCTTCTTCATCAGTTCCCGCTGTATTGCTTACAGCAGCACCGGCAGGTCTAGTCATGATTAAATCATAAAGACCGGCAACAACAGCACCAATCAAGGCAACAGCAAGGGTTGGAAGTCCCATATAAGCAGATAATACGAAGCCTAAAATTAAGAACATCCACATATTTTTCTTCATCATCATCGTTAACAGCATCGCAAGACCAACAGCTGGAATAGCCTTAGAAGCAACGTTGAAACCAGTTAAGATTTCAGCTGGAATTGCCGCCAGAATCGCATCAATAGTATTAGCACCTAAATAGCAAGCAATAAATACAGGTACGGCACGGCTTAAGAAGAAGAACAAGCCGCCTAAGTAATGAAGCGGTGTGATCTTATCAAAATCACCGCTCAGCGCTACATTATCCGCAGCGTGCACTAATGAAATATTCGTAGTCATAATCAGCATGTTGATCTGTTGAACAAGCATTGCTGTCGGTACTGCCACAGCTACTGCCGTAGCGATTGCTGTTTCAATATTAGCACCAGACATAATAGCAATTGAAGCACCTACTACTGTACCAGAAATTACATCAGGAGGTACATAGGCTCCAATATTATTTACACCAAGCCACATTAATTCAAGAGTTGCACCAATAATAATTGCCGTTGTCATATCCCCTAAGATAATACCAACGCCGACTGACGCAAGAAGCGGTTTTCTAAAGCCTAAATGCGGACCAAACTGATCCAATGCGCAAAGTCCTGCCCATAATGCCAGAAGCAGTGACTGAACCAAGATTCCCATGGTTAATCCTCCTTATAGTTTTTAAGTAAATCGACAAACATCATTTTTTCATCACGAGTTGTTGTCTGCATCGTTACCGATACGTGTTCATCATTGATCAATGCGTCAAAAGCAGCCTTTTCTTCAGGTGTTACTGACACATTCTTATGCAGGCGCACACGCTGATCATTAAAACGCATGCCGCTAACATTCATCTCGCTGAATTCAAATCCATTCTGTTTGCATTTTAATGCATCGATTGGAGATGTAAACAGAACCATTGTCACTTTTTTAATTGTCGTCTTTTTCAGAACGTCCAAGAATTGATCAACACCAAAGATGCTGACTTTAATTCCCGGTACCGCAAGTCCCGCAACTGATTTTTGAATCGGATCATTCGCAACCGCGTCATTAACAATAATTACTGACTCAATGCCATAATCCTTGATCCATGTAGTCGCAACCTGACCGTGAATTAAACGGTCATCAATATTTACTAATCTTACTGCCATTAATATAACCCCTTTCCAAACGCTTGTTTGTATGACTTATAGATCGTCTATGTCGTCTTCATCGCTGTTTAGCGAAACATTGATTGGTGACAGAGCAATGGCATGAGTAGCCTCAATCCGCTTCTTTGCTTCTTCACCACTTAAATCTCTGCAAAGCAATAAGTCGATCAATACTGGTAAACTCAAACCCGTATAGCCAATGATCTTCTTACCCTTCAGGATACAGCGGGAGACAGCATTGAAAGGTGTACCGCCGTAAATATCACATAATACGATAATTTCCTTGCATGTTTCTGCCAGAGTGTCATAAGCCGCAGCTATTTCCTCTTCAAAAGCATCCAGTGATTTATCAACTGTAAGTGCCAGAGCAGTTACTTCTTCCTGTGGACCGACAATCATTTCTGCACTGCCTAACGCAGCTTTGGCGAATTCACCATGACTGACTAAAATGATTCCTAAATTACTCATTGTTCCTCCTATCGAACCAATATGTAAGCGCTTAATATTGTGTACATGGTTATTATATCGGCACTGCAAGCCATGTTCAATGTATTTTTTTCTACTAAAAGTTGTTTATTTCGCATAAAGTTTAAATATTTCATAATTTCCCAATTAAAGAATGTTTTGTTAATAAATTACATATCTAAATCTTGATAAAAATTACTCAACACTCAAAATATTACATAATTTGCTAATTTTTTAAATAAAATGCAGATTTTTTATCTTTCTATCGAAAATCACAGTTAAAATAATCCATGATTTTTTCATTTTTTAACTTTTATAACTGTTTAATTGTAAGCGCTTTTAATATAATAAGAGACAAAGGAGACTGGATATGAAAAAACCTAATATAATTTTATTGATGTGCGATCAGCTCCGCGGTGATTGTTTATCCTTTGCCGATCATCCGGATGTAAAAACACCCTATCTTGATACGCTGGCAGCTGACGGTGCTTTCTTCGAAAATGGTTATAGTGCCTGCCCAAGCTGCATACCGGCACGTGCCGCGCTGCTTACCGGGCGTTCACAGACTAAGCATGGCCGGGTAGGCTATCAGGATGGTATTGACTGGAACTATGAGCATTATCTCGCTGAAGAATTAACCAAAAATGGATATTATACACAATGTGTCGGCAAGATGCATGTCCATCCGCCTCGCCTGCTCTGTGGTTTTCAGGGTATGCGGCTGCATGATGGCTACATTGGTCACTACCGTAAGGCAAATACGCCTTATTGGATGCATCAGAATGTCAGCGATGATTATATGCGCTTTTTAAAAGATCATCTAGGTCATGACGCGGATGTAAATGCCAGCGGTGTAGAAAATAATTCATGGGTTACTCATCCATGGATCTATGAGGAGCGTTATCATCCGACGAACTGGGTTGTTGATGAAAGCATCCGCTTCTTAGAAACCCGGGATCGGACGAAGCCTTTCTTTTTAACGGCTTCCTTTGTCCGTCCTCACCCGCCATTTGACGCACCGCAGTCCTATTATGACTTATATAAGGATAAACAGCTTCGTGAACCGGCTCATGGTGATTGGGTCGATCCAAGCCTTACTGAACAATATGGCAGAGTATTAGATTCTGTGCATGGCTGCCGTGATGATGAAATGCGGCATCAGGCAATGGCTGGTTATTACGCATGTATCACTCATATTGATCATCAGATCGGCCGTTTAATTACCGCCTTGGAAAACGATGAAACCTATCATGATACAATCATTGTATTCACTGCCGATCACGGTGAAATGCTGTTTGATAATAACTGCTTCCGCAAGGTACTTCCTTATGAGGGAAGCACTCACATACCAATGATTGTACATGTCGGTAAAAACATTAAAAAAGTTACCCCATTCAGAAGTGACAGTGTGGTTGAATTAAGAGATATTATGCCTACACTGCTTGAATTTGCCGGCATCGATATTCCAGACACCGTGGACGGTATATCAATGGCACCGGAAATTATCGGTGAAAAGCCACATCAACGTGAATATCTGCATGGTGAACACAGCGGCGGTGTACAGTCTAATCATTATATCGTTACCAGTCATGATAAATACATTTGGTTCTCCCAAACCGGCAGAGAGCAGTATTTCAACCTTGACCAAGATCCTCGTGAGGAACACGATTTAATCCATGAGCAGGCATATCAAGATAGAATTCATACATTGCGTAGCCATCTGATTGATGAATTAAAAGATCGTGAAGAAGGTTATACTGACGGCAGACAGCTGCTTAAAGGAACTCCTAAAGCAACCCTTGACTGGCTGAAAAACACAATTTAAAACAAAAGAGATCCGCTTGGATCTCTTTATTATTATAAGGAAGCAATTTGCTTAGCCGCCATTGACGCTGAAATATCACTGACATCAAGCTTAATCGAATTCAGCATTTTATAGCCATCAAGCCGCTGTATACTTCGCTGGATGATTTCTGGTTCACGGATACCTTGATCAACATCCTTTTGAAGACGTTCCCGCAGGCTTTCTTCACGGCATATCAAAGAAATCACTTTCACCTCACAATTGGCGGTTTCAATTGCCGATAACAGTTCATCAATGATTGACTGTTCATGCATGACCCAACAAAAGATTATATTCTCATACACACTGCATTGAATAAAGCTATTTAATAGGAATTTAATATTCGCCAGCACCATTTGTTTCGTTTCTTCATTTACTTCAAAAGGATGCATATCCCAACACCAGTCACCGTCAAGAAATACACAATGATTTAATTGCTTCTTCAGCAGCTGACAAACAGAAGTCTTTCCTACTCCCATCGTACCGCCGATCATATAAAGCTTTTTCATCATCAATCAACTGCCTTGCTGCGGTATTTACTTGGTGAAATACCGATGATCTTCTTAAATACCTTATTAAAATACAGCTGATCCTCAAAACCCACTGCCTCAGCAACATCCTTAATTTTCATATTCGAATGCTCCATCAATTCAATAGCCCGCTGAATTTTCTGTTCATTGATATACTGAATCAGATTCTTACCGGTTTCCGCCTTAAAAATACGGCTCACATGAATTTCACTGATGCCCAAATGCTTCGCAATCATCTCCAAAGTAATCTTCTCATTAATATGCTGTTCCACAAATAAAATAATCTTATTCACATTTTTCTTATATTTACGGCTCGTTTTATCAAATATCCAATTCGCGATCGTATTAAAAATCGTATCTAATTCATTACTGAGCTGTTTCAGCGTCTCACACTTACTGACAACTAAACGCATTGAATCAAAGTCACAGGTACCGCTCTTATAATGCTGTGCTTCCTTTTCTTCAATCAGCGTCAGAATCATCATAAACAGCGATATGATTTGTTCCGGATCTGTATGCTGCATCTCAAAATAATGCAGCAGCTGGTCCTTGCAAGTCAGAATTTCATGAATATCCCTTACGCTGACCTTCGTTAAAAAATCAATTTGATTTTGAATCAGCTCCCGATTCACATCATTAAAATCAGGCACATGTTCCATCACACATACACTGCTGTCACCATGATAGAATTTCCAATTATGATAATGCAATGTCTTAATGTACTGTGAATAGAAGGAAGAGACACCGCTTACCGCGTCTGAAATTGTTATACAGAACGTAAATCCGGTACCGCTCTCTAAATTCATCAGCAGGCTTTTCGCAATTTCAATATAGGTTTCAAGCTGATACGGCGGAACAAGCACGATGCCTGAGTGCTTCTTTGAGAACAAGATTTTCACATTCGGTATATTCTTGAATGCCTTCTCTAATTCATAACTGATATCATTATGCAATACATCCTTATCCTGTCCAAAGATCTTCGTATGAAACAGATTGTACACATGATCAAGTCGAAACAAAAACATCCGGTATGTATTGTTCAAGATTGGCAGCTTATCAATATCAATAGCCTTTAACACACGCTTCTCATCGATTTTCTGCTTATCGCGAATCAAACCCATCAGCTTCTGCAAATCTGATTCAATTGATATATCAGAATAAGCAATTAAATAATCAGCTTCATTCAATTCATTCAATAAATCAATAAAATTCGCAAAACGCAGCTTACTTTTCACAAAATAATCATAAGCACCCAGCTTCATTGCCATACGCACAGTTTCATAATCAGACTTTTCAGAAATTACTACAAAACGACTGCTTGGATACATTTTCTTAATGCGGCTTAAAAAGGAAAGCCCATTGCCTTCTCTTAAATCAATATCGGTTATAACTAAATCATACAAATATTCTCCATAAGATGAGATTGCGTTTTTTTCATTATCAACAGTTGCCAGAATTTCATAGCCATATTCATCCCAATTGATCATATTCTTATACAGATTCAGAATATCCTTATCTTTATCTACAATAAGTACGGTTTTTTTCATGCTGACACTTCCTTATTTTATTCATTATAACATATTTTCTTAATTGAAACGCTCTCATAAGTTAGCTATAATGATAATATGATGTTAGGAGATATAATATGCAAAGTGCTTCTTTTTTAATTAAACCCGCGTCTTCAAGCTGTAACTTGCGATGCAGTTATTGCTTTTATTTTGATGTTAGTAATAACCGTGAACAGGATAATTACGGTATCATGGATGAAACAACGATGAATGCGATGATTGAAAGGATTTTCGCGGATATGGATGAAAACGGTAAAGTAACCTTTGGGTTTCAGGGTGGTGAACCAACGGTTGCCGGTCTTGATTATTTTAAACGCTTTATCATTAAGGTAAATCAAGTGAAAGGAAGCTGTACCGTCAGCTATGCCTTACAGACCAATGGAACGCTGCTGGATGATGAATGGTGTGAGTTTTTCCATGAGAATAAGTTTTTGTTAGGTGTATCCTTAGATGGTTATGAAACGAATATGAATAAATTTCGCTATGATGCTCAAAAGAAAGGTGTCTATTATCGTGTATTGAATGGTATTAAGCTGCTGCGTAAGCATCAGGTTGATTTTAATATCTTATGCGTAATTACTAAATCACTTGCTGAACATCCAAAAGCGCTGTTTAATTATTTTAAAGAGAATAAGTTTGATTATGTTCAGCTGATTCCCTGCCTGCCATCATTAAATAATGATGAAGAAATGAATCGTGAAGCGCTGACCCCTGAATTATATGCCTCTTTCTTTGGCCAGTTTTATGACTGCTGGCTTAAGCATTTAAGAAACGGCCATTATTTAAGTGTAAATCTGTTTGATAATCTGATTGGTATGATTAATGGTCATGCCCCCTATCAGTGTGGATTGCTGGGTAACTGTTCACCGCAAAGTGTGGTGGAAGCTGACGGCAGTGTATATCCTTGCGATTTCTTTGTTACAGAAGATCGGAAATTAGGTAATTTTAAAGAGATGGGCTTAGTTGAGTTAATCAAGAGCGAGCCTTCACAGGCATTCCTGAAAGTACGCGCTGAAGAAAAAGCTGTCTGTCAGTCATGTCAGTTCAGAAATATATGTCATGGCGGCTGTAAGCGGCAAAATGTTTGTTTCTTAAGTGATGACTACTGCGGTTATCAGCATTTCCTTGGTTATGCGATGCAGACATTGCCGCAGATTGCTAAAATGTTTTAACAAGTAAAGGGACATCCGTCCCTTTTATTTTATTATCTCCTGTTCGACAATTTCTTCACCGAGGAAGATAATTACGGCACTGCCGCTGGCTATTTCCTGTATCGCATCATTCAAATCATCACTTCGTGAACGATAGATATAGGTAACTCTTTCATCGTATTCCTTGTTTAATATCTCCGTATCATGATGAGCAAGAAAATAATCCAGCTTGCCGATTAAATCATAGCTGAAAGTTAATGAATATTTATATGTTAAAACTTTATCGGTTAACGGTGCCAGCTTAATCGCTTCTGATACACTTTTAGAATATGCGCGAATCAAACCGCCAGCCCCCAGTTTAATGCCGCCAAAATAACGCACGACAACAGCCACTACATCATTCATCTTATTCATTCGCAGGCTTTCCAGCATTGGCACACCGGCTGTACCGCTTGGTTCACCATCATCATTGCTGCGCTGCAGTTCACTATGCTCACCGATTAAAAACGCGGAACAGTGATGAGTTGCATTAGGATGGAGTTTCTTTATCCTTAGAATATATGCTTTTGCTTCTTCTTCGTTAAAAGCCCGATTCAAGTAACAGATAAATCGGCTTTTTTCAATTTCAAATTCATTCATAAATTCTTCTTTTAAACGAGGCATATCGATCACCGCTTCAATTATAGGGGAAATAGGCAGAAGTTGCAAATTGATGTATAATTAAAACAGGGATGTGATGGTATGAAGCGGTATAAAATTGGTGAATTTGCCCGTGAGATGGGTGTCAGCCAGGATATGATTAAACATTATGAGAAATATGGCATCATAAAGCCTGAGATTGATGAACAGACTAATTATCGCTATTTTAATATTAATCAGGGTGAAAAAATTATTGAAAGCAAGAAATATCGAAATCTTGGCTTTACGATTAAAGAATCAGCAGAATTAATTTTTGATAAGGATTTTGCTGGCATCACTGAGGCATTGAAGGGTAAACGAGATGAGATGGAGATTGAAATAGAGCGGATGCAGGCATATTTAAGCCAGATCAATCAGCTTTTAAAAATAGGCGAACGTTTTGATCAGCAATCTGACAGCTGGGAAATTGTTCATTTAGATGGCTTTTACTTTCTGAAGCAGACTGATAATTATGAATTCAGTCAGGATGAAGCCGTTAAAGATAAGGTCAGGGATTGGCTCGACCGGCTGCCGATTACGAATCAGGCTGTCTTAGTTCCCCGGATGTCCTTTTATGAGGGAGCATTTGATCATCAATGGGGCTTTTCTATATCCTGTAAGAAAGCGACGGAAATTAATCTTGATGTCTCTTATGCTAAGTTACTGCCTGCCGGTAAGTATTTTGTATTCGCAAGCGGTTCATTGCAGAATCAGCCGATGAGTAAGGAACGGTTTCATGAGGTTAAAGAGCTGATGGATAAATTCAAGCTGCAGTATGGTGATGAAGTGCTGATGGAATGTGTCTTTAAAAGTCATGATCATGGTGAGGGGTTCAGTCACTTTATTGTATATATTCCGATCCTTGAACCTGTGGGTTAGGCATAGGTTGTCTCTGTTTGATTGTGAATTTGATAACGAAATGAGCCTTAAATGGCTTTTTTTCTTGTTCATTTTTTATCAAAAGCTGTATTAAATAGGGGTTGACTCATGGCTAAGACCTTATTTTAAGCTTATTAAGGTAACAAATGGAGGGAACTTATGAAAAAACTAATTTGCGGATGTCTAGTTCTGATGCTGTGCGCTTCAATGAGCGGCTGTACATCAAAATCAGATACTCCCACTAACACTTCTGCATATACAGAAGGTACTTACACGGCGGCTGCCAAGGGTAATAACGGTGATGTCAGTGTTGAGGTAGTATTTACAAGTGATGCGATTCAGTCAGTAACTATCACTGAACAGCAGGAAACGGCCGGTATCGCGGATGGCGCGTTAGAAAAAATTCCTGCCGGCATTGTAGAGAATCAAAGTCTGAATATTGATACGATTGCCGGGGCAACAAATACCAGTAACGCAATTCTCAGTGCGGTGGAGGATTGTGTGAAACAAGCAGGCGGTGATGTCGAAGCATTAAAGAATAAAACGACAGAGGTCGTAAAAGGTGAACAGGAAGAAATCAGCTGTGATGTAGTTGTAGTCGGCGGCGGAGCTGCTGGTACGGCGGCTGCATTAGCGGCGGTTGAAGCAGGTAAAAATGTTATTTTAATCGAAAAGACTGCGAGTCCGATGGGTGCCGGTACTTTCGCCGGTGTATTATTTGCCACTGATTCCACCCTGCAAAAGGAAGCCGGCAAAACTGTTGACCCGGAATGGGTTTATGATCAATTCATGGAAACCAGTGAATATCACGCTAATGGTGCCTTGCTGGCGAATGTCATTGCGAAATCAGGATCTACGGTTGACTGGTTAATTGAAAACGGTGTTAAGCTGAATCTGCTTGATCCAGGTCATGGCGGTGTAATCGGTCATTTAGGCAATCCGACAACAGCCCACGGTTATGATGAAGGCGGTGTCGCAGCGATGACTACGCTTCATGAAGTAATTGAGACAAAGGGCGGCAGCGTTCGTTATGAAACTACTGGTACTGAATTGATTATGACTGATGGCAAGGTCAGCGGCGTGATTGCCGTAAAAGCTGACGGCGGTGAATTAAGAATTAATGCCTCATCGGTAGTTCTTGCGACAGGCGGTTTTGCGGGCAATGCGGAAATGACTACTGAAATTTTCGGTGATGTTAATTATGGCAATCCAGTTGTAAAATCAAATACTGGTGACGGTATTAAAATGGCATGGGCAATCGGTGCTGATAAAGGCATCGTTATTCCGCAGAATTATGGTATTGGTCCTGACTTCTCCACAGCCAGTGATGAATTAAAACAGATTGAAAATTACAGCGCGCTGACTGGCGCTTTCCAGACACCGGTTCTCTTTGTGAACTCTCAAGGTACTCGTTTCACCAACGAAGAAGTTGTACTTGAAGCAGCTCATGGTGCTGAAACATTAAGAAGTGTCAGCGGCGGTGAAATTTATTCAATTCTTGATCAAGGAATCCTTAATCAGGTTGCTGAAGGCGGTCTTGCGGAATTAGTGGATCGTTACAGTATCTTCATCGGCAATAATCAGCGTTATATTGAAGGCGGCCATCAGGTTGATACTGATCAGCGCTATGCTGACAGCATCACACCAAAAGATGTAACAGCGGCGCTTGAAAAAGCGGTTGAAGAGGGTATTGTCATCAAGGGCGATACAATTGAAGAATTAGCTGAGAAACTGAATATGCCTCGCTTAACGGCTACGTTAGATCGTTATAATGAAATGTGCCGCAATGGTGCTGATACAGATTTATATAAAGCTTCTGAATACATGGATGAATTAGCTGAAGGCCCATATTATGCGGTTAAGTATAAATATGTGAATTATCTTGGTACCCTTGGCGGTGTTGAGGTTGATGAATATCTTCAGGCAGTAGACGCTGCCGGTAAGCCGATCGATAACCTTTGGGTAGCCGGAGCTGACGCCAGCGGCGCTTATGGCAACGCCTATGTGCCATTTGAAGGCGGTACATTAGGCTTCGCTTATAATTCCGGACGCATTGCCGGTGAAATGGCTGCCGCCAACGCTAAATAAATCAGATTAAGTCTATATCTCCCTGCAAATTGGTCCTTTCAATTAGTATATAAAATACTATTGAATAGGACCTTTTACATATCTTATAAATGAATCATTGATCTTATTTGTCATTTACTCTTGAATTGATTTGTGAGAACATCAAAAATAGGGTATAATATTTTGCATAGGTAACTGTCCTCTGACAGGAAAGGATGGATGAAATGAAAGTTGCATTCGTAACCGATACAAGCTGTGGTGTTTCACCCGCTGAAATGAAGAAGAAAGATATAATTTGCATTCCTTTGCAGATTGTATTTGTAGATCAGGATAAAACACTGTTGGATTTTGTTGATACCAGCAATGCTGAAATTTATAAGCTGATTCGTGAAGAACAGCGCATGACGACTTCAATCCCGCCGCTGGGTCTGATTGAGAAAATATTTGATGATATAAAGAAACAGGGCTATGACACTGTATTCTGTATACCGATTAACGCGGGTTTATCAAGCGCCTATAACGCATATCGTCTGGCAGCTGAAAACATTGGATTGAAATTCATTCATGTAGATATTTATACGACAGCCTGTATGCAGAAATATTGTATTGAATTGGCACATAAGATGTATAATGAAGGTGTGGCGATGGAGGATATAATCGCTAAGATCCAAGATATCGGTGATACTGGACTAACACTTGTTATGCCTGGTGATCTTGACCACTTAAAGCGCGGCGGCCGCTTAACACCGCTGGCTGCGACCTTGGCTGGATTGCTTAAAATTAAACCAATTCTGAAAATCGATAAAAGCTGCCTTGGCAAGATTGATGTTTTCGATAAGGTCCGCACTTATAACAAAGCGGTTGACCGCATGGTTCAGGAGCTGATTAATCGTAAAGTTGATGACAATTATATGATTTATGTCGCAAACAGCGATTCTTTGGAACAAGCTGAATATGTGCGTGACCGTCTGCAGGAGCAATTTCCAAATCATGAGATTGAAATCTGTGATCTGGTTTCCGTTATTTCCGTTCATACTGGCTGTGAATGTGTAGGTATTCAGGCATTTAAAAAGTAAAACTTACGGGGGGTAAGAACATGAAAGTTGCATTTGTAACTGACAGTGGCTGTGAACACAACCAACAAGAAATGAAAGCATTGGGAATTTACAGTTTACCGCTGCAGATCAGCAATGGAAGTGAAACGATATTGGAATTGGAAGATGCCAGTATTGAAGAGGTTTACAAGCGTGTACAAGCAGGCGAGTTGATGAAGACTTCCCTGCCGCCGTTAGGTTTGATTGAGGAATTATTTGCTGATTTAAAAAAGAATGAATATGATACCGTATTTGCGGTGCCAATCTGCAATGGTTTATCGGGTACGATAAATGCCATGCGGCTGGCGGCTGAAGAAAATGGACTGACATTTATCTGCATGGACACTTATGTTACCGCAGAAGTACAGTTCTACTGCATCACATTGGCAAAGAAACTTTATGAAGAAGGAAAAAGCCTTGATGAGATTCAGACGATTCTTCAGGCTGTTATTGACAGTGCCAGTACCCTGCTGATTCCAGTTGATCTGAATCATCTGAAAAGAGGAGGCCGGCTGACGCCCTTGGCGGCAACCTTGGCGGGATTGCTGAAAATCAAGCCTATCTTGAAGATTGACAAGTCAACCGAAGGACGTATTGATGTGTCTGAAAAGGTTCGTACTTTGTCTAAAGCTATGGATAAAGCGATTGATTTAATGATTGCGAATGGATTGAACAGCGACTATGAATTAGTTGTTGCCTATGTGTTAGAAACTGCTGACTGTGAAGATATGATTCAGCGGATTCAAAACCGTGTGCCAGGACTGAAACCACGGCTAATTGAGTTAATCAGTGTCGTTGGCTGTCATACCGGTATCGGCTGTATTGCGATTCAATATTTTAAACCTTATAAAGAACAATAAAATTCGCAGAGAAACAGCTGCGGTTATAACGTAAAAATGCCCTTTGACAAATATTCATTTTGGAGGGTATTTTTTGTATATAGGCTTATTGGCCTGTTAATATAACTAATGGTGGTATTTGATATAAACAAAATTGTATATCTTTTTGTGTGCAGACAAAATTTACATTAATGCGCCGACTCCAAAAATCAGTTAGATTAATCTTCCCATGCATCGAAATCTCATTGTATTACTCTTAACTGCATAATTATTCCTCTATTAAATCATGTTTAGAAATACTTAATCGTCCTGCTTTATAGTCTTCCATCTTCTTTTCCAGATAACGCATATTACTTTCTGAATAAAATGGATCTGCTGACAACTCAAAGGGTATGCGTCGTTCTCTGGCAACCTTTTTTAGAAAGATATTAATTGCCGTTGACATACTCAAGCCTATCTCATCAAAGGTCTGCTCGGCCCCACGCTTCACATCATCATCAACACGCAAACTAATCTGTGCCATAAAATCACGCCTTTCTTATATTCTTATTATATCAATGTTAAAGCAAAGTGCGATATATTTTATTCACATTTGCTATCTGTTTGATAAAATTCTTTATCAGTTCTTAATAAATATTTATTATGAGTAACTATGATTAATGGTTGTTTTAGGTAGTACCCAAATAGTAGCAAAGCATTTCTAATATATCTCCCGTAGGTTATGCCTAAGTATTAGAAAAAAATACGCATTGTCAAAAAAGTCGTTTAAAAAAACATTTTTGAAATAATAAAGGGCTGAAGTTAATACTGAAAAGGAAAATTGAACAAAAACTAATTGATTGGAAAAATACTCCAGATAATACACCTTTGATAATAAGAGGATGTAGACAGTGTGGAAAAACTTATTCTGCTTTAGATTTTGCAGCTAAAAAAACAAGATGTTACAGCCCTGTGCTATATCATCTTGCATATTTATTTTTTTTCTTTACACTTTTTATTACATGCCGCGCAAGCATGATTACAACTGCCATCATGACAGCATGAAGGCTTTTTCCGATAGGCTCTTACTGCAGCAACAACAGCAGCTGCAATCAGCAGAAGCACAATAATATCAATCAGCTTCATAGCATACTCACCATATTCACCAGCTGATAGACAATAAAGGAAAATATCCAGGCTACACCACATTGCGCAAGTACCATGAACAAAGCGCTTTTCGCACTGCCCATTTCACGCTTGCAAGCCGCGATAGCCGCTACACACGGTGTATATAACAACGTAAAGACTAGGAAAGAAGCTGCGCTTGCAGTTGTAAATAAGGAACCTAACACAGCCGGTAAGGCCGTTGAGGTTGTATTCATCAGCACAGTTAAAGTCGATACTACCGCTTCTTTGGCAGTGAAACCAGTAATCAATGCCGTAGCTGCCCGCCAGTCACCGAAACCAAGCGGTGCGAATATTGGGGCAATCATTCTACCCACATTCGCAAGCATACTTAATGAGCTGTCATCGACAACATTCAGCCGTGTATCAAAGCTTTGTAAGAACCAGATAATGATTGATGCCAAAAAGATAATCGTAAATGCTTTGGTCAAGAAATCCTTAGCCTTATCCCACATCAACAACAATACACTTTTAGCACTTGGCAGCCGATAGTTAGGCAGTTCCATTACGAATGGTACCGGTTCTCCCTGAAACATAGAATTTTTTAAAAGAAAAGCGCAAAGAATGCCAACCAAAATTCCTGTCGCATATAGCAAAATCATTACCAATGCCGCATTATTAGGAAAAAAGGCAGCCGTAAACATCGCATATATCGGCAGTTTTGCACTGCAGCTCATAAAGGGTGTCAAGAGAATGGTCATTCGCCGGTCTCTTTCACTCGACAACGTTCTAGTGGACATGATGGCTGGCACCGAACAGCCAAAGCCAATCAGCATCGGCACAAAGCTTCTGCCTGACAGACCTAAATGACGCAGCGGTTTATCCATAACAAACGCAACACGCGCCATATAACCGCTATCCTCAAGAATTGATAAAAAGAAGAAGAGAATAACAATGACCGGCATAAAGGAAAGCACACTGCTCACACCAGCGAAAATTCCGTCAATGACTAAGGAATGCACAACTGGATTTAAGCCATAATTCAGCAGGAAATCAGAAACAAAAATCGTCAATGCATCAAGAGCACCGCTGAATAAATCACTTAAGGTTGTGCCAATCACACCAAAGGTCATCCAGAATACAAAAATCATAATCAGCACAAAAGCAGGCAAAGCAAAATATTTAGATGTCAGAACATTATCGATGGCAACACTTCTCAAATATTCTTTACTTTCATGACATTTAATAACTGTATCAGCACATAATTTTTCAATAAAACAGTAACGCATATCCGCCATCGCTGCTTCGCGATCTGTATGCAGTTCACTTTCCATTTCTTTAACACTGTGTTCAATCAATTCAATCTCGTTCTGACTGAGCGCCAGCGACTCCTGCATTGGCATATCTCCCTCAACAAGCTTCGTTGCCGCGAATCTGACCGGAACACCGATACGCTCTGCGTGATCCTCAATTACATGACATACCGCATGAATGCAGCGGTGCATCGCGCCCGTACAGAAATCAACCCGAGCCGGCAAAATCTTTTGTTTTGCTACTTTGAAGGCAACCTCAATCAATTCATCGATACCTTCATTTTTACTCGCAGAGATAGGCACACAGGGTACACCTAGTTTTTCTGCGAAAGCCTTTATTTTAATCGTACCGCCATTAGCACTTACTTCATCCATCATATTCAAAGCCAGCACCATCGGGATACGCAGTTCCATCAGCTGCAGACTTAAGTAAAGATTACGTTCAATATTTGTCGCATCCAAGATATTAATAATCGCGTCAGGATGCTGATCAAGCAAAAAATCACGAGTTACGATTTCTTCAGAAGTATAGGGAGATAATGAATAAATACCCGGTAAATCCACCACTGTACTTTCCTTGTGATTACGAATCAAACCATCCTTGCGGTCTACCGTAACACCAGGAAAATTTCCAACATGCTGATTTGAACCTGTCAGCTGATTGAAAAGTGTTGTCTTACCGCAGTTCTGATTACCGGCGAGTGCAAAAATCATCGCTGTCACCTACAACTTCTATTTTCTTCGCATCATCAATACGAATCGTTAAATTATATCCACGCAGCCGTATTTCAATTGGATCACCCATCGGCGCTATTTTATGCAGCTGCACGGTCGTTCCCGGTGTGATACCCATATCAAGCAAATGTCTGCGCAGCGCCCCTTCACCATTTACAGCACCAACAATTGCGCTGCTGCCAACCTCTATCTCATTTAAAGTCATAACTACACCTCTTTTGAATGTTATCTTTATCTAACATGATAATGTTATCGCAGAGTAACCACCATGTCAATAGTAAGCAAAGAATAAACCAATAAAAGCACTTTCATTGTCATCAATGGCGGAGAAAATCGTTTTCAAAGCTGTTACACAATAAAAAAGCCATATCCGTCAGGATACAGCCTTGCGTCAAATCTATTTATCGAAATACTTACGGCGCTTTGTCGATTGGATAAATTTCTGTTTCATGCCATCAACATCCTCAGCCATCAGCTTTTGTTTAAAATCATTAATCTCATCGACAAAAGCCGTAATCTCATTTACCAATACATCCTTGTTCATCAAAAACAGCTCAGTCCATAGATTTTCATTGATTTTAGCAATGCGGGTTAAATCACGGAAGCTGTCACCGGTATATTCCTTTAGATGCGAGTTGTCATTGGCATTCATTAATGAAACAGCGATGACATGCGTCAGCTGTGATAAGTAGCCAATCATTTCATCATGTTTTTCCGGTGTAAGAATACAGATATTGTTGAAGCGCAGTTCAATCCCAAATTCATAGAGAAAATCAATCGCTGCCTGCGTGTTCTTTGATGTCGGCGTTATGATGAGATTCGCTGGTAAAAAGATAGAAGGATCTGCAAATTGCACACCGCTGACTTCCTTGCCGGCCATTGGATGACTGCCGATAAACTCACAGTCTTCACGCAGCAATTCCTGAATCTTATAGATAATACTGCATTTTACACCTGTCACATCCGTAATCAAGGCATTCTTTTTGAAGTATTGCTGATTCTCGCTGATCCAGCCAACGATGGTTTTGGGATATAATCCAGATATAATCACATCGGCTTGGCTGATTAAATTAGGATCTGCAGTTGCCGCTCCCTCATCAATGATGCCTTTTTCTAACGCGTAGTTGATGGAAGCTTCGTTAATATCGATAGCTGAAACGATATGGCCTCTTTTTTTAAGACCCATTGCGTAGCTGCCGCCTAATAAACCAAGTCCGATGATCAGAAATCTTTTCTTTTTATCAATCATGAAACTCACTCACCTTTATCATTACCTTACGGCAGTCATTAAAGAATGCCGGATAACTCTTCTCAATATACTCCGCTTCATCAATAACTACCTCATGATCCGCAATCGCAGCCGCTACTGTCAATGCCATCACAATGCGGTGATCCTTCCAGCCGCTGAGCGCATCAGGCGTCTGTGTCATGCCGCCGTTAATGATGATTTCATCTTCACTGCTGCTGATATCGCAGCCAAATTTGCGAAGTTCTGTTTCCATCGCTAAAATCCGATCACTTTCCTTGATTCTCAGCCGTCCGGCATTATAAATCTTAGTACAGCCTTGGGAAGCCATGGCAAGCGTACAGACAACAGGGCCAAGATCCGGACAATTATGCAGATCAATATCATGGGCATGCGGTTCACCTTTGCATACATGATAACCGCCTTCAATCTCTTTAACAGTGATGCCGAAATCCTTAATAATCTCAAGAATCTGCTTATCTCCCTGCAAAGAATCATGGCTTACACCTAAAATATCTAAATCATGATTGATCGCTGCCATAACCGCAAAGAAAGCAAATTGTGAAAAATCACCTTCCACCGCGGTATCATGGGCATGATAATGCTGATTACCTTTAATATATAATGTATTTTCATCCTCAAAGCTGACTTTCACACCAAACTCTTCCAGCATCTGCATCGTCAGCAGCACATAGCTTTTAGATTCAAATGTATTTTCAATATGAATCCTTGAATCATCCTCAAGCAGCGGCAGAATGAATAACAAGCCGCTGATAAACTGCGAAGATACATTTCCCGGTAAAGTATAATTACCTGGTTTCAGTGCTCCTTCGATGGTGATTGAATGCTCATCCTGTTCATAGAAACAGCCCTGAGCTTTAAATAAGTCCTCGTAAATCTTCTGCGGACGTTTCAAGAGACGATTTTTGCCGGTAAAGCTAACCCTCTGCCCAGTCGCGGCAAAGAGGGGAATAAAGAAACGCAGGGTAGAGCCTGATTCATTGCAGTTTATTACAGACGCATTCAAGTGATTAAAATCCTTAATGCCGTTTATTTTTAAGCTATGCTCATAGCATTCAATTTCTGCGCCTAAAGCGCGCATCCCTTCAATTGTTGTCTGTACATCCACAGAATAAGCAATATTGTCAATGTGTGAAACTCCCGGTGCCAGACAGGCACAAAGAATCGCGCGGTGACTCATGCTTTTGCTTGGCGGTATCTTTACACTGCCGCTGCAAGCGGAAGGTGTTACCGTCACTTTCATCTTACAGATCCCTGCCGATCACTTGCGCGATCGCACGGCCTTTCTTAATTACATTCGCGAATTTCTCTGGTTTCAATGACTGCGCACCATCACTCCATGCGCATTCAGGGTTATCATGCACCTCAATAATCAAACCATCGGCACCTGCCGCAATTGCAGCCAAGCTCATTGATTCAATTAATTTCCAATTACCAGTCGCATGTGACGGATCAATAATAATTGGCAGATGTGTCTTTTCCTTAATAATTGGCACAACACTTAAATCCAAAGTATTTCTTGTATATTTTTCAAAAGTACGAATACCGCGTTCACATAAGATAACATTTTCATTACCGCCGGCCATGATATATTCGGCTGACATGATCCATTCTTCAATTGTGTTAGCTAAACCGCGTTTTAATAAAATTGGCTTCTTAGTTTTACCTACCGCTTTCAGTAAAGAGAAGTTCTGCATATTTCTCGCACCGATTTGAATAATGTCTACATTTTCCACAAATTCATCGATATGCTCGGCATCCATCAATTCACTGACAATTGGCAGTCCTGTGCGTTTTCTCGCTTCTGCCATAGCCCGGATGCCCTCACTTTCAAGACCTTGGAACGCATAAGGTGAAGTTCTTGGCTTATAAGCACCGCCGCGCAGCATAGTACCACCGGCATCCTTGACTTCCTGTGCAATGCGGCAGATCTGATCCTCACCCTCAACGGAGCATGGACCGCCGATAATCACAATTTTTTCATTGCCGCCAATTTTAATACCAGCCGCTTCTACAATTGTATCTTCTGGATGGAAGAGACGGTTTGCTTTTTTATAAGGTGCAGCGATGCGGGTAACATCCTCAATCCATGGATTTGCTTTAATGATTTTTTCATCCAATGAGGTAGTATCTCCAATCAAACCTAAAATATGGTAATTGCTGCCCTGTGAGTTATTAACTTGAAAGCCTCTGTCTTCATAAGACTTAATAATTCGTTCAACTTCATTTTTCGGTGTATCTTTTTTTAATGTAATAATCATAATTTATCCCCCTCTAGATATCACGGCCAATAACTTTGGCAATCGCTCTTCCTTTTTCAACAACCTGTTTAAATTTAGCTGGCTTTAATGACTGCGCGCCATCACTCCATGCGCATTCTGGATTGTCATGAACCTCTATAATCAAGCCGTCAGCACCTGCCGCAATTGCCGCAAGGCTCATTGACTCAACAAGATCCCAGTCACCGGTCGCATGTGATGGATCGATGATGATCGGCAGATGGCTCTTGCGCTTAATGATTGGCACAACACTCAGATCTAATGTATTTCTTGTATATTTTTCAAATGTACGGATACCGCGTTCACATAAGATGACATTCTCATTGCCGCCGGACATAATGTATTCCGCTGACATCAGCCATTCTTCAATCGTATTACTCAAGCCGCGCTTTAATAAGATCGGTTTGCGGATCATCCCCAGTGCTTTCAATAAATCAAAGTTCTGCATATTGCGGGCGCCTACTTGAATCAGATCGACATTTTCAACAAATTCATCAATCTTATCCACACCCATAATTTCTGAAACAATTGGCAGACCTGTACGCTTTCTGGCTTCAACCATATCCTGAATGCCCTCACTGCCTAAACCCTGGAACGCATAAGGTGAAGTTCTTGGCTTATACGCACCGCCTCTTAACATTACACCACCGGCATCTTTAACCTCTTGAGCTATGCGGCAGATTTGATCCTCACCTTCCACAGAACATGGGCCGCCGATTACAACAATATTTTCCTTGCCGCCAATCTTAATCCCTGCGACATCCACCACTGTATCTTCCGGATGAAACAGGCGGTTTACCTTTTTATAAGGTGCCGCGATGCGGGTAACCTGTTCAATCCATGGATTCGCACGAACAATTTTTTCATCAACAATCGTTGTATCGCCGACAATACCAAATACGTTATAATCAACACCGCGGATCAGATTGACTTCCAATCCCTTATCTTCAAATTCCTTAATAATTTTATCAATTTCTGCCTGTGGGGCGCCCTTTTTACAAGTAATAATCATGATTCTTTCTCCTTTAATTTTTCAATCAATATTTCTATTGCATGCTTATATCCCTGAATTCCTTCACCGGTAATCGTTTTGAAGCAAGCCAATCCCGGATATGAAATCTGCCTGAATGCTTCTCGGCTTTCAACTTTAGAAATATGTACCTCTACCGCTGGGATACCCACTGCCTTTAATGCATCAAGTATGGCAATGCTTGTATGCGTATAAGCCGCTGGATTGATTACAATACCATCAATTTTACCATAGGCTTCCTGAATCCTGTCAACCAATGCACCTTCGTGATTGCTCTGATAGAATTCTACCAGCACTTGATGCTCATCGCAAGTTTTCTGACATAAATCAAGCAATGCCTGATAGCTTTCACTTCCATAAATACCCGGTTCTCGGATACCAACCATATTGATATTCGGGCCATTAATTACAAGTAACTTCATCAAATCGCTCCTTTATCTGTTTGAGGGCAGCCTCAATTGTTGAATTATTATCTATTTCAAATTGACTGTATTTCTGATACAGCGGCATTCGTTCCTTTTCCATTGCCATCAGACGTTCTTTACTTGAGGAAAGCGGCCGGCTGTCATCAACTAATAATGCGTCTAAATTACGCCGGATATGGAAGATAATACCATTTTGTGCCAATGAGCGCATATTCTCTTCGTTTTTTATAATGCCGCCGCCACAGGAGATGATCAGCTTTGTCTGCTTCGCGAGGTCTTTACAAATCGCTGTTTCTATTTCCCGAAACCTTGCTTCACCCTCTGTATCAAATATTTCCCGGATTGTGCGCTGTTCCCGGCGGACAATTTCTTCATCGATGTCAACCAAACGTTTATCACTGATTTTAGCCAATTCCTGTGACAATGTTGTTTTGCCGCTGCTTGGCATACCGATTATAACGATATTAGCCATATCCTTATAGATTTCATCAGTAATCTGATGTATTTTTTCATCATCAAGCTCTATGTCATGAAAGAATTCACACGCTGCCTTTGCCTGTGCCACCAGCATCTTTAAACCATTCACATGCTTCAGCTTCAGTTCTTCCGCCTGTTGGCAGAGTCTGGTTATCAATGGGTTATAGATTACATCCGCTACTGCCTCCAATTGGCCAAAATCGGCAAGATCGATGATTTGATCATCATTATTAGGATACATGCCAACGCTGGTAGCATTGATGAACACTTGAATTTCCTGATGCTGTTTCAAGGCTTCATAGCTGATGATCGGCGCTGGCTTATTGCGGCCGGCAACCAGTATTTCCTTCGCTCCCATCGCTTTTAATACCGCCTGTGCCGTTTTACTTGTACCGCCGGTTCCCAGTACACAGCAGCATTTATCTTTAATGACAATGTTATGCTGCTTCAGCATCAGCATTAAACCAGTAAAGTCGGTATTCGTCGCTATCAAGCGGCCATTGCGGTTGACAATTGCATTTACCGCATGAATCGCTAATGCCTGTTCATCAATTTCATCACAATACCGCATTACTGTTTCCTTATACGGAATTGTTACATTGATGGCTTTAAAAGCCTTTGTTTCCATGAATTCGACAAGCTGCTGCTCATCAAGTTCAATTAATTCATAGGGCTGATCAATCAGTTTTTCATGTATCATTTTAGAAAAGCTGTGCCCTAGTTTTTTTCCGATTAATCCAATTCGCATAATCAATCCCTCATCCATTTACCGCCATAGGCTTCAACACATAAATCAAGCAGGCATAAAGCGGTCACTGCATCAACTACGACCCTTGCTCGATGGAAGATTGCTGGATCATGGCGTCCTTTCAATTCCAATATGGTTTCCTTTTTCTCATTGTAATCTACCGTCTGCTGCGGCTTAAAGATGCTTGGTGTAGGTTTAATTACCGTTCTGAATAAGATTGGCATACCATTTGCGATACCGCCGTTGATACCGCCATTGTTATTGGTTTTTGAAACGATCTTATCACCGCTCATCAGCCATGCATCATTTGCTTCACTGCCATAATGATTGACAAAATCAAAGCCCATTCCGAATTCAACGCCCTTAACTGCCGGCACTGAGAATAGATATGCGCTTAAATTGCTCTCAATTGAATGAAAATAAGGCTCGCCGATGCCGGCTGGTACATTCAGAATCATTGTTTCAAGAATGCCGCCAACACTGTCCTTTTGAGCTGCCGCTGCTTCTATCAGTTTGATCATTGCACTTTGAGCATCATTGTCCAACACCGCAAAGTCCATGGCTGATAAAGCTTTTAAATCCGCGTTCAGATCATCAAATTCACGGTCATGAATATCCATGCACTGCTTAATATGGGTACCAATTAGAATGCCTTTTTTTTCAAGAATCTGTTGGGCAATCGCCCCTGCCGCTACCAACGGAGCAGTGATTCGACCTGAGAAATGACCGCCGCCTCGGTAATCCTGACAGCCGTGATATTTCACATAGGCCGTGTAATCAGCATGTGAAGGTCTCAGCAGCTGAGGTGTATAATCTCTTGACTGCTGTTCCTTATTCATAATTTGAATATGCAGCGGTGTACCGGTTGTACAGCCATTAAAGAAACCGCTGGTTATATGAAACAAATCCTCCTCATGACGCTGTGTTGATATCTTTCCCTTAGCCCGGCGTTTATCAAGCTGTGCCTGTACCGCATCAAGATCAAGCTTAATACCAGCTTCTAAACCGTCAATGACCACACCGATTGATTCACCGTGGCTTTCACCATAAAGTGAAATCGTAATATTTTTACCGATTGTACTTTTCATGAAAACCTCCTATAAGTATTTTCTTAATGTTTCAATATCAACATCAATTAACTGCGCATGGCCAATTTCTTCAACCTGAACGATGGTAACCTTTTTGCCATCGGCTTTTTTATCATTGAATATTAAATGAATCACTTCATCCGGATCATAAGCCGCATCAATCGGCAGATTCATTTTAGTTAATATCGCCTGTAGACGCTGTTTAATTTCCTCATTCTCGATAATTTTCATCATTCCAATGCTGACACATTCTCCATGATAATAATCATGAAGGTGGTATAGACTCTCAACCGCATGACCAATGGTATGACCAAAATTTAATATTTTACGAAGATTGGCTTCCTTTTCATCAGCCTCAACCACTTTCTTCTTGACGATTAAGGAGCGGGTAATGATCTCCTCAAGAACCTCATCCGGTTCATTATTCTGGAAATCGGCGTCATGCTTCTCAAAAAGCTCAAACAATTCAGGATCAGCAATTAAGCCTTCCTTGACCGCTTCCGCCAGACCGTTATAGTAATGCCGGCGCGGCAGTGTTTTTAGGGTTGTTAAGTCGACAATTACCACTTCCGGGTGGTAAAAGGTTCCCAATACATTTTTTACTTCATCAAGATTGATTGCGACCTTGCCGCCGATGCTGGAATCAATCTGTGACAGTGTTGTGGTTGGAATTGAAGAAAAATGGATGCCTCTTTTAAAGGTAGCCGCTACAAATCCGCTTAAGTCTCCGATGACACCGCCGCCCAGTGCAAGTATTAAATCATTTCTTGAGAAGTTCAATTCCAGAAGCTTCATGCAGATCTGCTGATAAACACGAACGCTTTTTGCCCCCTCACCCTGCTCAGTAATAAACAAATGACCGTTAGGGCATTGTGACAGAACAAGCTGCTGATATTCAGCGGGAACTCCCTCATCAGTGATAATCATAACCTTGCGGTTCAGATCAATATAATCTGCCAGCCGTGTTATCGCGTTTCTGACAATAACAATACGGCTGCTTGCTTCACTTAAGTTAACTGATAATTCCATATTCTGATCTCCTTTTCTAATAAAAAAAGCATCCGTCTTACCAGAATGCTTTGTTATGCCCCTCTTTTGATTAAAAGTCAAAATGACCAATCGTATTTCGAATTGGTTTATCGGGGCCTAGCAATAAAAGTAAAAGACTGACGCTTTATTTAACATTGTTTTCATGCTTCAAGTTTAAAACAAATTAAAATGAATTGCAAGTAAAAAATGAAAGAATTTCACTATTCCATGAAAATTCATATCAACACTGTTACATTTATCAGCTATCAGAAAAACATTTATTTTGAAACAGACCTATGATAAACTAAAGCAACCTTTCTATTATCTTCTGTATATCATTCCTATTAACCAAAATCAAAAATATTTCATTTTTGGTCAATAGAAACATCTTTTATAAATAAGGTTCTCATTAATCCACGATTTACTATATTCTTGAAAACATATTGAGATACTAAACTCTTTAATTTGAAAGATGAACGTTATTATATTCATGGTTGAACATATTGTACGTTCTTTTAAAGTATTACACTGAGCGATAATACAGAAATACATAGCCTTAAACAAAAAAAGAGTTTACTGAGGTTCTAAAACTCAATTAACTCTTTCATTGTTATAACAGTTTATTAATCTAAATCTTTACCATTTGATGCAATTACTTTTTTATACCAGTAAAAACTATCTTTTCTATAACGATTATATGTGCCATTGCCTTCATCATCTGCATCAACATAAACAAAACCATATCGTTTAGTCATCTGACAATCACCGCAGCTCACAAGATCAATACAACCCCAAGGCGTATATCCAATTACGTCACAACCATCACCAATAGCCTCTTTTATTGCTTCAATGTGAGCCTTTAAATAAGCAATGCGATAATCATCGTGAATCTTACCATCTGCCGTCAATTCATCATGAGCACCCAAACCATTTTCAACAATAAAGATTGGAACATTATAACGATCATGCATATCATTCAAGGTAATTCTCAAACCAGTTGGATCGATTCCCCAACCCCAATCACTAATTTTATTATATGGATTAGTAAGATTGCGCACAAAAGCACCAATCGGTTCTGCTTTATCTGGATCTGCACTAATTACTGAAGTATGATAATAACTGATTGCAGCAAAATCTACTGTTCCATTCTTTAAAATTTCTTCATAGTTAGGATACCAAGTAAGCTCAATATTATTTTTACGATAATAATTTAAAATTGAAGTAGGGTAGGTTCCTTTTACTTGAATATCAGTTGGAAAATAATTAAACTGATTCTGCTGTTGAGTTGCCAATACATCTGCTGAATTGCAAGTGTATGGATAATTCTGCATTCTTGCAATCATATTACCAATTTTGCCTGATTTCGCATGTTCATGGAAATACTTAACAGTTAAGGCACTAGCAATCAGCTGATGATGCAATGCTTGATGTATGCATGTTTCTTTTGGCAGATTTGATTTTTCTACAAACATTCCACCGCCTAGATAAGAGGAATTCATTACCATATTAATCTCATTAAAAGTAATCCAATATGCTACTTCATCTTGATATTCATCAATTATAAATTTAGTATAGTTCAGGAAGTAATCGATTATTTTAGGACTTTCCCAACCATTAATAGTTTCTGTCAGATATACCGGAATATCATAATGAATCATGGTTACCAATGGTTTTATGCCATACTTTTTGCATTCTTGAAATACTTGATGATAGAATTTAACACCGTCTTCACAAGGCTCTTGTTCCAATCCAGTAGGAAACAGCCGACTCCAGCTAATACTCATGCGGAATGTTTTAAAACCCATTTCGCCAAGTAAAGCAATATCTTCCTTGTAACGATGATAGAAATCAGACCCTCTGCGGAATGCGAAGTTATAGTCATCTTCGTGCTTTTTATGATCTTCGAACATTTCTAATGTTACATTGATCGGAAAAACTTTTTCATTATCTGCTTTTTTTACTCTGCGAATATAATCCATATGTGACAAACCTCTGCCACCTTCTGTTGCGCCGCCTTCATATTGTGATGCGGATACTGCTCCGCCCCATAAAAAATCTTTTGCAAATTCTGTCATTTTATTTTTCCTCCTGTTCATTTTGTGGTTTAAATAACATCATTGTTGCAATAAAAGCAACAATCATACCAATACAAATACCAATAATTGCATTCATCAGGTTGCCAGCATATGCTCCCTCTCCCACATATCCTGCTAAAGCAAATATATTAGGAGGAAGAAATGACATAGCGCCGACATTTGTAAAACCAAAATATAAGCCGCCTGCTGCGGCGCCAATCATAGCACCCCACATTGGTGTTTTAAAACGTAAAGTTACTCCATACATGCCTGGTTCTGAGATACCAGGAATAATACTAGAAAATGCGCTCGAGAAAGCTAGTGATTTCAATTCTGTCGTCTTCGCTTTGAATCCCACCGCAAGACATGCAGCGCCTTGAGTAAAATTAGAAATTAAGAAGGCAGGCATCATTAATTTATCCATACCAGTAGCAGCAATTGTAGCAATTGAAATTGGTACTGTTCCAACATGCATTCCCAGCATAACAATCCATGGAATAATGGCACAGAAAACCGCTACAGCAAGCAAGCCAAACACATTGTAGAACCATGTCAATGCGCTTGCAAAGCCATCAGAGAACATTGCCCCAAGTGGAGCTAACAGACAGAATGTTAAGGGTATCATAATCAAAATCGTGAATACTGGTTCGATTAAAGAACGCAGCGATTTTGGTGAGTATTTGGAGATAAATTTTTCTACATAGCTCATAACCCAGACTGACAGGATAACCGGAACTACCGTACTACTGTATCCTGCGGAGTAAATCGGCAAACCAAACACACTCATTGATGCGCCTTCGCCAACCATTGATACAAAGGTTGGATGAATCAGCGCAGCACCAATCATACCCCCTAATGCGACATTAGCACCAAACTTTTTAGCAGCAAATCCACCAAGAATTACCGGTAAAAAATAGAAGGCAGCATCAGCGACAAAGGTTAAAGTAATGCAGGTAGGTGAATCAGCCCCCACTAAACCGAATTGTTGAATAATTAATACAATCGCTTTTAAAAGACCAGAAGCTACAAGCATTGGCAATATAGGCACCATACAGCCAACTATACCATCAACAATAGCTGACAGCACACCCTTCACTGAATGAGTTTTTTTCTTTAAATCATCAGTATCTAATCTCTCTTCAATTACATCATTACGCTTTGCACCGGAAACTTTAATAAACGCTTCATAAACTTCCTGAACTTCATTTCCAATAACAATTTGAAGCTGCTCTCCTGAGAATTGCGCTCCAATTACATTTAATTTCTTTAATTCCTCTAAATTTACCAATCCGACATCTTTAAAGTTGATTCTTAATCTCGTATAACAATGCATCACATTGACGACATTGTCACTGCCGCCAATGAGCTCTAATATTTGTTTGGCAAGTGAATCATAGTTCTTCGCCATAAATCAATTCCTCCTTTTATGTTTACTTCATATATGGAAAGCATAATCTCGGCCGTTGATCATGCGAAATCCCTTTATTCACTCTGTTCTCTTGCACATAAACGATTGATATGCAGCATCAGATACAGCATTTCCTCATCATTTAATTCAATTTGTAATTTATTTTTAAATATTCCATTAATATTCAATGCACAGCAATAGGCACTCGGATACTCTTTTTTTATTGATTCAAACATAGTCTTATTCTTACTATTAATTTGATCATTTTTTAATAATCTTTTTAAAAGATAGTCAATATGTGTAGCAAATCTTGAAAAGTTGAAATTCTTTCGATCTATTTTAATACCATATTCATTTTGAATTATCGTCAAACATTCAGTAATAATATCTTCACTATAATTCGGCGCAGAACTTGTGGTTTGAATACGATTATTAATAAAATGTAAAGCAATCATACTTGCTTCATTTTGTTCTAGTTCATATCCTGTTTCTTCTTGAATAATCTTTAACGCTCGATAAGCCTCTTCCATTTCATCAGGATATAATTGTTTTACATCCTCCTGAACTGAAATTCCTATCCTCATGTTCTTCTCAAGCCTTTGTATAGCAAAATTAATATGATCTGCTAATGATAGAGCTGCCGTAGACATTAAAGTAACATTCAAATGTGCTTCAACCTCATCCACAATCCTAATCGCAGCTTGAATAATAGAAATCGGAATCTCTTTAATTACTGAAAAATCAGTATCTTTAATGTTATAAAAAGTCCGATCAATTTTACTTAATGGAAGTTCATACGGTGGTTTTACAAAACCGATTCCCTTGCCAAATACAATAACTTCACGTCCTTTGCTATCTAAACATAAAGAAACATTATTATTGATATTTTTTACTACCTTCATGAATTCCATCCCCTTTCTATGTGAAATCTTTTATTAAAAACAAAAAAATTCTCCTTAGCAACCTAAAACATATGAAAATATCCATATATTCAAGGACAAGCTTCAGAGAATTCTGAATCACAAACCTTTAACTTGATTTTATTATAATGTAAACCCTTACGATTGTCAAATAGAATTTGATTTTCTCAATGAAAATATTACCCAGCTCATAACAGGATGAGATTTCTATTCTCATCAGCTGCTAATGGATAATGCTGTTATCCATAATTATGAATAACAGACAATATTTTAGAAAGATTTGGAATGTACTTCATTTAGCTTATTCAATCAAACTTTCACCATTTGTCGCGATGACATTCTTATACCAGTCAAAGCTTTTTTTCTTATAGCGCTGCATACTGCCGATGCCGTCGTTATCTAAATCTACATAGATAAAACCATATCTTTTCTTCATTTCAGCCGTAGAACAGGATACTAAATCGATACATCCCCAAGCTGTATAGCCAAGTACATCCACACCATCTTTGATAGCTTCACTAACTTGAATCAAATGATCATTCATATATTGAATGCGATAATCATCTTCAACGGTATAGCTGCCATCTGCCTGCATGATCAATTCATCATTCGCTCCTAAACCGTTCTCAACAATAAATAAAGGCTTTTGATATCGATCATAAAAACGGTTAAGCGTATAGCGCAGCCCCTGCGGATCTATCTGCCAGCCCCATTCACTTACCTTTGAATATGGGTTGCGTTTTAAGTTGGTAGTCATATTGCTGCCGGTTGGTTCACCTTTGGTTGGGTCCGCACTGGCACAGTTGCTTGAATAATAACTAAATGATACAAAGTCAACCACATTTTTCAAATCCTCTTTATCCTGATTTGTAATGTTTAAATGAATATTGTTCTCTTCAAAAATACGCTTTGCATAAGCCGGATATTCACCTCTGACCTGCACATCCGCAAATAAGTAGGTATTTCTTTCAAGCTTCATTACCTCGATAATATCATCAGGATTAGGTGTCAGCGGATAAATTGTCACAGCCAGAATCATACATCCGATCATTGCTTGCGGCATTAATTCATGCGCCAGCTTTACCGCTCTTGCACTCGCCACTAATTCATGATGAATTGCCTGATAAAGATCCTGCTGAGTCAGCTGTTCCTTCGGTGTCAGTATAGCGCCGCTCATAAACGGCTGATGAATTATCGAATTAATTTCATTAAAGGTTATCCAATATTTAACCTTTTTCTTATAACGTTCAAATAATGTCCTGCAGTATTTGACATATAAATCAATCAGCCGACGGTCTGCCCAGCCGTTATATTTTTTAGCAAGTGCGAGCGGTGTTTCATAATGAGAAATAGTTACCAATGGTTCAATACCATATTTCAAGCATTCATCGATTACTTCATCATAGAAACGCAGTCCGGCTTCATTTGGCTGTTCCTCTTCACCAGTTGGATAAATTCTTGACCAAGCTATTGAAAATCGATAGACTTTAAAGCCCATTTCCGCAAATAAGTGAATATCTTCTTTAAAGCGATGATAATAATCGATGCCCTTAAGCTTTAGGTTATCTGCTGTCGGCTCATCGGTAATCAGTTTAAAGCCCTTTGGCAGTACATCCTGAATTGATAAGCCTTTTCCATCCTCATTATAAGCACCTTCGCATTGATTGGCCGCTGTTGCGCCGCCCCATAAGAATTTTTCTGGAAACCGCATATTACACCTCCTTCAAGATCATTACCGTATCATCGACGGTGACCGCTTTATTCTTCTCGCAAGTAAATTCATATTGATCATAATTTGCGACTACCATCGGTGTTACCACATCATAACCCTCGTTTTTGATCGCAGTTATGTCAAATTCCATCAACAAATCTCCTGCTTTTACATGATCACCATCTTTAACCAAAACATTGAAGTATTTTCCATCAAGCTTTACCGTATCTAAACCGACATGTAGAATCAAATCCGCTCCCTCTTCAGAAGTCATCGTAATTGCATGTTTAGTCGCAAAGACTGTCTTGACAGTACCGTCAGCCGGCGCATATAATTTACCCTCATCAGGCAGTATAGCGATTCCTTTACCTATTAATTCATTCGCAAAAGTAGGATCATTCACTTCATTTAAGGCAATACATTTACCTTTCAGCGGTGAATGCAGGACTGATTGTCTGCTTGCTGATTGTACTGCGGTTTCTTTCTTTGTCTCCATATCTTTATCTTTAAATAACACAAATGATACAATGAAACTAACTGCAAATGCTATCGCCGCACCGGCACATGCCAGATAAAAATTTGACATGGGCGCATCAATACCGATATAGCTAGGTAATGTAAGCAGACCTGGTGAACCGCCTGAGAAATTCTTAATGTTTAATAGTCCCATAAATAAGCCGCCGGCACAGCCGCCTGCCATTGCCGCAATCAGGTTTGTACGGATCTTCATAGTAACACCAAACAATACTGGTTCAGTAATGCCGCAGACAGCAGTAATACCGGTTGCTGATGTCAGCTGTTTCAATTCTGAATTCTTTGTTTTCACAGATACGGCTAAAGCAGCGGCTCCCTGAGCAACATTGCTTGCCAGCTGACCTGGATATATGATTGTATCAAAACCCATAGTCATACGATTATTAATACCGATTGGCGTAATTGCATGATGTGTGCCCGTCATAACTAAGAATGGCAGGAAAGTTCCCATCAGCGTTGGAACGAGCCAGCCAGCATAGCTGTTAAGAGTATTGATACCGGCAGCAATAAAGGTACTGATAATATAGCCTAAAGGACCTAACACAACCAAGGTAGCAATACCGGTAATCAAAATCGTGATTAATGGTCCTGTGAAGTATTTAATCGCTTTAGGTGATATCTTATCCGCAAAAGGCTCAACGACGGACATCAGCCATACACCTAAAATAATGGGAATTACTGATGAGGTATAAGAAGCGTTATAAATTGGCAGACCAAAGACTGTAATAGCTTCACCAACTTCTTTTGAGGTCGCTACCATACTTATAAAGTTAGGATGAATCAGCATAGCACCCAGCATCATTGCCAGATATTGATTGCAGCCAAACTTCTTTGCCGCTGAGTTAGCGAGTAACACCGGCAGGAAATAGAAGGTAGCATCTGCCATGAAGTTAATCACCTGATAGGTAGAAGCCTGATTATCTACCCACTTAAATGCAACTAATAATGCCAGCACAGCCTTAAGCATACCGGCAGCCGTCAGCGGTGGCAGGATAGGTGTAAAAATGCCAGCTATCGTATCGATAATATTATTAATTTTATTACCATTTTTCTTTTCTGGTTTCTTATCCATTTCATTCAGATCAATCATTTTGATTAAATGCTGATACACCTGTGGGACATCTGAACCAATAATAACCTGATATTGTCCTCCTTTTGATACAACACCGACAACCCCTTCAGTATTTTTCAGTGCTTCAGTATCTGCTGTTGCTTCATCAATAAGATTAAAACGCAGACGGGTAGCACAATGACCCACATGGGATATATTTTTTTCACCGCCAACATGCTTCAGTATAATGCTGGCTATTTTATCATAATCCATTTTAATTCTCCTTTTATTTGTTGTTTAATATACGTTTTATGTGAATCGCTAAATAAAGTAATTCAGTATCTGGAATATTAATTCCTTTCTGCTGGAGGAAATAACGTTTAATCTTCCCGCAGCATTTGAACTCTTCATTAAAGTGATCCTTTAAAGTTTCATATAGTTTTTCATCTTCCGCAAATGCCTGATTCTTTAAAACTCTTTCAATAAAGAATTTTAGGTGAACCATAAACCGATCAAAAGCCAAAGAATTCTCATCAAGATTAATCTGAAAGTGGAACTTAATGATTGAAAGAATTGCTTGAATCATTGTAACAGTTTCACTTACATAGCTTGAATCCTCCACATTCACACTGGCTTCTACAAGATGGATTGCAATATAACCGGCTTCATCTTCAGGCAGTTCAACACCTAACTCACGCTTAATAATGGCCAATGACTCAAGTCCGATGCTGTACTCACTGTGGTAATATTTCTTTATTTCCCATAAGAGTGCGTTTTTAAGCGGCATGCCTTTTTCCATTCTTTCTAGCGCAAAACTGATATGGTCAGTAATTGAAATATAGATGTTATCACTTAACTCCTTATCTAATGTCTGTTTGGCATAATCAATAATGAGATTAGCGATACGAACATGTTCCTGAGGTATTTCAAGCAGCAGATCACTCAGCTTCTGAGCTGTGTTTTCATCTGTGATACGATATATCTTTTCGACCATCGACATATCGATCTCATCGTCTGCTTTTTTCTTATAACCCAGTCCACATCCCATAATAAGTACTTCATTGCCCTTTTCGTCAAAAGAACGCACCAGATTGTTGTTAATGACCTTATTTACTTTCATAGGTTCCTCCCTGCTACAAAAAAAAGCTACACCACAACATAAAAAACCTAAAAAGTTTCTTATGTGGTATAGCCTGCATTACCAGTAACAATCCATCTTTATGAATAAAGATTAGCACGTTTATTATTGCTTGTCAACGCTTACAAAAAATAAAATTTAACAATACTTGTCTAAAAAGCCTTATTTAATCATTCCCGTGTCTTTTCTCATAAGAGAACTTACATCCGCAGTAATCCTGCCGATACAGATTATTCTCTCTTGACAGCTCCAGTCCGCGGTCAATCCCGCGCTTCTTTTTAAAATCTGAATAAAAATACTTCACATTAGGATATTTTACTGACAGCTTACGGCCTACATCATTCAATATCTGACTGTTTTTCTGCCGTGATATCGTCATTACGGTTGTGAAATAGTCAAACGCATACTCACTTGCATAAGCATAAGCTTCATTCATTCTTAACGTATAACACATAACACAGCGGCTGCCGCCCTCCGGTTCATCCTTCAAAACAGCAATCTTTTCAGTATAAGCCTCACCCATATAAGGCGGTACAATCAGCTTTACCTCATAACCGGTCTTTTCCCGCCAAGTATTCAAATACTGGCGTAGTTCCTGCAGACGGCGCGCATATTCATTTTCCGGATAAATATTGGAATTATTATAATAAATAGTGATATCAAAATAAGGACATAAGAACTCAAGCGGGAAGGCACTGCATGGCGCACAGCATGCGTGCAGCAGCAGTTTTGGATGCAAGTTATCCCGCTTTATAGCTTCAAGTTCATCAACGCTCTGCTGATAATAATTAATTTTCATTATTCAATAAACATACTGTCACCAAAGGAGAAGAAACGATATTTCTCATCAATGGCTTCTTGGTATGCTTTCATAATTAATTCTTTGCTTGCCAGCGCACTTACCAGCATAACCAGTGTGGACTTTGGCAAATGGAAATTAGTAATCAGCGCGTCGATGGCTTTGAACTCATAACCGGGATAAATGAAAATATCAGTCTCTTCAGCACATGCCTGAAATTGTCCATATTTCTGCATGATAGCCTCAAGTGTACGGCAGCTTGTCGTACCGATTGCGATGATTCTTCTGCCCTCTGACTTCGCTTGATTTAAACGCTGTGCAGTATCCGCATCCATCATATAAAATTCTGAATGCATGTGATGCTCCAGCACATCTTCCGTATCCATTGGCCGGAAAGTACCAAGCCCAACATGCAGTGTAACATCTTCAACCTCAACACCCATCGCTTTAATTTTCGCAAACAGCGCGTCAGTGAAATGCAGCCCAGCCGTCGGCGCCGCAGCGGAGCCTTTAACCTTGGCATAAACGGTCTGATAACGTTCAGGATCTTCAAGCTTCTCCTTGATATAAGGTGGCAGCGGTACATTACCGAGATGGTCAAGAATCTCATAGAAGATTCCCTCATAAATCATTTTAAAGGTACGCAGACCTTTTTCACCGATACCAATACATTCTGCCTTTAACTCACCCTCGCCAAAGCTGATCACCGTACCCATTTTCACAACACGGGCATTGCCGACCAAGCACTCCCAAACATCGCCTTCCTGCTTCAAAAGCAATAGTTCAACATGAGCATTTGTCTCTTCTTTAGTCCCAAATAAACGAGCGGGAATAACACGGGTATTATTGCGCACCAAGACATCTCCGGGTTTCAGATAGTCACATAAATCATAGAAATGACGATGTTCAATCTCACCGGTTGAACGATGCAGAACTAAAAGACGCGATTCGCTCCGTTCCTTTAAAGGCGTCTGAGCAATCAGTTCCTCAGGCAGATCAAAATCAAATTCACTTGTTTTCATATTAGAATCCCCTCGAATCTACACTGTTTAAACCATATTTTTTAAACATTTCATCTTTAAAATCACCGAAGCGGTCTTCTTTGATCGCTTTGCGGGCATCTTCACTCAATTTAAGCAGGAAACGCAGATTATGAATTGACATCAGCCGCGCGCCTAAGCCTTCATTGCATTTATTCAAATGGCGAAGATAAGCCTTCGTATAATTGCGGCATGTCGGGCAGTCGCATTCCGGATCAAGCGGTGTAAAATCACGCTCATATTCTTTCCGTTTGATATTCACTCGGCCCTGTGAAGTCATTAATGTACCATGACGGGCGATACGCGTCGGCAGCACACAGTCAAACATATCAACGTTGCGGGCAATACCCTCTAAAATCGCGTCGACAGAACCAACGCCCATCAAATAACGCGGTTTCTCCCAAGGCAGATATTTAACACTGTAATCAATCATCTTATACATCGTTTCCTTTGATTCGCCAACCGACGTACCGCCGATTGAATAACCGGGGAAATCCATCTCCGCCAATGTTTCAGCGCATAATTTACGCAGATCTTCAAATTCACCGCCCTGCACAATTCCAAACAATGCCTGTTCCTCAGGACGCTGATGCGCCTCTTTACCGCGTTTTGCCCAACGCAGTGTACGTTCAACGCTGTTCTTCATATAATCATAAGTTGATGGATATGGCGCGCATTCATCAAAACTCATGATGAAATCAGCACCGATTTTATTTTGAATCTGAATTGATTTTTCAGGACTTAAAAACAAAGTTGAACCATCCAGATGACTCTTAAAAGTTACCCCTTCTTCGTGTATCTTTCTTGAATCCGCAAGCGAGAACACCTGAAAACCACCGCTGTCAGTAAGCATCGGCCCGTTATAATTCATAAATTTCTGAACACCGCCGGCTTCCGCCACAATATCCTCACCAGGACGCAGCCATAGGTGATATGTATTAGACAAAATCACACCGGCACCAATTGCCTTTAATTCTTCCGGAGATACATATTTTACTGTTGCCAATGTTCCTACCGGCATGAACATCGGTGTTTCTACATCACCATGCGGAGTATGCAGGATACCGCAGCGGGCACCTGACTGTTTACATACATGGGTTATTTCAAATTTTATAGCACTCATATTTTTCACCATTTATTATTTTATCACAAACCAGACTATGAACACAAACATTCAATCCAATATTACTTCAATTCGTAAAGTAACTTAATGAGATATATTCTCTTTAAGTTCAAAATAAATGGGGCTGTGACAGATAAGCCCTAATCTACATAAATCTTTTGGTTTATTGGGAGTGAATTTAAAAAATCTTTAGGATTTAATTTTGTACTAATTCCTGTTAAATGTTTAAATTCATCTTTTTCAAAAATAATTTCTATATACTGATTATTGTTATAAACATATAAATATGTTTTTCCAATTAAATTATTATATATTAACGAAGCTTGATGTGCTTCTTCTATAATATCTGTTATATTCATTTTAGTATTTACCCCACATTTTATCAATGACACCCAGCTGCCTTTCTCGCGGCGCTGTTCCTTCCTGTATTTCAATGTCACTACTTTCTACCTGTCGGTATTGGAGTCGCACCCGAGCACTTTACTTCTAATAGTTAATCTACTTTCTTTTCGGCCACAAAAAAAGCAGGTACTCTCCTCAATGATAATCCTGCATTTTAATTCATGGTCATAATAGGTCTTATCAACCGTTTTTATATAGGCATGGTCACACACCTCATCACCTTCCTTCAAGGTAAAGAAAAACACCGCCTAATTGAACGGTGTTTAGATGAATAAGGTATTTGGTGGAAGTGCCAATTCCACATTTCTTTTGACCTTACGGTGCGTAGCAGCACATTCTCTACTTCAAATACCTATTCCTATCCTATACATATTATAGCCATTTTATTCTTTTTTATAAAGTAACTTATGCTTGTCGATAAGTTTAATAACCTTCCTATCATTCTAAGAAAAAAGCAGTATTCAAAAAACGTGAAAATCGAAAGTTTCTCAAGGGAAGACTCTTCCAAGATTATAAGATATATATCGAGGAAAATGAAACAGCTGGGATTGTTCAAATGGACACTGTCTATAATGATGGAACACAGGGGCAAGGTATCACTTTACGAATTGAAGTCCTATATTACTGAAAAAGAAAGCTTTAATTTAATATTTCAGGCTTTTTTTCTTCAGGATAAGTCATTTCCTCAACTTTTTCCTGCTTTTTTCCCTTGATACGGCTAAAGACCTCTTCTGCCCATGGCTTATCTTCTTCATTATTAAAACATAAGGTCATTAAATATAAACCATTCTGACAAATTATCTGACCAATCCCCATAAAGTATTTTTCGCCATCTTCTTCAGCTTCATGAATAACATAACGGCATCTTCCCTCACCGCAGATAATTTCAGTATAAGGCTCACTGCCTTCACCAAATACCGGGCCGACAAAATCAGCGTCACCCTCATTCATAAGATAACCGCTCACCCGCATATTCTTCCAGTCAGGATAAGCTCCGTCATACCATAAATTATTACCATCCGCTTCACGTTCATAGCGGAAATTACCAGGCATATCAATATCAATCTTTCCAAAATGAATCGTTACCCACCCCTTGCGGTAACCAATCGGTGTTTCCGAATAATAAACAGTCTGTTTTGAGGTATCCATCGGTGTCCGCTCATCTAAACGGCAAAGATATTCATAATCCTTAATTGGAATCGGAATCTCATGGCTCATTGTCATCGCCCGCTCAAGATAATCTAAAATTGAAGTATTCAATATCGCATCCTCGTCACTGCGGGAACTTGGCATGTAATAACATTTCTCCCACATTAAATGCATCGCGCAGTTACGATAGAAATACGCGTCCTGCTCCTCATTATTCCAAATAAAGAATTCTTGCGCAAAAGAACCAATGCCCTCTTGAGCAACTCTTGAAACAAGCTCTTTAATATTAAAGCGGCCAAAAGGTGACAGCACACAGCCCTCACAGCCTGCTGGCTGATACTGATTCATATCCCAGCAAATACTGAGGTTGGAATAATCACCACCCGCATAATCATGACAGATCTCGATGATATTCTGAAGCCATGAATAAAAATGTTCCTTGCGCATTCGTTCAAAATCACGGCGTCCTTCATATTCTGTATCATCCTCAATCAGCATGTGTTTCCCTAAACGTTCCTGAAATGCATCAATAAACTCAATCGCGTATTTATGAAAACCGGCGCCTACCAGATTCGTCTGACAATCACCCTTAAATATCCACTCATCTCCATCCTGTATAAATTCCACATAAAGATTACCTAACGGACAGAAATGGATGCCGGAATTATTTTCATCTTCGTCATAACCAAGCTCTCTTTCCTTACATAATTCAGAAAGTATCTGTTTGACCTGCTTTTTATCATGTACACTTGTTTCAAATGAAAATCCAATACTCATAATGTTCTTTCCTTTCAAGTGAAATCACTTCTTCATATCTATAATTAAAATCATTGCCAGTAACATATTCTACCTTTATATATGCAATAAATTCAATCTTATCTAAAATTAATTAACTAAACCTGCTTGCTTCTCAACCATGACATCCTTTATGTATTTGTTTAGTCTAGAAGCTATCTGTATCATAACACAACCCTCGATCAGTTAAAACACTATATTCTGAATAATCATAAGGCTATTAATGCTTTGTCCCCATTCGATGAATAAAATGCTTTTAGTAAATGAATTTGTATCAGATAAACTGCTTTCAATCTCCCTGAATGCTTACATTTCTTTTCTGAAAACGTTTTTCCGTCTATCCAAAGGAACAATTTTGTTATAAAATAGATGATAGTGAAAGAGGGTGCCCGCTTGAATCAACTAGATAAGGCAAGAGAAAAAATCAATGCGATTGATGTTCAGATGCGTGAGCTGTTTGAACAGCGCATGAAAGCTGTCGAAGAAGTTGCTGAATATAAATTAAAGAATAATATGAAAATATTCGATCCTGACCGTGAGGCTGAGGTGATTGAAAAAAATAGTATTAAAATGCAGAACGAAAAACTGAAACCCTATTACCGTGAATATATTCAGGCGGTAATGGATATATCAAAAAGCTATCAGGAATCAATTGTCAATTGTGATACATATGGCTATCAAGGTGTGCTTGGCGCATTCTCCCATATTGCGACGCAGCGTTTGTTCCCGCATGGCAAAATGAAAAACTACGCTGCTTTTGAAGGGGCCGTTAAAGGTGTGCTGAATCATGAGATAGCAAAAGCTGTATTACCTTTTGAAAACAGCTATACAGGTGAAGTCGGCGAAATATTAGATTTATTATTTAAGTATGATGTTGTGATACAATCCATTTATGATTTAAAAATCAATCAGAATCTGCTTGGTTTAAAAGGTGCGACACTCTGTGATATTAAGCAGGTATATTCCAAGGATCAGGCAATTAACCAATGTCAGGATTTTCTTAAGAACTTTGATTATGAACTAATACCTTATGCGAATACCGCGCTGGCGGCAAAATTTGTCAGCGAGAGTCAGGATAAAAGCAAAGCCGCGATAGCTTCTATTGAAACAGCTGAATTATATGGCCTTGAAGTCCTTGCGGAGAATATTAACACCAGCAAGGATAATACAACCCGATTTGTCGTTGTCGGCAATGAACTGCCGGAAGATGGCAATCATCTCTCAATTGTATTTACCGTGCATCATGAATCCGGACAGTTAGCTAAAATCATGCAGATTGTAGCAAAATATGGCTTCAACATGGAAAACATCAAATCAAGATCCTTAAAGGATGCTTCTTGGCAGTATTATTTCTATATGGAAATTGAAGGTCATTATCGAGATGAGAAGATGCAGAGTATGCTTGAAGAATGCCGAAACAGCAGTTCTAATTTTAAAGTAATTGGTGTATATAACCATTAAGAAAGCGAGGGTTCAGTATGAATTTCACAAAAAACAGTGCTAATCTGACACCGATTGAGGATACCGTATTTGCCGTAGTATCTAAAGCCAAGGAAGCAAAAGCTAAATTTGGCGCTGATCAGGTCGTTGACGCGACAATTGGATCACTTTACGATGAAGCTGGCAGTCTGGTAGCCTTTAAGAGTGTTTTTGATAATTATGATAAAATCAAAAAAGAAGTTAAAGCCGCGTATGCTTCCAGTTTTACGGGAAATCCTACTTTTCGTCAGCGAGTAGCGGAATGGACAATCGGCGCGGCTGATGTAAAGCTGGCGCACAGTGTCATTGCCACACCTGGCGGTACAGGTGCGGTATCCATGACATTCTCCGATATCTTAGAACCGGGAGAAACAGTAATTCTGCCGGATATTGCTTGGGGTTCCTACGCTTTAATGGTAACTGACAAACAGCTGAAGGCCAAAAAGTATAAAATGTTTGATGGTGATAAATTTAATCTTACGTCTTTCAAGGAAACTGTATTGAGTGTGATTAATGATCAAAACCGCATTTGTGTCGTAATCAATGATCCATGTCACAATCCTACCGGTTATACAATGACACGCGGTGAATGGGATGAAGTTATTGCCTTTATGAATGAATGCAGCAAACAGGTACCTTGTGTAATCCTGAATGATATTGCCTATATTGATTATGCCTATGATTTAGAGAATTCAAGAAAGTATATGGAAGCTTTTAATAACATTTCAGAACAAGTCATGGTAGTAGTGGCATTCAGCTGTTCTAAAACGATGACTTCTTATGGTCTGCGCTGCGGTGCGGCTATTCTGTTGGCACAAAGTGCTGAGAGTGTACGTCAGGCAGAAATAGTTTTTGAAAAATCAGCCCGTGCTATCTGGAGTAATATTCCTAACGCGGCAATGGATAACTTCTATCAGGTTACAACTGAGCATTATGATGATTTCATGAATGAAAAAGCTGTTTATATTGATTATCTTAAACAGCGCAGTGAAATCTTTAAAACTGAAGCTGAAGCATGCTCTCTGCCATGTTATCCATATAAGGAAGGTTTCTTTGTAACAATACAGATTGAGGATAATGACCGCCGTGACCGTTATCATGAGCTGCTGCTGGCAAATAACATATTTACCGTAAAGGTAAATCACGGTATCCGCGTTGCGGTGTGCAGTCTGAGCATTGATAAATGTAAAGGTTTAGCAGCCAGAATGAAACAATATTTAGATGAAACAAAGTAAGCGATATGACAACATATCGCTTTTTGCGGAAAGGAAGATTTTATGATTGATGAATCTAAGTGGTTATATCGAATAAAACGATTGGAAAATTACTTGGTAACCTTGAAGAAAAAGTCAGGGTTTTACTCGATCCTGCGTTTTAGTTTTTTCATTGTGATACTTGCCGGTATCGTGATGGCTGGTAATATGGGGCAAAGCATAGGCGGCTGGCTGGCATTAGCCGCTTTGATTGCTTTTATCTTCGCAGTGATGGGACATGGCAAGATTAAAGCTAAAATAAAAGACTGTGAGCATGAAATTCTTGTATGCCGGCAATATTTAGACCGTATACACGGCGGCTGGCGAAATTTCCCTGAAAAGGGTGATGAATTTATTAAAGATGCGGATGCTACCTTGCTGGATCTTGATTTAATAGGCAAAGCTTCCCTTTATCAATTGATATCGATTGCCCGTACATGCTTTGGCAAACAGGCATTTTATGACATACTATGCGGAAAATTACCGCTGTATCAACTAGCTGGACAGCAGGCTGCGGTTTCTGAATTAAGCAATCATGAATTTTCCATACAATTTCAAAAATTATTAATTAATCAAAAGATCCAAAACGGAACTGACTGTCAGGCCACTAAAGATCGATTAAATAGTTTTAAACAATATACTTCCTATAAGTATTTACCATTTTTATGTCTGATGCCGTTATTATTACTTTTAATTGGTTTACTGGCGGCATTTGATAAACTGCCCGGCATTGTATTTGCCCTTGCCTTCTTTATTCAATTATTCTTATCCATCGGCATCTCTTTACGCAGCGGTGAAAAAATTGATGGTTATGGTCAATTAAAGGATCAGATATCGGCATCTATGGAATTATTCAAATGCATAGAAGCCGCAGAGTTTAAAAGCGAGCGCCTGAAAGGGATTCAGCAAATTTTAAATAGCAATGGTTCCGCAAGCTCTGCCTGTCAGCGTTTAGACATTATCCTATCATTATTTTCATTGCGTAATAACCCTATCCTCTACCTTGCTTTTAACGGTTTGTTTATGATTGATCTGCAGTGCCTGTATATTTTGGAACGCTGGAAAAATAAATATGGAGATAAGCTGGAGCAATGGCTTGAAACAGCCGGTGAAATGGAAGCTTTAGTATCTTGTTCAATTCTAGCTGCAGTGCGCGATACATGCACACCGTTAGTACATAACGAAGAGCTTCCAAGCATTGACGCGCAGGCATGTGCCCATCCGCTGATTGATCCGGATAAGGTAGTAGCTAATGATTTTAATCTTAAAGGCAGCAATATTATCACCGGCAGCAATATGTCCGGTAAGTCCACCTTTATGCGCTGCGTAGGCATTAATACCGTATTAGCCTTGATGGGCTGTGAAGTATGTGCCAAAAGCTTCAGCTGTACACCCATGCATGTAATCTCATCAATGCGTCTGCATGATGAATTATCAGAAGGTATATCCACATTCTATGCAGAAATCCTGCGTATTAAAGATATTATGGAAGCCAGTAAAACACAAAACTTTAATTTAATTTTGATTGATGAGATATTTAAAGGTACCAACAGCGCTGACCGTATTGTTGGTGCTAAGGAAGCGATTCAGCGTCTGAATCAGCCATGGCTGATCACAATCGTGACCACCCACGACTTTGAATTATGCACAGCACTGCCAACCTTAACAAATTATCATTTCTCAGAAACCTACGAGAATAATGAAATTCATTTTGACTATCAGATCAAGGACGGTCAGTGTAAAACAACCAACGCTAAAGAGTTGATGCGTATGGCTGGTATTATTGATTAATTTAACTAATTACTGATGATAAAAACATCAGTTTTTTTTAAAATATTTTCTAAAGTTTCACCACATTGTTCTAAATATAAACAGTATTTATCCATATATGATAATTAATGAGCAAACGTGTGGAATTCTACATATAATCAGTCTATAATCTTAATTAGGAGGTACATTAATTTATGCCAAAGAAAATTATAGGATTATTTACTGCGCTTTTATGTGCGGTAACCGTAGCAGGCTGTTCAACAAAACCAACTGAACCTGAAAAGCCTGTGGACGATAATAAGGTGGTTGAGCCAGCCGCTAAAGCCGAGCTTCAGATCGGACAAGTTGAAGCTGCTGCTCATGGCACTAAATGCTTCACAACAGCGACTGTTGTTGTTGAAGGAGACAAGATTCTGCTCGCCTACATTGATGATTATCAGTATTTGTCAGCGGCAGATGCTACTGGTATTCCAAACAGTGAAACCTTAGCTGATTACTGGAATGAGGGTTTGGTGCTAGGTTCTAAACGTGTTAATGCTGAAATGTACAGTGCAAACATGGCTAAGAGCGGATCAACAGTAGCAATTGATGTCAATTACAATACAATTCAAGACTATGTAGCTGGCAAAACAATTGCTGAAGTTGAAGAATTAGCTGGTAAAACAAGTGATGAATTAATCGATACAATTTCAGGTGCTACTTTGGTTGATATGCCAGGCTACTTGAATGCAATCGTAGAAGCTGCTAAAGCTGCTCAGGGCAATCCTAAGGTTACTTACGAAGGTGATGTTGCTGCTCTGAAAATCGGACAAGTAGAAGCTGCTGCTCACGGCACAAAGTGCTTCACACTTGCTACAGCTGTAACTGATGGTGATAAAGTTGTCCTTGCTTACATCGATGATTTCCAATATCTTGACGGTGCAGAAGCAACTGGTGTTCCTAACAGTGAAACTTTGAAAGATAACTTAACTGATCCTACAAAAGTATTAGGTTCTAAACGTGTAAATGCTGAAATGTACAGTGCTAATATGGCTAAGAGCGGTGCTACTATCGCTATCGACGAAAACTTCAATATGGTACAAGATTATGTAGCAGGCAAGACAATTGCTGAGTTGAAGGAATTAGGCGGTAAATCAAGTGAAGAAGTTCTTGATACAATTTCAAGCACAACTTTAGTTGATGCTCCGGGATATGTAAATGCCATCGTTATGGCAGCTACTGCTTCTAAGTAATTAAAGAATATATTAAAAGTCATCGCCGCTCATGGTGATGACTTTTTTCTTATTTATATTATGTTCATGTGAGAAATATTATCATATGCACCAACTGTCACCAAATGTATTGCTTAGGTCATTCGTGGTATCACTATGGTTCATCAAGATGCCTATATATACAATCCATATTGGGGATCAGCATAGTGATTGAATTACCATTTCGAAGCAATGTCTGATAATCCAAACTGGAAGAATTATGTTCAAAATATCGAATATATTATCATTATCAATAATACATACCTCACTTGGGTAATCAATATATTTGCTTTATTGCTATTACCGTTCGATCTATTCCTAATTAATGCTTTTAATTGAACTGCTGTCTCTATCATAATAATCCCTCCAGATACGCCTTAATTTTGTTATCAACTTTAAAAATCTCTGCGTATTGCATAAGCTTAGAAATATTTCTATATTTTTTCAAATATTCTTTAACTGCTACTTGTTTATCTTGAGGATCAATTTCTGTTTTAAAAATATCACAAATTGTCCTTTCTGGATCATAGCAGCGAACAATATACCCATTAGGAGTAGTTACTTCTATAATCCCAACTGAATATCTATTTTTGATAGAAGTATATACTTTAATTCCTTGTTTTGTTAAATGATCAACCTTATATCCATATGGAAGCGTAACTGAGTAATATATTGGTTCTCTATCTGACATATCCAACAAATAACAAGCTGTTTCATGAGAAAAAATAGCTTTAGAATATTTATATGATATGACATAAAAATCATCTACCAATAAATCTGAAGAAATATACAATCCTCTGGCAATTCTTTCATAATTATTTTTTTTCAAAAAATCTAAACAATATTGTTTAGAAATACCTTGATCAATAATATCTTTTATATTAATAATTCCATTGTTATTATTTGAATATTCCGTCATAATTTCATTCTTTTTCATGCCATCACCTTACCATTATACTACATATTATAATTAAATGTAGTATCAAAGTCAATAAATTTAGCTTTTCATTAAGTTATACTTCTGCCAATCGGCTTGGATATAAATAATAAGTTCATTATCATCCTCTCACATCATCGTGCGTGATGTAAGGTACATGGCACAAGTTAGAAACTGATTAACCATATAACAACACACAAAGCTTATTCATTACTATCCCTAAGAAGTTCTGCATAGAAAAATGCCATTTCATTATATAATTCATCCATCTTAGTTAATTCATAATTATTATTTATCTCATCAATCATGAGCATCAATACTTCATGAACTAACCACGGATAGGCTATATAAAAGGTTCCTGTAAATTTAACAGCAGCAATCATGGCATTGATAGCTGAATCCAAATCATTTTCTAATCTAGCATAATCAGCCAATCTTAGTTTGAATTGATCAACATACAAATCATTTATGCCTTTTTGTATTTCAAAATAACTTACAGTAACTTCCTCCTCCTTAGTTAATTTAGCAGGACAAGTTAACGCAACAAAATCCTCTTCCTCACGATCCAAAATACTCCAGCCATCATCAGATTCATAATATTCTTTATATGAATCCTCAAATGGGTGATTAAGACGTTTTTCATAGATTTTCCTAGTTTCACTTTTAATTAGGCTTGAATTTTTAAACAATTCAAAAGTTAAATCACCTTTACCATTACTTCTAATAATTGTATGCAAACCCTTTCCGTCATTGATATTCAGGTAAAAATTATAATTGCTTGTAAAATTATCAATTTTATAACTTGCCATGACTTTTGTATTTCCACATAAAGAAACAGTTAGGAATAAGGAAAGTATAGTTTTAATGATTGATTTCATGATATTTCCCCCTTATATTATATATTAATTCTAATTCATCTTTTGATAAGCAAGCTGTGAATTTTCATTGATTGAAAGCTGCCCTTTCGCAATCTCATTATCCGGCTTTTTCAAATCTATCCAAGCAATTCCGTTATTGGATAACAATAAGTCGCTGTCTGCGTACAAATAATGAATATCTGTGTTCAGATCCAGCAAATAATTTTGAGGACGACTTCTGTTTTCAATAGTTTTTGTTCCAGACCAAGTCATCATACCATTTTTGATATTGACTGCTTCAATCCGTTCACTTTCAAAATAATAAAAGATTTTATCCTTTTCGACATCTACCTTGTAAACTTTTGTCAGCAAATTGTTATTCATCATAAGAATTAAGTTATTCTCATCTCCATACAAGCCCATCATACAATTCTCTAATCCAGTAGTTTCATAGATTATTGTTTTAGTTTTAGTTCTCATATCATATTGAATTAGTTGAGTAATCATATTTTCTTTATCTTCCCGTAAATAATACCATTTATTTTTATGATAAACAGGGTGTCCGCTGTTTTCTTCTTCAACCACTTCAAATTCATTTGTTGCGAATGAGTAATATGTAATAATGTATTTGTTGTCTTCGGTTGATAAATCATCATACCAATTAAACATGAATCCATCTTTATCCATATCTGCAATATTATAATGCGGAGGGACATTTTCACTCTGTTTAATTACTTTATACATGTCTGTATCTAAATCATACATATAATAATTTGCTATACCATTGGCTTGATTATATTCTTCAAATATTAAATTATTCTCATAAGCTATAAGGATTTTGAATGAAGCATATATTGAATCTCCATCCATATTTTTCAGTTCTTTAAATTCACCAGTATTACAGTTATAAGAAGCTAAAAATAATGCACTCCTGTTCTCGGATCTATCAGCTTCACCATAGACAACACCGTTATCACTTAGATAAAGCGGCGAGAAATAAACATCGGCTGGCCACTCTAAAGTTACAAAATCATTCAATAAGGCTTCACTATCCAACGTTTCAAAATCTAAAATTTGCTTTTGTGTTGTCTCCACAATCCCGAAATAATTATTAACATCATTTATTTCTTGAGGATAATTATTCAAATTTTCAGCGTGAGCTTCACTATCTGTTTGATCATCAACTTTATTTTCATCTGAAATAATTTGTTGATCATTATCTTGAGAATTTGGACTCAACTTTTCAAATATCTTTAAACCAATAAAAGCAAAACAAATTAATAATACTAAGCAGCAAATTGCTTTTTTAAGCATAATGCATTTCCCCCTTACTCAAAATTGTTTGACAATTTTTGATTAATGCATAATTCTAAGTATATAAATAACTATATCTTAATTTTATAGTACACTATTTACATCTTCTGTTCAAACCCAAATGTGAAAATACAAATTAAAACAATAAATTAAAAGTTTTATCCTTAATTATCAACGCAAAAACCATTATCAAAAGCATATTTATAAAATTAACGATAATTCCGATTATAAATGCACAAAAATTATCGATTTTAATCAAATTTTCATTATATATTTTTAATATAATATTCGAGATATAAATATTTATAGAACAAATCATGCCTTAATAACAACATTAGTAAACATTTTACTCCTCAAATTAACCATTATTTACAAAAATAAAAATAGCAGCTAATAGTTGCTATTTCTTAACGGTAATTAATAGTTCATTTCCCCAAATGCCCTTTAATTTTTAAGTAATGGATTAATTCATCCTTATCATTGGCTCTATCCAGTAAATCAATAAGAATATCGAGATAGAAGTACATATTGCCATACCTCTGCCGACTAGCCAAGTCTTCATAAACCTTTTTAGCTTGGTTAATAATCTTTTTAGTAGGTTTGTCAATTCCCTGATCAAGAAGTAATACAAATAGTTTAAATCTATCTTTATAATCACTTACATCATACAATTGATTATTTTCGTCAATAATTTTATGTGCATTACTATAATTCTCTAATTTATAGTTACACCAAATTTTATATAAAATTAAATTACAATTTTTTGGTTCTAATAGTTCTGCTTTATCCAAACAAATTAGCGCTTCATTATAGTTCTTCATCAATATATGAACCCATGCGGTATTCCTAAGAGTAAGAGCAATGACACTTTCACTGCTTTGCATATATTGAAAAGTTTCTAAACTAGCTTTTTGTAATTCCAAAGCCATGCTATAGCAACCCATTCTAGTATAAATATTAGCCATTTGAAAGTCACAGTGAACTGCTCTTTTATATGAACTGAATTCAACGAACATTTGTTTAGCTTGTATTAGATACTTTCTTGCTTTTTCATAATGACCACAGTCATGGTGTAATAAGCTAAGATGATAATTAATCATAGCAGTATTTTTAATGTTATTAGAAATACAAAGTGCTCGTTCAATATAATTGAAGGCATCACTATAATTTTTTAATGTATGCATCTTTAAAGCCCTATATTCTAAATACAATTGCTCATAGAGAGTATTCTGCTCTACTGCACTATCTAATATTTTTTCCATTTTGTCTGTATGATCTAATCTGTTTGTAAGAATATCACTAATATATTCAATCAAAACCACTTTATAATAATTTTGATTAATCATATAAATTTCCCTATTCTTATTAATTACATCTTCAAAATGATCAAAATTTGCTTTCAAATAAAATATACTATCAATGAATTCTATAATCAGATTTTCTATTTCTTGATCAATTAGTACCAAATCATCAAATTTTACATCGAGTGCTATCTCAATTCTTTCCAGCATTTGCTGATTAGGAATTTCAACTCCTCTTTCAAATTTGCTTAATCTCGCATAATGTATACCAGTTAAAGCATTAAGCTGTTCTAAAGTTAGATTTCTATAATTTCTCCACAACTTAATTTTATTCCCTAGCTCATTCATATATCCACCCAATTGTTCTGATCATTTGTGTTTAGTAGGGTAAATGTTCGTCTTCAAGTGGTTGTACAGTAACACATTCATGCGTGCAGTTCACACCATCAGGTCCGCAATCCTCGTTGTGTACATGTGTGCAATGTCCAGGGAAGCACAATGACATGCTAGTAACCCCAGCCAGTAATAAAGTAAATAACATTTTTTTCATAAATAATTCCTCCTTTTCTACTCCATTATAATTAATTATTACTTTTTGTCTATAAGACTTTTATCGTTAAAAACGAGTAATAAATTTCCATTTTTTACCATTTCAGCCCTTTTTTTTAACAATTTGCACGAAAAAGTGTACATTTTATAAAAATTATAACATAGCATATCATAACTAGACAAAACCCAATCAACAAAAGATTGGGTTTCTATTACTCATTTAGATGTATGCTGCCAGCATTCGCTGTAAGACACATACTTAATGGCATCAGCATTTTGTTTCGCAGCTTGGCGTTGTTTCTTAGGATTACCGCCATATAAGCTGTTTAATCTGCTTTTATCCATCATCGTCTGCACATAAACAAACTTTTTCAGATAGAACCAGCGTTCAATCAGCTTATAAATCGCCTGCCGCGGTTCAGCTTCCTCTTTCAAAGCCTCAACACCCTCAGTACATAATTCCTGTGCGATTGCTGTTGCTGTTTCAACCATTTCATCAAGATTCTTAAATATAATCATATCCAGACCGCGTTGAATATAACCGGCCTTATCACTGCCCATAACGAAGCGTTTCAGCAAGTCCATCTGATGTGTCAGCACTTCATCATCGAAGGCAACTGACACAAGGTCATTACGAATTGCTTCATATTGATTACCAGGCTCACTTAATACAAGGTAAGCCCCTTTGGCATAAATTGTTTCATCCTTACCGCCAAACGAGCAAAGGATACCAGTAGCTTTTTCATTAACTTTGGTGTAGAGAATATAAGGTGCTTTTAACTGACCTTCCGGAAGTTTGAATGCATCTTTGTAGCGTATGATCTGATTAGCAATCGTTTCTTTGCTGCATGTAAGCTGCAGATTAACGATTATGCGGTAGCTTTCATTGATTTCCATGAATTTCTTAAACAGGTCTAACTGCTTTTCGCAGCCCTCACGCTCCTCAAGAATTGTGATATAATCCTCTAAATAGCCATTGAATTCACAGCAGCCATTATCGGTTCTCTGATCAGCACACGCTCCCAGAACTTCCAGTATTTCACTCATCGTTCTCACTCCTTTGTCATTTCTTTATTGCATTTCTTTAACATATCAATAATCTGAATATGCTGTGGACATAAGCTTTCGCATCGCCCGCAAGCCTGACAATTGACTGGACTTTCAGCTGGTAACTGGATAGCCTTTTGCTCTTCTGTGTAGCGTGCCTTAGCACGATCATTCCAAGCTTTGAAGCTGCCCGGTATATCAACGCCAAACGGACAAGGCATACAATAACGACAGCCGGTACAAGGTACCTTCTGTTTTGTCATTAGCTCATCCCTTACCTGATTTACCGCTTCTAGCTCTTCTTTACTCACAGGGGTTTCATCGTTGAAGGTTTTGATATTATCCAAAAGCTGATCCATTTCATTCATACCCGACAGAATCGTCATAATATTTGGATAATTCAACAGCCAGCGAAAACTGTACGAAGCATAAGACCTCGCTGCATCAAATTTCTTAAAAGGTTCAGCGATAAAATCTGGTATATTCGCTAATGAACCTCCGCGCAGCGGCTCCATAATAATTACCGGTACATTGGCTTTTGTAAGCTTTTCATAACCAACCATACCCGGCTCATGAACGACATCCATATAATTCAGCATAATCTGCGCAAAATCAAATGGATAGTAAGAAAGTAATTCATCAATCAATGTATCTTTCTCATGGATGGAAAAGCCAGCATAACGAATTTTACCTTCCGCTTTCTTTCGATCCAGCCATTCACCAATATGATACAGCTTAACCTTTTCAAACCGCTCAAAGCTCATAGCATGAAGCAGAAAAAAGTCAATATAAGTAGTATTCAGCCGTTCAAGCATTCGATCAAGATAACCATCAAGCTCATCTTCACTTTTTACCAAATGAACCGGCAGCTTATCCGCTAATGTATAACTCTCTCTGGGGTAAGGCTTCAAGCCTTCAGCAAGTGCTTTTTCAGAATGCTCATCATGATATACATATGCCGTATCATAATAAGTAATTCCGGATTCCATTGCAGTTTTGATTAATTCGTTTACCTTTTCCTGAATGATATTTCCATCTTTATCAGTAAGGAAACGCATTGAACCAAAGCCAAGACAGGACACTCTGTCTTTGATATTACCTAGCGTTCTATATTTCATGTTTAATCCCTCTTTTTCTTATTGTACTATTTTATTGAATAAAATAAAATGATTACACATCAATTTTATGACAAAAATTTGCTTTTTTTGCAATAAAAAAGGTCAATCCTTTTATGAAAAGTCATCTTGCTTTATAATATAGGAAGAAAGGAAGGTACTATATGAATTTATTCACGAAAAGCCTCGAAAACAGAACAATTTTATGCCCTGAAAATGCTGCTGTTCTCATTCATAAACAGCTGGCGGAGAAACAAATAAGAGGCGTAAGGGTGCTCTCCTTAAACAGTTGGCTGATGAGTTTTGATTTTAATGAAGATCGTTCAGAGATTGAGATTAAGCTTTTAATTCACCAACAGATGAAGCAGATTGCTGAGGAGTTAAATCAGCTTAAACATATTTGCACTACACCTTCTTTTGAAAAGGAATGTCTTACTTTTTTGGAAAAATTTAGGGGTTTTAGTTTGGACTTTGATATGCTGCCTGAAAATAATGAGCTGCAGAAGGAGTTAAAACATATCTTAAAGACACTTCAATATCCTTCAAAAAATGAACGCCGTTTAGAAATCTTAAACAATATCAGCGAAGATGAAATTAAAAAATTGATTCTTGTATACCGTCAAAGTGATTCATTTACAGATTTGTGTCTGCGCAAACTGATTGAAAAGGGTGCCGAAGTCTATGCGTTTGAACAATTTGATGCAGAAGTATCCTTTTATCATGCAGCCAATAAGCGTCAGGAAATAGAATCTGCAATTCAAAAAATCATCCTTGATCAGATGGATTGCTCACAAGTACAGCTTTGTCTGCTTGATCAAAGTTATCACCCGCTGGTGCGTCAGCTTTTAGAGCGTTATCAGCTGCCGTATACCTTTTTATCTGAATCAGGTATTAATAACCTCGCATTGAAGAGTGCGAATATGCTGCGTTTTGCCCTTGATGATAATCAGGAAAACTGTCTGAACTGTTTAAATACAAATTGTTTTTCAACTTTCCAGACACCTTTTTTAATTCAGGCTTATCAGATTTTTAACTGCCAATGGGATGATGCTTTCCCAGATTTGAATCAGGCTTTTACATATAATCTAATGTCGGAGCGGGATGTGGAAACGGTAGCGGCACTGATTCAAAAAGCAGAAGAGGAACGTGCAAAAATCATGCCGATGATGCAATCCTTGACTAAATATCAATCTTATCGTGAGTTATTCACTAATATTGATGCCATCTTGAATCAGCAAGCTAAAACCGATATCAAGGCATATAAAAAGATTCAGCGTTTATTTGCGGATGCCCTTGAAGCCATTCATGATGAATCTGACTGCCGTTTAGTTCTTGAAGAGCTGGAAGCTATGGGCAGCAATAAAAAAGCAGATACAATCGGCGGTATTTTAGTGCTTGATCCTGATGATCTTTTGTTTTGTGATGGAACGTGCTTTGTTTTAGGCTGTACACAAAAAAGCTTTCCTGGCTTTAGTTCAGAGAGCGGAATTTTCGATGAAAACTATCTCGCTTTAATTCCTGGCTATCCTACGCTTGATGAACGCTATGGACACTTTATTAAGAATCGCTTTGTGCTGATGAACTATGCACCAAAGCTTATATTCTCTTATCCTTTGAATGACTTTGAGGGGAAGAATCATGAAGCATCCTTGGAAATAGAAAACTTCGCTGCCGAAAAAGGCCAGAGTAAGAGTATCCTCTATCCGTTAATCCAAAAGGAAGAAACACGCACCGTCCGCCATCAAATCTCTGAACAAACAGCCCATGCTTTATATCTTAATGAACAGCGCGAGCTTCATGGCTCTGTATCATCGTTGGAGCGTTATACAGGCTGTCCCTATGCATATTTCTTAAAATTTGGATTGAGGATTCAGGAACCTATCGATGCCAGTTTTAATGATCAGAAAATCGGCACCCTCTCACATTATGTATTAGAAACACTTGTTCATCGATATGGTAAAGATTATGCCAACGTTAGTGAACAAGAACTGCGCAGCCTGATTAATGAGCAATGTGCAGAGCTGAACAAGATTTATCCACAGCTTAATTTTAATCTGATTGCGGAAAAAGAATTGCTTTCCCTGATGAATAATTGCAGTCAGCTGGCAAAAATGGAGGAACATTCTTCACTGACACCCATGAAGTGTGAAGAGGAATTCTATCATGAATATCCGGTTGGCGGCGGTATTACCTTAAAATTAAAAGGCTATATTGACCGCATTGATGAGAATGATCGCTTCTTTAGAATTGTTGATTATAAGAGTTCAAAGAAACGTTTAGTTAAAGATAAAGTGTTCTCCGGTCAGCAGCTGCAGCTGATTACTTATGCGATGCATTGCCGTGAAGCTTTAAATAAAGAAGCACTGGGAGCCTTTTATTATTCATTTAAAAATGAAAATCTTTCGCTGCCTTATGGGAAACTGAAACGGCGAGGTGCTGGTGAGTTTATCGAAACCGATGCGGAAGCTTTGCTGAATGAACAGAAGAAAGCTCATCGTCTTCAGGGGTGGATTTTTAGTGAATTTGCTGAGGAAATGGATAATGAGGGTAATTATACAGCTGGTATTAAAAATTCCGCAAAGAGCGGCATAACCGCCAGTGATGTGATTGATCCGCGTGTTCTCACACATTTACTTGATCAGATGATGCGTTCATTAGCCACACAAATTTTATCCGGCAGAATTGAATGCAGGCCGGCCGAAGATGCATGCTTATTCTGTAAATATAAGCCAATCTGCCGTTTTAACGGCAATACGCGCAAGCCGGATATGCTTGTGGATATTCCTGATAATCTAATGAAGAACTATGGAGGTGAAGATGATGAGTAAGTCATGGAACCCTGATCAGCAGCGGGCAATTGATGTACGCAATAAGAATATATTGGTTTCTGCCTCAGCGGGAAGCGGCAAGACAGGTGTATTAATTCAGCGTCTTGTGGAACTGGTGACAAAAGACGGCGTTCAGTTAAATGAAATCTTAGCAATGACATTTACCAATGCTGCCGCTGCCGAAATGAAAAAACGTCTATCCTCTGAGATTACTCGGCTGATTGCGGAATGTAATGATGAAAAAGAAAAACGCTACCTAAACAGTCAGTTAACTCAATTAACAACGGCGCATATCTCAACTATTCACTCTTTCTGCTTATCAATCATTCAAAACTATTATTACATCATTAATTGTTCACCTAAAAGGGCGGGCAATATTCTTGATTCTGCTACTCAGGGGCTTTATCAGCAGCAGGCGCTGGATCAGCTATTTGATGCGGAAACAAGACAGTGCGATGATGCTTTCTTAAAGCTTAACCTGCTGCTTTCACCACGCCCTGAAGCTGACGGCGAACTGCGGGCATTGATTTTAAAAATAGCTGCCTTGGCAGATGCACAGCCTGATCCACAGGCTTGGCTGATCCAATGTGCGCAGGCTTATGATAAGATTCATTCAATCCATGATTTGCCGTCATCGATCAAAGAAGCTTTTTTTGATTATCTTGAAACACAGATCAGCGCCTATCTTGACGCACTGTCTGAAATTAAACATTATTATGAATTTGATTATGTTAATGAAGCGAAAAAAAGTACCGTCTTTTTTAATAAGCTCGCAGGCATTGATAATGTAAAAAAAGCCCTTGATGAATATGATTATGATGGTTTAAGAGAAGCTGTTATCGCCATGGCTAAGATTGCTATTCCAACCACACCGGATAAGGAAAATCTAAACTATACTGCCCTGCGAAAACAATGTGTAGAGATTGAAGATTTATTTGCTGCTTTTTATCCAGAAGCCATTATGGTATCTGATGTGGCAGCCATGCTGCCGCTTGTTCAAAAGCTGGTCAATTGTGTTCTAGCCTATATGGAAATCTATGAAAAAATCAAAGAAGCGCATGAAGCGATTGACTTTTCTGACATGGAACACATGGCTTTAAAGATTCTCCATGCGAATAACGGCTATGTTGCCTCACTTTACCGAACTCAATTTAAGGAAATCATGGTTGATGAATTTCAGGACAGCAATGATGTACAGGATGAGCTTGTGCTGTCTATCACCCGCGGCAATAATGTGTTCAGAGTAGGTGATGTTAAGCAATCAATTTATGGCTTCCGTTATGCATCACCAGCCATTATGCAGGGATACAAGGAGTTGAATGATGAGCTGAATGAGCTGATTGTATTTAAAAAGAATTATCGTTCCAGTGAGACTATCGTTCGTTTTAATAATGTGTTGTATGAGAAATTAATGAATGTGGACGGCTTCAAATCATTGCCTTTCCTCAATGAAGATTTAGCTTCGATTGGCGGCCCATGGCAGCAGAAGGTATTAAAACCCATCTGTTTTCATGCGCTGAATTATAAGGATATTACTGAAGGCATGGAAGCAGATACTAACAAAGATGAATTAAAAGCAAGCTATATCGCCAATCAGATACTGGAAATTAAAGAACGCGAAGGTTATCAATTTAAAGATTTTGTTGTCTTAGTGCGCGGTAACGCGAAAATGGATGTGTTGAAAAAAGTATTTGATGAAATTAATCTGCCATGTACTATGAACAGCAAGCATGGCTTCTATGAAAGCTATGGCATACAGATTCTGCTTTCAGCCCTGACTTGCTTTATCAATCCCCGTGATGACTTAAACTTCACAGCCATTCTGACCAGTCCTTTTTTCAATATGTCGAGTGAAGCGTTAGCTAATTTGAAGCTGTCCCGGCAAAATCAAGAACACTTTTATGATACCCTGAAGCGGCTTAAGCCTGACGCATTAATCAAGTTTGAAGAAATCAGGCAGCATCATACAGACAGTATCAGCGAATGTATCAACGCGTGTCTTAATTGGAATGATTTCTATCAAAGTGCCTGCACAATCCGCGATAAAACCAATATTGATTTACTATTTGAAAAAATCACGAATTATGAAAAAGAGCATGGCAGCGGCATCGCTGGTTTTCTGAATTCCATCGCACAGATTAGAGATCTTGAAGCTGCCGAAGCAAATGCGGTTTCCAAAGAAGATGACGTTGTACGCTTTATGAGTATTCATCAGTCGAAAGGCTTGGAATTTCCTGTTGTTTTCCTTTGGGCAAGCTCAACAATGCCAAGTATTGAGAGCCGTGAACTGGTGAATGCTGACCGTGAACTTGGTATTGGTATAAAAGCCATGACTTTTCCACAGCGTACCGTGCGGCCTACCTTCCATCGTATCGCTATCGACCATAAGAAAAACCGCAGCGAGCTTGAAGAGGAAATGCGCATCCTTTATGTAGCGACAACCAGAGCCAAGGATCAGATGCATATAGTTGATTATGTCAAGGATGTCAATGTCTACATGGAAGGTCTATCCCGTTCTAAAATATATGCCAGAAAAGGAACCAGCTCTTGGATTCTTCAGGCTTTATTAGAGGAAACTCAAATTCAGGATCTGTTTGCTTTAAAGTCAGTAAACGCGCCGTGGTCAAATAAGACACAGCCTAGACTTAGTTTTAATAACCAAGAGCTGCCTGTCTATCAGCATCAAGCTTATAAGCTCAGCATTCATTCACCTTCAGAAATTGGCGGCAGCGCTGATATTAAGCCTATTAATTTTGATCATAAGACAAAGGCAAGTGATACCGGTAATCTTTACCATAAACTGACAGAACTGCTGCCTAGTGCTGACTGGACCGCTGAACTGATTGAAGAGACAGGAAAACGTTTAAATGTAACTATACCAAGCGGTATTATTAAAAATTTGATAGCATTAAACGGCAATGAAATATTCCGTTCCACCTTTGCTATGACGGTTCATCATGAAATGCCTTTCCAAGTGCTTATTGAGAATCAGCTGATGCATGGTTACATGGACTATGTGGCAATGGATGATAGTAAAATTATTCTGATTGATTTTAAATCTGATCAAAAGCTGACAGATCACCAGCTCCATTTGCTTTATGATGAGCAATTGGCAGCCTATGTGAAGGCTTTGAACCATCTTTATCCTAATCATCATGTGGATGCCTATCTCTATTCATTCAGCAATCAATCTTTGAGTATGATTGAGAAAAATTGATTAAACAGTTTAATTAAGATAATATGAATGTATATCAATGCGGATAATCTAAATGATTATCTGCATTTTCTTTTATTTTTACCTTTACTGTATCGATTGTAAGTAACTCTAAATAAAAAGTTATGATTTTCAGTGAATTTCACGTACTCATCATAACTTTTATAAATTATTTATATTCTTCCATCAACGCTGTTATTAATTCAGTTGTTTTAACTAAATCTTCGATTCTCAGATACTCCTGAACCGTATGCACTTCACTCATTCCGCAAGCCAGATTCAGTGACTTGATACCTTTAGAGTTATAGATATTAGCATCTGATGCACCACCGCTTGTTTTAAATTCAGCCTGCAGTCCGATTTTCTCACAAGCATTTACAACCGCTCTTGAAATTTCATCATCTTCATCAATCATGAATCCCGGTGTTTGTATTTTGACTGTCGATTCAAAACGAGCGTTCAACTCACTGCATGTTTCTTTGAAAACAAGATGCACCTGATTCAGTAAATTTTCTAATTTATCATGATTCAGACTTCTGGCTTCAAATACAATTTCAACCGAAGGCATAACGATATTATATGCAAGCCCGCCCTTTACTTCGCCTAGATTACACGTTGTTTCTTCATCTACACGGCCAATATGCAGCTGCGTTATAGCCTGCGCGGCGACGCATAAAGCATTAACACCCTTTTCCGGACAAATGCCTGCATGAGCTTCCTTACCAATTACTTTAAGTACACCGTTGGCAAAATAAGGAGCCCCTTTCACAATTTCACCAGGTCTGCCGCTGGAGTCAAGAATATACGCGCCGTCAATTTTGTCAAGCTGTTGAGTATCCATATATTTTGGCCCATTTAAGCCATTTTCTTCACCGAATGAGAAAACGAAGATCAGTTCTGGCCGATCCGTTAATGATTTTACATTCAGCATCATTTCAAGCATTGCCGCAATTCCGCATTTGTCATCGCCGCCCAAAATACTTGTACCATCACTGTGAATCACTTCATCATCAATAATTGGATTAATTTCATCACATGGCAATACAGTATCCATGTGTGCCGAAAACATCAGACGTTTTTTATTCTCCGCGCGCAGGATTGCGACAATATTTCCAGCATTACCGCCATATTCAATATTGGCATCATCCTCATAAACTTCAATACCATTAGCATTGCAGAAATTCAGAATATAATCCGCTACCCGCCGTTCATTTCTCGAAGGTGATGGAATTCTCACTAAATCAAGAAACGTATTGACTAATCGTTCTTTATTCATAAGCACACACTCCTTTTCTGATTACCCGACCATTATAGCACAATTCTTAATTTTATTAAATTATTAACGCTAATCGGTGATGCTTGAAAGCAGTAGCTTAATAATTGAGAATTCAGCATATTTGAATTCACATCAACATGATATAATGAATTAAAAGGGGGTATCTTAATGTTTGCTGACGGAACTCTTGTGGCCATTTTTTTATTCGAAACGCTGATGTTTCTGTTAATCCCAGCATTGATAATTTTATTGATTTATTGTATTTTTCTAGCTATTAAAGCATTAAAAATATATATTCGGAAAAATCAATAGATGCACTTAAGGGGCAATTGCCGCCCCTTTTTATTTATAGTGTGATGATGTGATTTTAGTTTAAACAGCTGCATCAAAATAATATAAAAAATATTCACCATGTGTTTATAATCATATTCAATTAAAACTACCTACCCTAATAAAAACCGCCTGTATCTCTACAAGCGGTCTTTTCGCATTTCTTATTGAGTTGCAGCAATTTTGCTGAGGTCAGCAAAATCATAAATACGTCTTATTCATCAAGGATAAGAGGTTCTTTTTTTTCTTTCAGTTTTTTAAGCTGTTCCTTACCGATTTCAGCAATGCTCTTTTCGGGTGTCGGTAAATCTTCCGGCATCGTACCCTCATTTTTGGCTATTGCCTCTCGGACAGTTTGTCCAACTTGATAGTGGATACCGCTGGCCATTTCCAATCCCTGCGGCTGTTCACGACGAAGTTTTGCCTCGGTTTGTGTAATGCGGAACAGGTTTGCACCAAGTTCCTCGCTGCCCATATGGTCGAGGATTTTCTCGCTTTTTTTGAGTTTTTTCCTCTTGTGAATATCTGCGGCAGTTAAACCACCATACAGTCCCATATAGCCTGCGTTTTGAAATTGGGCATATTCCAACTGGTCTGTAATGCCTGCTTGATTCGCTGCCTCTGCAAGCATGGCATTCCAACTCGTAACCTCGCCGCGGATGACAAGGCGTTTTTGGTCCTCATCCAGTTCATTAAAGGCGTCGGCTATTTCCTGCCTGCGGGTCTGAATAGCAAAATAGGTCTGACCAAGAGCAATTGTCTCTTTACGTGGATCACCATTCTGCACGATTAGATAGCAGGCATATCGTGAAAGCTCATAATCTTTGACCTTTCGCTCGCTGCCGCTGCCAAGCTGAACCATTTTCCTGACCTCAAGAAAATGGTCAGCACACTCAAAACCGCTGTTTTGGCAGGAAAGCATTGCTTTATCAATAACCTTATTAAAGTTCTCCCACTTAGTATAGTCCAAAACAGGCGAAAGCTCACGGGCGTACCAAAACTCAATACCGTTTTCATCAGTGTGCTTTATATCCTCAAACTGTTTGTATTCTGTTGCAATCAGTGTTGCCAATTTACTCACCACCTTGCATCGTTTTTTCTATTATATCATTTTTTTGACAGATAAAAATCAATAACTTTTAAGGAGCAATCTTATTCCATTTAGTATTTCCAAGTTCAAAAACACTTTATACATTCTACAAATAATCATTGACTTTGAGTGAACTCCAGGTTTTATAATAACTGTCAAAGGAGGTAACGTAAGAAAAATTATCCGCTTTCCTTTTTGATACCTTTACAAAAGTAGGCATCAAAAAAGTAGATTTTCCTATCATGGCCAAGAAAGCCTGTAACGACGATGTAATTTTAGGTTTTAAACCGCTGCATCAAAATGATATTGAACAAATATTTAACATGTGTTTATAATCATATTCAATTAAAACTACCTACCCTAATAAATAACCGGCAGCCTTCTATTTCAAAGACTGCCGGTATTTTAATTATTTAGATTCATCATCAACGTGAATCGTGTACGTTTCATGAATTTTTTTATCAAATTCACGAATCTGCTCCTGTTTTTCTTCAGAAACCAGTATATCTGCCGCTTCTAAATCCAAACTGAATATTACCTCTTCCCCATCTTTAGTTGTTGTCTTAAAAACAGGATCTTTCCCTTCAAAAAACATACCATCGCCATCGTCATTCATTTTCCGTGATAAAGCCATAAATTTGCCTCCTGTTCATGAGATTATTATAGCACTTCATGATTAAAAGGAAAATAAGCATAATTATCTAAATTATAATCATTTTTAAAAATCAGCCTATTGACTTAGAGTTAACTCTAGGTTGTATCCTTATTGTGTACCCAAACAGAAATGGAGGTTTATGTATGGATAAACAACAGATGGATAAAGATTTAGGAGGCGGCAGTGTTTTTCCTATTGGAGAAGAAAATACAGCCTTTGCGCAATATTTTACCGGTGAATGTTACCTCAATATGCTGACTACAAAAGGAGTTGGGATTGGCAATGTAACTTTTGCGCCTAAGACGATCAATAACTGGCACATTCACCATAAAGGCGGCCAGATTCTATTAGTAACCGGCGGCCGCGGTTATTATCAGGAATGGGGTAAAGAGGCACTGGAGCTGCATCCCGGTGATGTTGTTAATATTCCGCCTGAAGTTAAACATTGGCATGGTGCTGCCGCTGACAGCTGGTTTCAGCATCTTGCTATTGAGGTACCTGCTGAAGGCGCGTCAAATGAATGGCTTGAAAAAGTATCAGAAGCCGATTATCAAAAACTAAAATAACGATTTAAAATTTACAATTAGCAAAACTAAAACGTATCTGTTCCTGAGAAGCAGATACGTTTTTAGTTCAATAAATTATTTCAATCGTGAATGCTCATAATTATATGGGATACTGCTGCCTTTTACGACATCCTCAATTTGTTTCAGAATCAGCCAGTCATCCATATTACCCTGATGGTCAAACTCCATTGGTTCAATCGCCTGTACATCATTAAATTCCACAAGACATAAGAATTTACGATGCCAGCGAACGCGCTGTTTATCGTTCAGCTTCAGCTTATCCTGACAACGGTCTAATGTCTGAGTAATTTCATCATCGCTTAACCGCATCAGGTTTTCCACATGCGTCACACTCGCACATGCATTAATCAGTCCTGTTCCCTTTTCCATAAAGTAGAGCTTTTCACCTTCAAATACTCGGCTGTGCGGAATTTTACGGCCTGCCGCGCCGCGGACAACCATCGTCTTACTGCCATTTAAAATTTTATCCAGCTCATGTTCACCTTTTTTGCCTGTATTATCACAATAAACTAAATGTACCATATTTTCCTCATTTCTAACGCAGATAGGCTCTGACTGCCTTAAGCGGCAGACTCGTCTTCTTTGCAATCTGCATTTCATCAAGCCCGGCATCTAAAAAACGCCGGCAAACAATTTTCATACTTTCACCCACTTCAAGAATATGATAGTCAGGATCATAAAAGCGTACCACACGCTGACCCCATTCATGAGTATAAGGCGGATGAACATATTCTATATCCATCTTTGTCAGTTTCTCAATGAACGGTTCAAAATCATCCTCTTCAAAATAAATTTCGGCATCATTTCCTTTATAAGAGGTTTCTTGCTCAATAAAACCTTGCCAGCTTGCTTCTGTCTGCAAACCAAGGCCGCCAGTCAGCACTGCATGTATTTGTAAATCAACCAATGTACGAAGTCCCATTACCTCCCAGTAAAATTTCTTAGATCGTTCCATATCCTTGACAACTAACATCGTATTTTTCATTTTCATGATTATTCCTCCTCTATGATTGGTATCCATATTTGACTTAAATAGTCTTTTGAATAAACATTACCTTCACTGTACCATTCCAGTTCCGGACAGTCCTCATGTTTAAATGGATACTTCACCAGCCATTCATTATGCAGAAAATCCCAGCCCCTCTGAATCGCATCCGGCTGTGTGCCGTAACAATCAAATACTGCCCAAGTCTGCGCGGGCAATGTGACCTCACACCAATCTGCCTGCAGCGCCGCGTTCGACGCACTCATTATCTTGTAGCTTATTGAATGTTCATCATACTGATCAAATAAGCCAAAGATACCAGGAGGGTTTCCCTCACTCTTCTGCATAAGCTGAAATGTAGTACCATCCTGCTGACATTGGTTCCAAAAAGCAGGAATCAGCTGATAATTCTGTTCATCCTCTGCCCGCAGCTTAAGACTTTTGCCAATCAGGCGGAAAGTTGACTTTTTTTCCAATCGCCAAGCAATTGTACTTGCTTTAGTGAAACTCATTTTAGGACAAATTTTCAGCTGGGCATCCATCATTCTGGCTGCCTTGGGAGTAACGCCATGGAATTGCTGAAAAGCTTTTGTAAATGAAGTTGGTGAATCATAACCATATTTATAGCTCAGTTCTATTACCTTTATATTACTGCTCTTCAAATCATAACCAGCAAGTGTCAATTTACGGTTTCTGACATATTCCGCAAAACTGATCTCATTCATGTAGGCAAAGATTTTTTGAAATAAAGCATAGGAACAGCCTGCCATCTCAGCAATTTCATTCTTATTAATCGGTTCCTCACGCCTTTGCAGATGTTCTTCAACATAATCAAGAATTGTCTGCAGCTTCTCATTCCAATTCATAATTCAACCTCATTTCTATCGTTATTCTATCATAACCTATCCCGTATTACCTCTTATTTTGTATCTATTGTGAAGAGGAAATTATAACCAGTGAAGCTTACAATCAGCATCTAACATCATAAATCAATCAGCACTTTTACAGATAAAATATAAAAAAACGAAGTGAAATTGAGTCTTACTTCGCTTTTCAGTTATTTCTATTATCTATTATAAAACTAATCCCCTTTAATTTCCCCAATATCAACCATCAATATGTTATACTCGACATGTTTTTCTACGAATATGATTGTACTTTGATCATTAATCACAATATCATACGTATCAGCATACTTGCCCAAAGGTTTATAATAATCCACATAAGTATAGGATTCAACTTCACCGAGGGCACTGCCTATAACCTCCATCATTTTCTTAACAGTAGGCTGTTTCTTCAACATATAAATATCGTAATACACAGCTCTATGTCCAGTTGGCTTCCATTCAAGTAGTTTGGGGCTGATAAACACTATGTCTTTCTGTTTTAAGACAACACATTGAGTGAAGGCATAGGCTACTCTTAAATAATCTTCACTGCCAGCCCGGAAATAGGTATATGTTGGGATTACCAAAAGGAATGATATTACGATTACATATAATATTTTTTTGAATTTCACAACATAATATAACTCAAGAATATCGCGTAATATATAATATATTCTAATCATCGCAATTGAAATAAAAGATGATAGATTAAATGCGGAAATATCTTTAATGAGAAAAGCCAAATATACTACATAAATAGCAATAAAAACGTAGGCCCACATGCGATTATAAACTTTTTCACCAAACTTCTCTTTCAAATATTTGTTAATATTATGCCAGAAAATTATATTATACAATAATCTGGTGATATTAAAATATGCTCATATTATCGTATATATTTGATATTTTACTATACTCTTATCAGTTTTCTAGTTGAGATTTTAACCATAAAATTTTATAATAATGGTACATATAATTAAACCAAATGATATGTAGAGGTTATAATCATGGCAAATAAAGAACTTATATTTGATGAAGTAGTAAAATTTTTAGAGGAATAACCTTTTACAAAATTCAAAGAAATAATAAAGCATTACTCATTTACAACAAATTCCGATCTTGAGAAAGAATTGAACAGTCTTGTTACTCTCAATTTTCAACAAAGATTAGAAAAGCTTCAAGTAATTCTATTTGTCCAAAATGTAATTCAAAAAATGTTAGTAAATACTGAAAGAGAAATAATATCCAAGTTTATAAATGTAAAGATTGCAATACCAAATTCACTGGATTTACTAATACTATTCTTGAAAAGAGCAGATGACATTGGGATATTTGGATTAAGGTTCTGGAAATGACTTTAAATGATTATTCTATTCCTGATATGATAAATGTACTTACAAAAGTAATAGATAATAGAGGTTATTGTGTTTGTAAAGTTAGCAGTCTGGGGAAACTTACAAATGAATTATTTGTTGATTTGTTTGAAAGTCATTTTGTAAACCCTGCATATCTTTGTTCTGATACCAATTCTGTTTACGAAAATTATTGTAATATTAAAAATATTCCTCTTTATGAAAGACCATCTAATTATTTATCTATTATTGAAAAGAATGGTTATATGATTCCTGATATAGGAGATCCTATAAAAACAGAAGAAACTGCAAAAAATAACCAAAAGGTTTTTGAAAAATTATATAACGAACAATTAATAGATAAAATTACGAATCGTGGATATATGAACTTTGAAGATTTTCAAAAACTTAAAAAGCAAAATAGTCTTCCATTGGGTAGAGTTAATGAACTACATAATGAAATCAAAAAGTTTATTTATTCAGGAATGACAAATGTTTCTACAAAGTATTTACAGAATTATATTGTTTTTTTACTTATACTCATAATCGAAAAATTGATCATGGCATTATCCTTCATCACAGATGTAGCGAACGAGAATTTGAATTTCTAAAGCCTACAAATCGTTATATGAAATTGCTTGAAAAAGAAACTGAGAAAGCAAGAAAGGCAACTTCCAATAAGTATTTTAAATTTAATGAAGAAGATGGAGTAAAATCTTTTAATAAAAGAGAGTTTTTGTTGGATCAACCAAGATCAAAACTATATACCATTACAAAAGAATGTAAAATAACTCATTATCGAAAACTTGCTCTTTGGTCTTTAGTTACAAAAATGCTTGAGCAGCCAAATATTACAGAAATTATATATAAACTCCTTGTGGAAAATAGGGCTTATAAAATTGATGAAGAAGATCTGGAAGCAATGAAAGACGGAAGATATAGATTATAAAAAAAAAGACACTTTGGAAGCAATCCCATTATGTCTTTTGCTTAAACTGCTTTACTCTTCTGTTGTTTCTGGTATAACACTTATCGAAATTAAACTTTGAATTTTGTCTATTAAACCTTGTTTAATTTCAGCAATTTGTTTATATCTTTCAGCAATTTCATTTTGCTTTTTCATATCATAAGAACCATCATTAGTAAGTGGTATAGGAATTTGGATATTAAGATTTTTTATCATTGTGCTATTGAGTTTAGTAAATTCATTTTTTCCAAAAGCACCAAGTCTTCCTTTTTTATTTTTTCTAAAAAGTGGTTCTAAATAATATTTTAGATACAATAAATTGATTGCGTCCTTATATTTATCATTAATTGTAATTACACATCTATCGCCATTCACAGAAAAACAACCATCTATAATAGTTATATATCCAGCACATCCATTTTTAGAATATGTCAGGTATTCACCTTCATAATCAAAATTATCAATAAAAGCAATTGGTTCATTATTATTAGCTGAATATAATGGATAATTCCCTTTGTGGTTTTGGCACCATGTCTTCGTATATGCTGCATTACCATTGTTGTGGATTATGATGTCATTTAATGAAATGTTTTCATATCTAATTCCATCTTCCCTATCTATATGTATCAATAATTCTTGGATTTCATAAACCTTATTTAATAGTCTCTGCCTTTGATTCTCTATTTCACTATATATTCCTGCAAGTCTTTTTTGCTCTTCAAGATCGTAAGCATTATTTTTTATCGGAATTAAAATTCGTAGATTTTTCAGCTTTCCTTTTCCCGCTTTTCGTGAAAAACTGAAAGACGAGAATTCCGGTGAAAAAATAATGGCAAATTTCAGATAATCTAAATCTATAAAAGGACGGACTTCATCAAACAATACCAAAGGAATAACCTTTTCTGACAGTGTAAAATGTCCTTTTCTATAAAAAATTCCAATTGAACCATCTATATTCCAAGTCAAACAATCATTAAAATATTTTATTCCAGGAAGATTATCTGCAACATATCCATAACTAACTTCATTTTCCTCTAATGAAGCTCCATAGACGGGGACATCTCCCTTATGGTTATTAATAAACGTTTTTGTGAATTGGCTATTATTTGTTCTTGAACCTTCAAAATTTATTATATCTCCTAATTTTCTTTCTATGATTTTAGGCATTTTATCGCCTCCCCATAATTATTTATATCAGCTATAACGCTTGATAAATAATCATTGAACTCATCGATATTCATAATTATGTCTTCCTTTTTAACGCCCATTTTGACTTTTTCTTCGTCGCTCCATCTTTTATCAATATCCCATGCAGAATGTTCTTTAAATGAATCTATCGGTAAAAGTTTTAATTTTAGGTCATCATCAAAGATAGGCTTTAGATAGTCATCAATTTTGTTCTTATCTTTACAACTACGAAAGAGATTATATTTGTTTACTGCAGTTTGGAAATCATTGTCTTCAATATCAAATCTGTAAACATCAAGGGTTTCTCCAATAGATGCACAATAATAAGCAAATACAGGATAGTTTTGTTTTTCTATAATATTTGATTTCTTTCTTAAAGTTATAATATATGTTTTCTTCGGAGTATTGAAGAAAGTATTAATTGGCAACGATATTATCGCCTCAACATAGCAATTTGTTGTTATAAATTCATGAAGACGTTTATTTCCAACATTAGTAAAAATACCATCTGGTAAAACAACATTAGCAATTCCATTAGGTTTTAGAGATTTAATTATCCATTCAAGGAATAGTCCTTCTACACCCATGCCTTTTTCTGTATAAAATCCAGTATCTTTTGCTGTTTTTGAAATTAAAGCACTTTGATAATACGGTGGATTGGCAAGAATAACATTATATTGTTTTCCATTTGTTTGTTCCAGCGTTCCCAAAATAGTCTTGCTGGAAAAATAAGTTTCGTTTAAAAGTTCTTGAGAAATTGTTTTTATATTTGCTAGATTGTTATTATCTTTAAACAATGATGAGAAGTAAATCATTGTATTTGCTTTAGCAAGAATAGTAGTTAAATCATATCCGCTTGTTGATCCTTTCTCATCCATCTCTTTTTCAAATCCATATAATTTTATTTTTTTGACTACATGACCATTTTCAAAAGTAAAGGGCTCATCAATTTTCAGGGATGCCTCAAGAAGAAATTTTCCAACACCACATGCTGGATCACAAATTTCGTCTCCCTCTTTAATATCTACCATATCTACCATGCCTTTGACAATTTTTAATGGTGTAAAATACTTTCCAGCATTCTCCTTGGTCTTCTCTTGTTTTGTAAAAGTTTCAAACAACTTGGATTTAAAATCTCTATTAATATCAATGAATTTTCCATCCGTTTCTTCGTATTCCTTAAAAAGCTTCATAACTTCATGGAAAGTAGTTGCATCAGCATTATTGCTTATATAATTACCATCAGAGTCCTTTTCTGCGTGGAATACAAAACCGTTAATTATTGAAGTTTTATCTGGAGCTTCTGGAAATAATTTTCCAATCTTTTCTCTTGGCTCGTGGATATATCTATAAAGCACTTCAGCTTCACTTCTACCATCTTCATTATAAAGATTCCATATATAATCAAAATTTTCAGTAACACCAAGAATATTAATATCGGACAAGTATTTAAACAAGAACAACTCAACAAAAGTATATAAACTATCTTTTGGAGTTGTGAATTTAATATTTTTCAAAAGTCCTCCAATTTTCTTGGCTAAATTTGTAGGATCAGAATATTTAATTTCATAAAGTTGATCGTTAGTATCTGATAAATCTAAATTTAATCGTTCAATGAGTTTTGCTGTTTTTCGTTCTTCAATTTTAGGATGAATAGGAGAAATAATATAATTTTCATCTTCGTCCATAATTTTATTTTTTGTTAGAGCATTCACCCAAACAAACTTTGTTCCGTCAGTAGCTACAAAAATTTTAACACCAAGTTCTTTTGCAACCTCTATCTCTTGATTGATAGCAGCCTCAATTTTCTTTTCTGTGTTAAATTCCTCTGGTTTCTTGCACTCAATATAGGCTATGATTTTTTTAGAATTATCAACAATAAGAACATCAGGTTTTTTACCTTTGTTTTTTACAGCAGTTTTTACCTTTTTGCAGACAATTCTTTTTTCATCTATTAAATTTCCTATAGTAGTTGCTCCTAGACTTAAACATTCATATTTATCCAAAATCGTAACTGTGTTAGAATACAAATCATTTTGTTTAGTTTGTTCTGACATTTTAATTTCCTTTCTTTGTCTGGAAGAAGATTCTTTATCTTTATACTAAAGATAAAGAGAAGGTTCCTTTTCGACATTTTACAATAATATATCTATATCGGTATAATGTTTGTAAAAAAATAATATATATAGATTCAATATACTAAATTACATGTTATTTCTTTGAATGAGCTGTAGAACCTTTAATCCTTTTTCTGTAAGAGCGTATTTACCACGCTTGTTATTGTACAGATAAAGGCAATCCTGTTCTATAAGCTCATTTATTATTTTATTAGCCTTTAATTTTGAGATATGAGCTATATCTGCTATTTCTTGCTGTGAAAGAGTAACATAGAATGAATCTTTTACTTTTACCTGATTATCACAAAGCAATTTTAGTAGCTCATATCTTTCATTCGCAAAGTATTCTAATGTGAATTGCATACCCTCGCCTCCTTTTTGAGCTATAGATATTTATATTATACTACTTTTGATATCAAAAATCAATATTATGGTGTATTATATCAATAATTTATAGTGCATTTTATTTTGATTATAGGTGGTTTAAATTTTATGCGACTCTCATTGAGAAAATAAAAAAACAAGGGATTTTATCGTATATTTTATACAATAAAATCCCTTATAATTAATAATTTTCAACTAATTAATTAAATACTTTGGTTTTGTTATATTACCACCCTTTAAATGGATAATATAACAGAAAAAGTAATCCATAAGTGTCCCACCACCTTCGTTCATAGTTTCCTATACTTACAATGTATATGCCATATACAGACTTGTCAAGCAATTCACATAAATGGAACTTAGAATTATATATTTCCACAACAAAAGCAGGCATTTACCATGCATTGATGGAACCGCCTGCTCTTTGAAGATTTACTTTCATGAGATAGTGGATTTAACCCTAACTCCTTTTTAACGTCTGTTTTTAATAATCCGATGCCGTTACTTCCTCAGAACCGCCGTGTTCTTTTTCTGATTTTACCTCAAAGTGAATCAGAACAGATAACAGTGCTCGCAGGACAATGATACAGCCAAGCATATAAATTTCATCTGTACTTCTGATGATAACTGTTTTCAGGATCTCTGCACCCATCTTAAATTCAAGACCTAATGCCAATGAGTTACCTAAAGCCAGCTTCACTGGGAAATGATTCTTATAAAGCAATGAGCGAACATAGAGAACAAAAGCTCTTAATGAACCCACCGTAATTACAAAGATACCAATCAATTCGATTAAACCGATGATTTCAGGTACGATATCATTAACAATGCCTTCAATATATGAAGTATGTTCAACAACTTCGCCTGCCATCATGGTAATAGTTAATAATAAATGATTCATAAGCCAGCCTATTGTGCTTCAAGCTGAGTAAGAATCTCACTTACTGACTTGTTTTCTTCCATTTGTTTAATCGTTTGACCAAGAATCAATCCTACTGACAATACCTTCATCTTAGGCAGCAATGCCTGTTTAGATTTTTGAGGGATTGTATTTGTACAAATAAATTCTACAATTCTTGAATTGTCCAGACGTTCAATCGCTGGGCCGGATAATACACCGTGAACACAGCTTGCATATACTTCTTTTGCACCCATGCGATACAGCATATCGACACCAGAAATTAACGTACCGGCTGTATCAACAATATCATCAACGATGATTGCTGTCTTTCCGTCAACCTCACCAATTAAATTCATTGCTTCCGCAACATTTGGTTTAGGACGGCGCTTATCAATAATAGCGATTGGCGCATGCAGCATTTCAGCTAATTTACGCGCACGAGTCGTACCGCCGTGATCCGGTGATACAACGACAATATCATCGAGGTTCTTTTCTTTAAAATATTTGCCAATAATTGACAACGCTGAAATATCATCAGCCGGGATATTGAAGAATCCCTGAATCTGCGTAGCATGCAGCTCCATTGTAATTACGCGGCTGGCACCTGCTTTTTCCAGCAAGTCAGCAACCAGTTTAGATGTAATTGGCTGTCTTGGACGAGCCTTGCGGTCTTGACGCGCATAACCAAAGTACGGCATTACGCAGTTGATCGTAGCGGCTGACGCACGTTTGCAAGCATCAATAGCAATTAAAAGCTCCATCAAATTGCTTGACACTGGCGCACAAGTGGATTGTACGATATAAACATGCTTACCACGGACAGATTCACCTAGTTCAACAATAATTTCACCATCAGCAAAATGCTTTACATCGCAATTTCCAAGCGGCAGACCAATCTGCTCAGCAATTTCATTAGCCAATTCAACACTTGATGTTAAGGCGAAAATGACTGTATCTTTTACCATTTTTGTTTTACCCCTTTTACTTTCCTTTGTTTAAATAATCATATCCAAACGCTTCTTTGTTGCTTTGGCGGGTTCTGGCAATACCCATTGCACCGTCGGCAACATCTTCAGTAATCGTACTTCCTGCTGCCAGCAATGCCTTTTCGCCAACAGTTACCGGCGCAATGATATTTACATTGCTGCCTACGAAAGCACCATCCTTAATCGTTGTTCTGAATTTATGCTTGCCATCATAATTCACCGTAACTACACCGCAGCCAATATTAACCTTACGGCCAACATCGCTGTCACCGATATAAGTCAGATGCGCGCATTTGCTTCCTTCACCAAAATTTGAATTTTTGAATTCCACAAAATTTCCAATACGCACATTTTCACCGATGCTTGTATGGTTGCGCAGATGTGAATACGGGCCTACCGTTGTGCCGCGGCCAACCTCACTATCCACAATTTTAGAAGCATCAATCAGAACATCATCATGGAGAATCGCATGATCCAGCCATGACCCAGGGAGTATTTTAACATTTTTACCAATCTTTGACGACCCGTAAATCACTACATTGCCATAAATAACAGAGCCTTCACCAATAACGGTATCTTCACTGATACAGGCTGTATTCATATCAAGGAACTGTACGCCTTGATTCAGCCATGATCGATTAATCCGCATTCTTAGTGTCTGCTCTGCCTCATAAAGCGATGCACAATCATTCACTTCACACCATTCGCATGGTTCAGCACTCACGCTTGCCGCTTTTGACAAGTCAGGCTGAAATCCGTTCTTGAAACAAAAAATACCAACATTCTCATCATTCAAAACACATGAACCTTGTTCATCCGCCAGCCGATATAACTCAGCCATCGTCTGACTTTTTAATAATGGCATATTTCCTTTCAAGACAAGTGTGGTTCCAACAGCTTGACTGCTGAAATCAACCGCCGGGCTCACTTCAAATCCCGCCGCTTTAACTGCTTCTGATTCACTGACAACAACAATACTTTCTGCACCTGCCTGAATTGCATGATCCACTGTTGTTTTCAGCATTGATTTGCCGCAGATTTCACGCAGACAGAAGTCTTGTTCCTGTAAACTGGTTCCGGTCAAAATGATTGCAGTTTTCATTAAAAAACCCTCCCTCACTATTTTACCAAATTTTCAATTTAAAAAAAGGTGTTTTTATAACAATTCCATACTTTTTCACAAATTTATACTTATTTTAAAAGATTTGTATGATAACAGACACAATCTGCATAAGGATTTGATGCGATTATCTCCTCAATCAGCTGATGATTTCTAGTTAAGCCAAACAATGCAGAGCCGCTGCCGGACATTAAAACCGCATCGAAACCATCTTCCATCATTTGCTGTTTAAGCTCACCGATCCGCGGTACCAGTTTGAATGCCGGCTGTTCTAATGTATTACCGATGAGCGGCAGCCATTCCTCATCGTGCCCCTCTTTTAACGCTGATACAATCTTAGCAATATCAGGATGCTTAGCGCTCTTAAAGTCAAGCAATTTAAACGCGCTGGCGGTGGAAACACCCATCGCTGGTTTCACCAATATAATTTCATAATCAAAGATAGGTTTAAATGGTTCAATCTTCTCTCCGATGCCGCTGACATAAGCCGGTTTATTGATGACACAAAATGGAACGTCGGCGCCAATTTGTTTGCCAAGCGCGGCTAAGTCTGTATTAGGTATATTCAAATTACAGAGCTGATTAATCCCTCTCATTACCGCTGCCGCATCCGCACTGCCGCCAGCCAGACCAGCCTGCATCGGTATTACCTTATGACAGTCTATCTTAAAATGCTGTTTCAATTGGTAAGTATCACGCATGAGCTTTACAGCTCTGACAATCGTATTCGTATCATCAAAGGGCATGGCTTTATCACTTGTCCAGCAATCCTCATCACTGAATTCAATACTCAGTGTATCATGAAAGGTCAGGGGCAGCATAATCATTGACAATTCATGATATCCATCCGTTCGGCGGCTTACGACATCCAGGCTTAAATTAATCTTCGCATAAGCTGATTCCTGCATTTTCCACACTCCTATATAGACCGATAAATTCTTCCAATCCGCAGCTTTCTGCCCTTCTGACAGGATCAATACCGCTGTCCGTCAGCACCTTGCGCGCTAATTCCTTATCACCTATTGTTTCAAAGAGATTATTCAGCAAGGTTTTACGGCGCTGAGTAAAACAGCCTTTCACTAATTTATAAAACATTGGTTCATTGATTGTCGGATCATTTTTTTTAAACCGAAACTGCAGCACCGCTGAATCTACATTCGGTTTGGGATTAAATACATTTTTGGGAACCTTCAGCACGTTTTTAACAGTACAGCGATACTGCGTGATGACACTGAGCGCATTATAGTCCTTCGTATTGCATTTCGCCGCGAAACGATCCGCCACTTCCTTTTGCATCATGACCGTTATTTGTGAAATACCCGCGTCTGCCTCAAAGATTTTAAATAGAATCGGCGTAGTAATATAATAGGGCAGATTGGCCGCCACTACTACCTCATATCCCTCATCCAAATAGGGTTGTGTCACTTCTTTTAAGTCAATATTTAAAAAATCCTGAAGAACAACCTCAACATTATCGCAATCCGCTAGCGTATCAGCAAGCACTGCCGGCAGCCGTTCATCAATCTCAAAAGCAACTACCTTATCTGCTTCCTTGCTCAGCATCTGTGTCAGCGCGCCGATACCCGGGCCAATCTCAAAGACTACGCACTTGCCTGCTGTCACTGCCGCTGCCGCTATTTTACTGACGATGCCCGGTTCAATCAGAAAATTCTGACCGTAATTTTTCTTCGCATATAAATTATGTTTTTCAAGAATTTCCTTGGTTCTTGACGGTGTCGCTATTACTTTCATCCTTTTCCTCCTCAATCATATCTCTTAATTCATCTTCTGTGACCTGAACCATATTCAGCCGCTTAAACAGCGTCTTGGCATTTGCCTTGCCGATAAACAGCCGCTCACCGATCCGCTCACGCAGCCAAGCCGAATTTTCTCTGCCATTTAAACCAAGGGCATTAAATACATCCCAACTAATTGTTTCCTCAATCTTATCTGTAAAAGTCATACAATTTTTTAACGATTCTTCAAGATCCTCACGCTTCGCATGTTCTACACCGACCTTTTTTGTCGTATGTGCCTTGCCTTTCGCAATGAATGCATTCTTGCAGTTAGGTACTGCCTTGTTGATGGCATCTCTGATCTTATTCCCAGGCGCGTCAGGATCGGTAAATATAATGACTCCCCGCTTTTCATTTGCCAAACGAATCGCCGCCAGCGTCTTCTTACCCAGATGCGTACCCTGTGTCTCAATCGTATCACAATCAAAATGACTTTTAAGTACATTACTGTCGTTTTTTCCTTCAACTACAATGATTTCTTTTATTTTCATGCCGATCATCCTTACCGCCCTATTTTACCACGAATCGTCTATTTAGAATAGTTTCTCAAAGGGTAATTGCATCAGAAAGCTTTTATTCAAATAGAAAATAAAATGCTCGTATACGCTGTATATAATGAATTTACAGCTAATTACGAGCAAGTTTATTTATTCAGTAAGCATGAACCAATAATTCTTATTATACAGGATTCTCTGAGTATGACAGCACCTTCCATTGAGAAAACCTTGTCTTAAGCCAAGAACACAGAGGGCCGGTCAATGCCATTGAGCAAACAGTGCCAAATCCCAAACCGATAATATTGCCAAGCATCAACCATGAAATGATCGCCGCAATACACAAACAGCAGCCATCAAAAATCAGCTTCACTTTGCCAAAGGATTGATTCCAACGTCCGGCAATCGTCTGTACAAGTCCATCAGGAGCATTGGGCACTAAATTCATCGATACAACTAGGGTAGTTCCCAGAGCCACTAAAATAATGGCTGCCGCTAACATAACTATTCCTTCAATAAAAGAACCAGCTTCAAATTGCAGAACATATAGATTAATGACATCAACCATTCTGCCAAACAAGTAAGAAATCGGCAGCTGCAGCAGCGTCAGCAGATCAATTCGTTTTTTCACTAACCATTGGACAGCAATGAATAAACAATACATCATTAAGACAGCTGTTCCCAGAGATATTGATGTTGTATTAGCCAGTACATATGGAATGCCATTGATTGCGGCAACCCCCAGATTCGTTTTTGTATTTAAAACAACACCAACACAAAGTATCACAAGTCCCAAGAAATAAATACCAATCCTTTTTAAACTTATAGTATTCATTCTCATTTAATATTTTCACCATTACAGGCAATTGTTTCTTGATACCAATAAAATGATTTCTTCTTTGAGCGTGATAAATCTTTCAAATCAAATTCATCACGATTCACATAAACCAGCCCATATCGTTTAGAGAAACCAGAATGACCGGAAACAATATCCATAAACGACCAGTTACAATAGCCGATAAATTCTACCCCAACATTCATGGCCCGCTTCACCGCAAGTAAATGTCGGTGCAGATAATCGATACGGTCATCATCCTGAATCATCCCCTCCTCAGGCATTACTTCCTTATTACCAAATCCATTTTCGGTAATCATCAGCGGCAGACGATAACGTTCCCATAAAAGGCGGCACACACCCTCAAGACCTATATCATCAATTTCCCAGCCCCAAAGAGTGGCATTTAAATTTTCATTCTTGACTACCTTATAGATACCCGCTTCCTCTGCAGGCAGTAATTTTATAACCATATCACCGATTTTGTTTTTATCACTCAGCGGATATGCTGAAATACTTTTTGAGGCATAATAATTAAAGCCGATAAAATCCGGTTTATTCTCTTTCAGGCAGGCTAAATCCCCCTCTTGAAGCTTTGGCATCCAGCCGCGATCCTCTAAATAGCGCTTAAAGACACCGCCATATTCACCCTTAACATTTAAATCAAGAACATAATAATTACGAATTTCCATTGCATCCAGCCATGCCATCATATCCGCCGGCCGATTTGATGTTGGGTACATCATATCAAAACAAACGGCAGGACCAATCTTACCGCCCTCCACAAGTTCATGACATGCTTTAAATGTTTTAGCCGCTGCTATACACATGTGATGATTGGCAAGAAATCCAGCTTTTTCATTCTCATATAAATCATCGCCCTTTAACCCTAATCTAAAAGGCATATGTACAACATGATCTTGTTCATTAATGGTAATCCAATATTTCACCCGATCACCATAGGTTTTAAACAGAAAAGATGCATAATTAACATAATCATCAATACTTTTACGGCTTAACCAGCCGCCGTATTGTTCAATCAATCCCTGCGGATATTCAAAGTGATAAATCGTAACGATCGGGGTAATATTGGCTGCTACAAGCTCATCAATTAAACGATTATAGAAATCAACGCCAAGCTGATTTACATCGCCGTTTCCCTGAGGAAAAATCCGTGTCCAAGCAATTGAAAAGCGATAAGCTTTTAAACCGCATTCCTTCATTAATGCCACATCTTCCTTAAAGTGATGATAATGGTCACTGGCTACTTCATAATTACAGATCTTTGGATTCTGTTCCCTCACATCCATAACTGATAATCCTTTGCCATCTTCATAAGCTGCACCTTCACATTGAAAAGCCGCGGTTGCACTTCCCCATAAGAAATTCTTAGGGAATGAATTTATCGTTTTAGTCTCCATTTATTTGTTCTCCTTTAAAGAAGTGGGAAGAGTTTCTTCCCACCTGATTCTATAGTTCTATGTTACTAATCCTCATCAAAACCGATGATCCACGTAATAACAAAGCCTAAAACGGTTGCCATTACCGCTGCTGCACAAGCAAGATAGAAATTGCTCATTGAACCACCCATGAAAATCGGCAATGTCAGGAATGAACAGGAAGCTGTCGCATAGGCACGAATATCAAAGATACCGATAAAGACACCTGTAATTGCGGAAGCGATGATTGCTGAAATGAGCGGTTTTTTCATACGAATCAAAACACCATATAGTGCTGGCTCTGTAACAGAAAGCAATGCGGTAATTCCTGTAGAAATACCTACTTCCTTATTTTCAGCCTTCTTCGCCTTAATGCCAACAGCCAAAGCAGCTCCAGCTATTGCCAGATTGGCAGCTAATGCCTTTGAGAAAAGTAATGAAGAACCAACAGCAGTGATTTCATTTACAATAAGTGGAGTAATAATTGTATGCATACCAACCATAACTAGCAATGGGTGTAAAGCTGATAAAATTGCCATTGAAAGACCGCCGAAGCTTGTTACCCAAATACAGAATTGAGCAAGAGCAGAACCGACAATCGTACCAATCGGTCCTAAAACCAACAATGTGATTGGGAACATGATCATAGCTAATGCAAACGGACGAATAATCGATTTGATCGCATTGGGTGTAACTTTAAGAATTGCTTTATCTAACACTGACATTACTGGTACCATTAATAGTGCCGGAACAATATTAGATGTATACTTTACACTCATTAATGGGATGCCAAAGATTGACAGACCCTCAACGCCGGTCACAGCCGCTGAACAAAGTGCCAGCATGATGAAAGCAGCTACATATTCATTGGTTTTTAATCTTCTGGCACCTGCAAAAGCAACCATTACCGGCAGATATGAATAAGCTGCATTAGCCAGTGCATTCAGCAGTATATAAGTAGAAGATTCATTTGTTAATACATTGAAATTCAACAATAATGCCAAAATTGCACTGATAAGTCCTGAACCTATTAATACAGGCAGTGTCGGTGTAATACAGCCGCTGATAAACGCAAAGATCTGATTCATTTTACTTTCTTTTTTATCTTCTGCGTTTAAATTCTCTACCACAGGCGCAGCCTCAGCATCAGGCAGCAATGGAAGTATTTCATTATATAATTGTTCCACTTCTACACCAATAATTACTTGAAACATACCGCCTTGCTTAACAATCCCCTTAACACCTTTTAAAGCTTTTAATGCTTCCTCATCAGCTTTCGCATCATCATTTAATACAAAACGCAGACGAGTCATACAATGCGTATGTGTTTTGATGTTTTCTTTACCACCTAAATACTCAATAATTTTAGGTGCTGTTTCTTTAAAATTCATTTTTAATCCTCCTTATATTTAGTCAAGAATTTACCTTGCAGCTATATAATAAAAGGATTCATTAAATCGAACAAGAACATGAATTTCTTCAAATCTGGAAATTTAGTGAACAATTAAATTTTCTGTTCCTTCATCATCTGACCAAAGCGATTAATCATACGATGATAATACAGAAAAGTGTCTTTTGAATTATAATTAAATAAGAAAAAACGATGGCCATGCCAGTTTGTTTCCACAACCATAGTTTCTATCTCATCATTAAGTGAGGTCATTAAGTAACAATCATTGATACAAATGATTTCCCGATTCATCGCAATTTTTACACCATGAATTTGAATCATCTCTTCAGCTTCTAAATAGTCACCGCAAAAGATTTTCACAGGACGGTTTTTATATACAATGCGGTTAATTGCTTCATAGTCTTGATTATTGATAAATGGATGTATCTTTAAAAAAGGTACATTACCAAAAGAGCCAAGTATACTTTTAGTGCCTAAAATCAAAGCATAATTCTTTTCTGTCAAGCGTTTTTCTATATCCCATCGAACATGAATAGGTGTAATGGTTGCTTTTGAACCAAAATGTTTTTCTAAATCAGTTTTAATCATGTTGCATTGCGATATATTACTTTCATATAGAAGCATATCTTCACGGATTACAACATGTTTGCGGTACAACCCTTGTACGTGCATTGCCATATAAACACGATTTTCATTATCAGGTTTTATTTGAGTATAAGCAGTTATTAATTCACACAGCTTGCCGCAAAGCATGTATGCACTAAGTAAACGCTGCAGCATCTGATCAAATGTGAAATCGTTTAAATGGGTTCCGCGGAAGCCTTTTTTTAATAATTCATCTAAATGAGCAATTAAAGAATCTGCTTCATCAAGACGCAGAAGCTCTTCATGGTATTCATTATTGGCCCATTCGATGAATTGACTGACAATCGTATATGCCAGTGGGTTTTCAATTACCGCTCGATTCAATGAGGTAAGCGGCAATGATGACAATTCCTTATAAGATATGTTGATATCGACTTTCTTTAGTGCATCGGCAACATCCTTAAAAATAGCGTCATCTTTGATATGCGTTGGTTCTAAGTAACAGCCATGGTTTGTTCTTTGCATTATTATCATAATATGAACAATTAATTTTGTGATATTCTCATTGGATAACACAAAATGATGTTCATACAAAAAAGCATTTATTATTTCCTGTACGTCATATAATTTTTGCTGATACTCCTTTTCGAGATAATTTAAAAGATGGCGGTTCTCCGTTGCTTGTCCCTCACCTTTCACAAAAGTCCTTACAAGCAGTTCTCTGATCGCTTTTTCATCAGCATTAAGCCGCATTCCCTTACGTGAAGAAATGGAAATGGAAGCCATGGGTACTATGAGTGGAATTTCTTTCTCTAATTCGTGGACAATACCAGAAATGCTTGACTTGGATACATACATTTTATCAGCCAGCATATTCATCGAAATATAGCCGCTTGTACGGCATAGATAAGAAAGAATAAATATTTTACGTTCCTCTGCTTCACTGCCTAATGTTTGTCCTTCATCTTCACGAATAATTTCTTCATACGCATTTAAAAAATCCTCTTTTTTCTCAAAAGGAATACTAATTCTGCCATCCTTTTCGCAAAGTGATAATTGATATTTTTTGAGTGCATTTTGAATCATTTGTAAATCACTTTTCAGTGTTTTCTCACTTATACCTCCCTGAGAACACAGCTCTTTATCACTAGCACCAAAATAACTTGCGATAATTTCTCTTAAGAATTTCTTCTGCCTGTTTATCATATAAAAATTATGACACATTCCTTTTATTCACGCAAGGATATGCTATTTTGAACTACATGAGCATTAACTGTAAAGAAGATGGCAATTCATTAAAAATATCTATAAAAGAAAAAAACGAAGTCATTAAGACTTCGTCTATACCGCACAGGATCTTGGACCTGACCGGCCGCCTACGCGTTCAATAATCACTTTAGGATTGTTCAAAGCATAATTAATTGACATATTGTGTTCAGATTCGCTGCCGATAAATAAATCAAGCTTAGCACCGCGGATAGCGCCGCCGCGATCCATGACAATTGCCTGAAAAGGTACGCCCGGGGTTAATCCCTCACCGCTGTATCCATGATCATAAATCGTCAGAATTGAACAGAATGGAATACTTGGATCAGCCGCTACAATATAGTAACCGCCGTAAGTAATGCCTTCGCTCCATTCACCATTAGGCTGCAATACACTGTGCTTCCCTACTGAAGCACCGCCAGCTGTTCCAGAATAACCGCTTTCTGCACCGCCGCAGCCTACGCAGTCAACACCATAGCTAGTCATTCTTGGATAAAATTCAGAGCCAACAGTCACGCTGCCACCAAACTTCATCATCGGCGCCACCGCATCTTCAACTCGCTTAGAGCCAAGAACCGGTGTCTTGGAGATAATTTCTCCTTCTTCATTGCGGGTTACAAAAAAGTCTTCATAAGTTGTCTCTGGAATCCCCTCTACATAAGAGGCTATCCAGTCGATTCCTTCACCGCCGTCATAATCAGCATAGACCATTGCCGGCAATGAATCTGAAGTTGTAACCACTGTTTCCACTTCGACCTGAAATTCATCAGGTGCATCTATTTCAGTCTTTGTTCTTAATACCAACTGATTGCCGGCATCAAGCTTGACCGTACTTACACAACCACATAATGTGAAAACCGTCATGAACAATCCGAAAAAAATTCGTTTTAAATTCATAATTTCCTCCTTTTTCACGAAAGCTTGAAAAGTATAACACAGATTATTTATCTTGTCCAATTTTTATGCTTTTTCACTTGCCTTTTTTAGCTTTATTCCCACTTTTTATGAGAAAATTGCCATCTCATTTTTCACAAGCATTTCACAAAGTTCCTAATTAAAGCGGTTTACTAACATTGATTTTGTCATAAAACCCCACTTTTTGTAATTTATCTTGTGAAATTTACTGTTTTATTGTCAATTAAATAATTTTTGTTATTTTTTTTGCTTTTTTTCGCTTTCAACCTCTATTCTATGCATGTATTCTGCCTGTTATGACGAATTTTATACCTTTCATGTCAAACATTTATTAGAACAATAAGAAAGAAATCAGAAGGGTTCCTTTACTTTTCAGCATTTCTCCACCCATACAAATTAAAAAGTCCACCTTCATTAGATTGTGGACTTTATACTATTTAATAAGCTGCTCAGCTTCTTTTTTTATACGCTGTATCATTTCAATATCCGCGGGGCAGAACGAATATTCATCAATCTGACTTGGTGATACCCATGCTATACGCTGATGAACATTCATATGCAGCTCATCATTCATCAGCATTGCCTTATAGAAAGCGAAGTGAATCTCATTTTCTGGATAGACATAAGTGCTTTCTTCATACAGCTCAAGGATTTTAATATCAGCATTTAATTCCTCTTTGCATTCTCTGACTGCGCAAGCTTCTAATGATTCACCGGCTTCCAGCTTACCGCCGGGAAATTCCCACAGTTCTGAGCAGCTGCCGCCCGCTTGACGCTGACAGATTAAAATTTCATTTTTATTATTATAAATGATAGCCGCTGCTACCTGCTTCATGTTGTCACCTCATTGATTTTTTAAGATTTCTTTCCTTATATATTGTATTGTCGTATCAAGATCTGTATCAGCCAGCATTTTAAGCATTGTTTCAAGCAGCTGATGAGTATCGGGATGCATCATATAACGATGCCGTCCGCGCAGATAATACTCATAAGGAGCTTGATCTGTATATTTATCTTTTTGATAGATCTTAGTTGCTGTTACCCGATCGCAGAACATTTCCACAACATAGTTAACCGGCATCGCGGTTCCCTGCATGCCGTCTTTGCCCATATCAACCCAGTATTCCCAATGATGCTTGTTGCGTCCTTTGTGATGCAGCCAGCCTAATGAATAACCAATTGTTTCTTTCTCCTTTTCAATCGGTGAACGATTGCCTTGAAAATACTTCACACCCGCTGAAAATTCTACCCATGAATACTTTGATAAGTCATGAAGCAAGCCCTGTTTATACAAACCGCAGCGAAAGCATAGCTGACCCACCTTTATTTTATGTGCTGTAATAGTGGAGAAATGACCCCAAAGCTTATTCATGTCGTCCTTCCTCAATAAGCTTTACCATATCCTCAAAGCATTCCTGATTAGCGGCCACTAAACCGATTGGATGATCATAATTAAAGGTTTCCGGATTAAGAACATGAAGCTTACCGCCGGCATTGCGCAGAATGACTTCACCAGCCGCAAAATCCCACGGTGACAGGCTTTCCTCATAATAAGCATCAACACGGCCGGAAGCCACATAGCACAGATCCATAGCCGCTGAACCAGAACGGCGGATATCCCGGCAATTCAGAAAGATTCGTTTAGCCAGATCAAATGTCATATCAGCCTTTTCTTTATGATAAGGCGATGTACCAATCAGCACTAATGCATCTCTTAATTTATTCTGACTCAAATGAATCGGCTGTTCATTCAATCGGCTGCCTTCACCATTAACACCGACAAAGGCCTCATTCAGATAGGGATTATAAACGACTCCGATTACCCCGCGTTTTTGATGCAGCAAGGCAATTGAAATACAGGAATGCTTATATTCATAAGCATAATTGGTTGTCCCATCAATTGGATCAATCACCCATGTATAACCGTCACTGATATTTCTGACATTATCCTCCTCCGCAATAAAAGTTGATTCTGGAATTAATTTCGCGCACTCACTCATAATATAACGCTGTGATGCCAGATCCATATTGGTAACAATATCCGCTGAGCCGCCTTTTTCCATAATTTCCTTGCTGATAGCACTGGTAATCTTTAATCCGGCATTGCGGGCAATAGTTTCTATTTTCTTTGCTAATTGTACATAATCCATATTCATGACCTCTCTTTTTTCCACTTCATCATTATAGCACAAATTTCTTCAGTGTTTTCTTATGATGTTTTAAGGGAAACATGGTAAAATAGATGAACGAGGTGATTCTATGTTGAAAGATACGATTGCGGCAATCTCAACCGCCAATCAGGACGGAGCGATTTCAATCGTGCGTTTAAGCGGTGCCGATGCCATTGATATAGCTAATCAGTTATTTTCAGCTGATTTAACGCAAAAGGAAAGTCATACTATAACCTATGGTACAATCTATGATCCTAATACTCATGAGGCTGTGGATGAGGTTTTAGTCAGTGTATTTAAAGCACCGAAAACCTTTACCCGTGAGGATGTAGTAGAGATCAACTGTCATGGCGGGCGTTTTGTGACCCGCAAGGTGTTGTCATTGCTGCTTAGTTCTGGTGCCAGACTTGCTCAGCCGGGAGAGTTTACTCAACGTGCCTTTTTAAATGGACGGATCGATTTAACCCAAGCCGAAGCAATCAATGATTTAATCAACGCGAAAAACAATACGAATCTGAAAACCGCAATCAAGGGTGTAAAGGGAAGTATCCGCAAACTGCTTGACCCCCTAATCAGTGATCTTCTTGACATAATCGCCAATATTGAAGTAAATATTGATTATCCTGAATATGATGATGTAGAACAGCTTACCGATGAGATAATATTGCCGATGGCAAAAGCATGGTCAGCAAAAATTAAAGCGATTCTTGTGAAAAGTGAAAGCAGTCAGATGCTTAAAGAAGGCATTAAAACCGCGATCATCGGCAAACCGAATGTCGGTAAATCAAGCCTGCTCAACGCCTTGCTTGAGGAAGAGAAAGCGATTGTCACCGATATTGCCGGTACGACACGGGACTTAGTGGAAGGAACAATTCAGCTGGGGCATGTTGCTTTAAACCTGATTGATACTGCCGGCATCCGTGAAACTGAAGATGTCGTTGAGAAAATTGGTATTGACCGCTCACTGCAGGCTATTGAGAATGCTCAGCTTGTATTGATGGTGCTTGACGCGTCAAGGCCGCTGGATGAACAAGATGAGGAATTACTAAAGCTGACAGAAAATAAAACCCGGATTCTCGTCTATAATAAAACCGATATCGCACCTGTAAGCGAAGGCGTCGCTATCAGTGCTAAAACTAATGAGTTAAAACCACTGATTCAAGAAATTGAACAGCTCTTTGAGAGGCATCTGATTGCTGTTGAGGAACCTGCCTTAAATAATGAACGGCAGATTGCTTTAATGAACCGTGCCCTGCAGTCAATGAATCAGGCAATCACGGCGATGAATTGCGGCATGGAGCTTGATTTAGTAACGATTGATCTTCAAGACGCATACACAAGCTTAAAAGAAATATTAGGAGAAGTATCCAGAGATGATTTGCTAGACACTCTGTTTTCAAACTTCTGTTTGGGGAAATAACATGAAAATTATCGATACACACGCACATGTCACATGTGATGAATTATTTAATCAAATAGATACTATTACTCAGCGGGCAAAAGAAGCTGGGTTGATTAAAATACTAGTGGTTTGTACCAGCTTTGAGGAAGCCAAACGCGCCATTGAGCTGGCAGAAAAAGAGGATCTGTATGATTGTGCTTTTGGCTTTCATCCTGAGAATGCGGATGATATCAGTGATCAGGATATTGCACAATTAAAACAGATATTAGCACATCCAAAAATGGTAGCCTTAGGTGAAATCGGTTTGGATTATCATTGGCGGCAGGATAATAAGGATCAGCAGAAGCAGCTGTTTATTAAACAAATTAAATTGGCGAATGAACTGGATCTGCCAGTTCTCGTACATATGCGTGATGCAACCGCTGATACGCTTGAAATCTTCAAACAGCATCCAGTAAAGGGTGTGATGCATTGCTATTCCGGCAGTCTTGAAACCACGAAGATACTTTTAAAAATGGGTTTCTATATCTCATTTGCCGGCCCTTTGACCTTTAAAAATGCCAATGAAGCCTTAACGGTCTGTGATTATGTGCCGCTTGAACGCATCTTTGTGGAAACTGACTGTCCCTACATGACACCGCATCCCCACCGAGGCAAGCAGAATGAACCCTACTATGTTCAATTTACCTTCGCAAAAGCTTGTGAAGTGAAGGGGCTTGATGCCGATGTTCTGAGTGAGGCGATGCTTGCGAATTACCGACGTTTATTTACTAAGAGCAAAGCTTAGGCGATGCTCTTTTCTTATGTTTAAAAGTTCGTGTTTAGCCGATAATAAATGCATGGAGGAATACTATGTCGGTTAAACAATTATGTAATAACTATCAAGAAAATCTAAACCTGATACAGCGAGCGCTGCGTGTTTCGGCCAGCTTTGATATCGTTTCCCGCAAAATTCAGATTGGCAGCAAATCAGCCTGTCTCTTTTTCATTGATGGTTTTGCGAAGGATGAAATTTTAGAAAAAATCATGGAATTTGTCATGAAGCTTAAACCCGAGGATTTACCGCCGCAGCTCATAGCCTTTGAACAGCAGTTCATCCCTTATGTGGAAGTAACGCTTGAAAAAGAAATTGAAGCTATCGTAACACAGGTTTTATCCGGCACGATCATGCTGCTATTGGAGGGTTATGATCAGGCCATTGCCATTGATGCCAGAACTTATCCAAACCGCTCTATCAGCGAACCAGAGGATGAGCGTGTCCTGCGCGGCAGCCGCGATGGCTTCGTGGAAACATTAGTATTTAATACCGCCTTGCTGAGAAGGCGTATCCGTGATCCGCATTTAACGATGAAAATTATGCAGATCGGACAAAAATCACATACCGATGTGGTAATGTGCTACCTTTCAGATAAGGCTGATCCCGCGATGGTCTCAATGATTGAAAAGAAGCTAAAAGCCGTAGAAATCCCCTCACTGACACTGTCACAGGAAAGTCTTGCGGAATGTCTGATTAAAAAACACTGGTGGAATCCTTTCCCACGGTTTCGATACACTGAAAGGCCGGATGCAGCCAGTGCCAACATCATGGAGGGCAAAGTTATATTAATTGTGGATAACACCCCGGCAGTGATGATCCTGCCCACTTCCTTCTTTGATTTCATACAGGATACCAACGATTATTACTTTCCGCCATTAGTTGGTTCCTACTTAAGAATCGTGCGCATGGTTGTGTTTCTGCTGACTTTGTTTCTTACCCCGCTTTGGTATCTGGCAGTAAAAAATCCAACCCTATTTCCGGATTGGATCAGTTTTGTGCAGATTGAGGAAATGAACTCTGTTCCTATTATTCTTCAATTGCTGATTGTGGAATTTATCATAGACGCCATTAAGCTTGCTTCGCTGAATACCCCCAGTGCTTTGAATGGTTCTTTCAGTGTTGTCGGAGCATTAATTCTTGGTGACTTTGCGGTTAAGGCGCACTGGTTTGTGCCGGAAGTCCTGCTTTATATGGCCTTTGTATCCATCGCGAATTTCACACAGCCAAGCTATGAATTAGGCTATACCTTTAAGCTGTTCCGGCTGTTGTTTTTGATTCTCATCGCTTTCCTTGATGTTTGGGGATTGCTTTTAGGAATCATTTTGATGCTGATCATTATCGCTAAGACAGATACGATTACAGAAACGAGTTATCTCTATCCGCTTTATCCATTTAATAAACAGAAATTCTGTCAATTATTTCTTCGCCAGCCAATTGACAAAAGCAACAGCTAATTAACGCCGTTCACCGCTTAAGGTCATATCAATGATTTCTTCCATCATTGATTGATCCAGCGCCCCCTTCACATAACCAAAGACATTCGAATCACGATCAATCATAAAAGTTGTCGGGAAAGAATTAATGCCATACAGATAACCAGCCAGGCCTTCACTGTCAAAAGCTGCCCTGAATGTATAGCCATTCTCTTCCATATAGGCACGGATACCGTCTTCATCCTTTTCTCGTGTATCATATCCAACAATGGTTAAGATTACGACATCTTCACTGTCTTTATATTTTTCAGAAAGACTTTGAATATGCGGCAGTTCTCCCTGGCATGGCGGACACCATGTACCCCAGAAATTAAGGAAAACCACTTTTCCTTTAAAATCACTGATTTTTAATGTTTCACCAGCTAGGTCCGTTAATTCAAAATCAGGAGCCGGGATGATTTCTTCTTTCGGATCAGCATCGCTGCCAGTATTTCCAGCATTCTGATTGCCGCTGATTGAAGGGGCATTAAAGTTTGTATTTACGGTTTTCATCTGACCGCTGATCATCAAGGCACCCATAATGATTAAGAGAACCGCGCCAATTTTTACCGTGATGTTCATGAATTTTTTAAACTTCGCAAAATAACGCAATACCTGGTTAGTGAAAATACCGGCCAATAAGAATGGCAGTGTCAAACCAAGCGCATAGGTAAGCACTAAAAGATTACTGATCAACAGGCTGCTTGAATTAGATGCCAGGATCAGAATTGAAGATAAGGCTGGTCCGATGCACGGTGTCCAAGCGAAGCTGAAGGTAAAGCCCATGATAAAGGCTACTGAAAAGCTCATTGCCTTACCGTTTGGGTTAAAATTCAGTGACAGATTGCGCTGCAATGCCGGCAGTTTAAATACTCCCAATTGATGAAGTCCAAGCAGCAAGATGACAATACCGCCCAGAATCGTGAATACTTGCTGATATTTCGTAAAGAAAGAAGCCAGTACGGTAATTGATATATTCATTAAGAATAAAGCTAAGAAGATGCCAAGAATAAAAGCTATTGTGAAAAGCAGCACCCGAAAGGTGCTTTTTTTATTACTTTCCTCAGCATTTGCCGTACCACTTAGATATCCGATATATAAAGGCAGAAGAGGCAGTACACAGGGTGAAAAGAAAGATAACAGTCCTTCTGCGAAAACCATGATAAAATTAACACTTTTTAGTATTGTATTCGCGTCAATCATAAATCACACTCCATTTCTTATCCATTCTAACATCTATCATTAAAAACTACAAAGCATATAATCCTAGCAGACGCAAAATGGTATGTGATTCATTAACATCTCTATTCCTCAACAGGGCTGCCCTTAATATCAATCAGAACAGCGGGTGAAACTGATGCTTCGTATAAATCATATAAGCTTATTTGACTATCATATTTCACTGTATATGCAGCATTTTGGGTATCGGCCGTTTCTATAAGGATAGTTTTTGATGATACATCGATAAAACTCAAGCTCAGCAGCAGCTCACCGCCTGAGTAAAACTCATAGCTGCTTGAGCCGCCAGGTCCCCATTCACCGTCATCCACCTTGCTTTTAATGCTCATAGATTTCAAAACATCAATAAACTGCTTAACTTCATCTGGTTCAGTGAATATTTTCTTTTCATCATAATCAGGGTCCCTGCCTAGTATAAAGCCTTCAACACGGTCTATGCGATCCAGTTCAAGCAGCTCATCATAGACAGAAGGATAATATGTTTCATCAAGTCCGCTTGCAGATTGCCCGCTATGATTAACACAGCTAACTGCGAAAACAAGAATGAGTGCTGACAGCATGAATTTTTTAAGTTTCATGATTAACCTCCTTCGAATTTATTAGAATTAATGTGCAAGCTAGTAACGTGAGCCAATTTCTCAACTGCGCGATTTTCTTTTTGATACCATCAAGGCATCAAGTGGTACCAAGTTAATTATGTAAACCTCTTCGCTGACAGGGTGTTACCTCTTGCTTTAGTCGATATATGCAAGGGAAGAGATTGAAAGATAGATACACGTTGTAGATATTTTCCTCATATTTATTTTATCAAATTTTATACCTTATGAGAAGCAAAAGCAGGACTATTATCACTCTGATCTCAGCGCCTACAAATTATAAAAGCACACTCACGGATACAAAAATAAGTGTGCAGATTACAAAATATTTAATATATCGCTAAACTATGACTATGGACGCTGCAAAGCAAAGTTAAGCGCCTTACTGCATGCAGCCACAGAAACTAAGCCAATAAGTACAGGCAGCCATCCATATACAATTAAACCGCCAAATACAATAAAGGAATCACAGATAAATACCAATACAGACACCGGCAGATTGAAATATTTATGCAGAATCAAAGGCGGTACGTCCATTCCCCCGCTGCTGCCGCCAGAACGCATGATTAAGCCAATACCAAAGCCAGTTAATAGACCGCCGATAATGCTTGCGGCCAACTGCGGCAAAACAGGCAATGAAATAAACGCAATGAGTTGCAGGAAGAGTGGATACAGCAGCGTACTGGCAGCAGTTTTGACTGCAAACTCACGTCCTAAAAATAGTACCCCCAATAAAAAACAAGCTATTATCAGGATATTAATGACCATCATAGGTTCAAGATTAAAAACCTTTTCCAGTATAACCGCAATGCCATTCACGCCGCCGCTGATCACATGTGATGGCAGCAAGAACCAGCTGCTGGCCATCGCAAGCAGCAAATTGCCAACAGCCAGCAGCATAATATGCCTGCGATTTACAAACATAAATTTGCCGCCAGCCATTTTCCAACACCATCTTCCTCACATGCTTCACATACTGCTTTAGCGAGTCCTAGAATATAAGGATGAGCATTTTTTACAGCCACAGTATTAGGAAAATATTCAAACAAAGAGGCATCATTCATGCTGTCACCAAAAATAATTACCTCCTCTTTGCGAAGCTTTAAGCGTTCTAAGATAAAACTGAGCGCAGCCCCTTTATTCGCGGCCTTATGGGTTATTTCTAAATTTCCTCTGACACTGGAAGTCAAAAGCAAATCAGAATTTGCCTTGAGCGCTGATTGACACTGATACAGCTTTGTTTCATCCAAGCTCATAATCTCCATCTTCAAAATAGTAAATTCATTAAGTTCTGACGCTGTAATTGCAGGCAGCAGCTCAACATCAGCTGGCTGTCCCATATTTCTGGAAATGACCGCTTCCATATCTTGCTGCAAAGAGATACTATTTTCATAAGCAAAGCTTCCCTTGTCTGTGAAAAGCTGAATAGTCAAATCAAAATCCTTAATGATTTTGATGCAAGCCCTGCTCTGCGGACTGCTTATCGGCAGTGAAAATAAAATATTGCCCGCATCATCACGTGCCTGAGCCCCATTTATTTCAATTGCCGGGCATTTTATCCCATAGGGTTCAAAGATGCATTGAATATTTGCATAATCACGGCCGCTGGCAGGTATAAAGCAAATTCCCCGCTGCTTAATTTTTTTAATTGCCTCTATATTTCTTATCGATAAACTAAAATCACTGCGAAGTAAGGTACCATCTAAATCAGATACAATTAGTTTAATCATCAATACCTCCCAAAAAGGGGATATGCATGATGCACATCCGCCTTATTTTTATAATTCTTCACCATTGCTGGCAATCACACGCTGATACCAATAAAAGCTGTCCTTCTTCATTCTCTTTTTGCTTCCCTGTCCATAATCATCCTGATCAACATAAATGAAGCCATAACGTTTACTCATCTCAGAGGATGAACAGCTGACGATATCGATAGGTCCCCATGGATAATAACCGATAACCTCTACACCGTCTTTAATCGCTTCCTTCATTTGTTCCACATGCTGACGCAGATAGGAAATTCTTTTTTCATCATGAATCTTTCCATCTTCACTGATTGTATCGAAAGTTCCATAACCATTTTCAGCAATAATAATCGGTTTCTGATAACGATCATAATAAGTATTCAGCACCGTGCGCAAACCGAGCGGATCAATCCCCCAGCCCCATTCACTCGCATCAATATGCGGATTCATCAGTGCGCCGTCATCATTAATATCATCAGTGTTTGTACTTTCTGCTGACGCGCAGATTGTATAATAATAGGAAATCGCTAAGAAATCAGCAGTATTCTCACGCAATACCTGTTCATCTTCAGGACGGATGTCAATATTCAAATGATGATCGTTGAAAAAGCGAATCATATACCCCGGGTATGTACCTCTCAGCAACAGATCACTAAAGAAATACTCACGCTGATTTCTCAGCATATTCGCTAATACATCTTCCGGTTTACAAGTCAGCGGTTCACTTAAACCATCATATACCATCATGCCCAGCTGGAAATCCGGATTGATTTCATGACCTATTTTTGTTGCTATCGCACAAGCTGTACATTCATTATGAATACCCTGATATTTAGCTTCCAACAGATTTTCTACCCGATCAGCCGGTATACCCAGATGATTAAAAGACTCATGATGAATTAGATTAATCTGATTAACAAGAATCCAATATTTTACCTTATCCTTATACCGTCTGAAACAAGTCTCGCAATATTTCACAAAGAAATCGATTGTTTTACGATTATACCAGCCATTATATTCAACTGCCAGATGAAGCGGCATTTCATAATGAGAAAGAGTAATCAACGGTTCCATGCCATTTTTTATAATTTCATCAATCAAATCATCATAAAACTGCAAACCTTCTTCATTTGGCATTTCATCATCACCATTTGGATAGATACGTGCCCAATTAATAGAAGTTCTAAAAGTTTTCATACCAGTTTCCGCAAGCAGCTTTAAATCCTCTTTATAAGTGTGATAGAAATCAATACCATAACGTTTAGGATAATAACCACTCTGATCCTGCAATGCAAACTCAATGTCTTTAATTGTTGTTTCCTTATTTGATTTCTTTTTCAAATCACCTTTATCCTGTACTTTAAGAATATCTGCTACGCACCAGCCTTTACCGCCTTCCAGAAAAGCGCCTTCTGCCTGATTAGCGGCAATTGCGCCGCCCCATAAAAAATCTTTAGGGAACCCTTGTGCTGCCTGTTTCATTTAGCCCTCCTGTTTTTCTGCTTTTAAAGCTGTAATTTCTTTTTTCATTTCAATTTGTTCACTAATTAATTCCTTTGCCAGAATCGCTGTCATTAAATGATCCTGAGCATGAACCATAATGAAGCTCAATTCTACTTCACAGGTACCAGAGGTTTCCTGTGATAAGATTTGAAACTGCACCTGATGAGCATCATTTAATAATTCTTCTGCCTTTTCAAGCAAAGCTGCAGCGGCTTCAAAGTCACCTTCCTTGGCTTTATCTAATGCCTCAAAAGAATAACTGCGAGCCTCACCCGCCTTCGCAATTAATGCAAATGCTGTTTCACTGGATTTGGTCATACATTCACCTCTTCTTCAATTTGTGCTTCTTCAACTTCTTCCTGAAGCTTTGTTTTTTCGTACATCTTTACAAATGGATAATAAATAAAAGCATCAACGACAATAAGAGCTAAGACAAAGACAGCCGCTTTCCAATCAAGGGTGGAAATCATCGCACCAATTGGTGCAGGTGCTGTCCATGGCGCGTTTATAACTGCCATTTTAATAATACCAGAAGCGGTCAGCAGCCAGCCTAAGATTGTATTTACCGTCGGAACAATCATGAATGGGATAATCATAATCGGATTTAAGAAAATCGGCAAACCGAAAATTAATGGTTCATTAATATTAAATAGAGACGGAATAATTGCGATACGTCCTACCTCTTTCATTTGCTTTGATTTACTGCGCAATAACAGGAATGCCAATGCCAGTGTTGCACCGCCGCCGCCTAACGCTGTATAGAATGACCAGAACGGACCGGTATAGATATGTGTTGGTGCTAAGCCCTGCGCATATAATTCCGCATTCGCTGTCGCGTTGATCAGCTCTAATGGGTCAAGAATCGGGCCTACAACCGTCGTAGGATGTACACCAAAACCAAACAATAAATTCTCAAAAGCAGTTAATGTACTAACCATGAATAGATTATCAACACTTGCCTTTACGTTTTCAAACATGCTGAAGAATAAATCAGGAATCAACTGACCGGTCGTTAGCTGACAAATCAGTGATACGCCATAAAGTACGATCATCGCAAAACCAAATGGGAATAAGGCTGCGAAAGAGTTCGCTACGACTGGCGGTACACCTTTTGGCATATGGATCGTCCAGCCACGGTTCTCAACGAATTTCATAATTTCTACACTCAATAAGGCAACAATGATTGAAAGCAAAATCCCCTTACTTTCAAAAGCACTGGTTAAGATAGCACCATCTGTTACCGGTGAACAAACAAGAATATAAATAGCTACTGAACTAAGTGAATAGTTAATGGCTTTTTTATCATAGCTCTTGGCAAGTGAATAAGCTGCCGCAAAGCAGATAAAGAGTGACATGATGCCCATTGTCGCGTTAAATGGCGCCAATAAATATGCAGAATTTGCATTTGCCCAGTGATACCAGCCTAAAAGTAAATTATCAAGAATGCCGATACCGGTTAAATTATCCGGTGAAACCGGCGGACATGCCAGAATCAGAAAGATACTGCCGATGATTGTAAGCGGAATTGCTGAAACGATGCCATCACGCATAGCAAGCAGATGACGTTGTGATCCAAAGAAATTGGCTAAAGGCATTAATTTTTCTTCTAACCAATCAAAGAATTTTTGCATAATACTACCCCTTTCGCAAAATTATTTTATAATTTTCTAACTGCATCCATGATTTTCTTGCCATTGCATGTGCCATATGCACTAGGATCAATGTCAGCAATCTTGATTTCATAAGGCGCTGCCAGTTTCTCAAGCATTTTCTTCTGATAACGAATCTGCGGTGCGACTAGAATCGCATCATATTTGCCGATGCAATCCTTCACTTCCTGTACTGATTTTGCTTCGATAAACCAATCTTTTTCATCCTCATGTAAATTTTCTTTCATTGCTTCAACGACAATTGTTGTGGATGCTCCACATGCGCAAACTAATAAAATGTTCATAATGTTGTTCTCCTTTTGACTAATGTCCCTTGCACTATCGTTATACCATTGTCCATTAAACATGTCATCCTATCAAATGTCCACAGCATTGTGGACAACTTACGGAAATCTATAAAGCAGACTTTGATGCAGCTCTTTAGCATGCTGGTGGAAATATTGAATCAATGGGCCATAGATGAATACACTCAGCAGTGTTCCTAAACCAATGGGACCTGACACAAGAAAAGCCAATATGAAGCCGCTGCCCTCACAGAGGGTCATTGCTGTACGGATATTTGTCTGAAACTTATCTCTTAAAGCAACCATAAAATAATCAATAGGACAAGGTGCAAAATTACCTACTAAATACGTTCCGCAGCCAATGCTGATAATTATTACACCTACTAAAAATAGTGTCAGCTTGCCAATCCAAGGCGAAATAGATACACCATTCATCAGCCAGACAAAGAAATCCACAAAACCGCTCATCACAAATGAAGTAATCATACAGGATAACTTTGGACGCTCATGACGAAGCCATCCGCCTAACAGAATTAAAAGCAGCGAAGTAACATTCATCCAAGTACCAATTGATAAACGAAAATGTTCATACAGACCTACACTTACCGCATCCCATGCACTGACACCAAAATCAGCAATAATCGTCACCGCGATTCCAAATGCAAATAACATTAACCCAATAACAAAAAACATTATGCGGAAGAACAACTTATGACTTTTGGTTTTCACATTCACCCCTCTCTTTCCAACCGCACTTTAGTTATAAAAGATTTCACAGCAAATGTCGTTCATGCCTTTGACCATATGTTTGTGGACAAAACGGCTTAATTAAAAAGTTCCACATTGCTGTGGACAATTTCATTCTGTTCATCACATTCGTTTTCACTTATACTAAATATGGGTGAGAATAAGACAGGTGATACAATGAATAAAAATCAGAAAATCATTATGAAAGAACTACTAGCCAGTGATGTTCCTCTAACCAGTGAACACTTGGCGCTGACATGCGGAGTATCAAGCAAATCGATTCGCCGCTATCTTGCTGATCTTAAAGATCAGTGTGAACAGCATGGAGCTACAATCATTATGAAACCGGGGTTAGGAAATTTAATTCGCATCGATGATGAAAAGAAATTTCATACTTTTCTCGAAAAAGAACGCAGTTCACAGAAAATACCAAATTCTCCTGAAGAACGCCTGGACTATCTCTTAAACTTATTACTCTATAACAGCGATTACGTTAAGGTTTCCGACATCGCTGATGATTTATTCATTTCTACCTCACGGTTGAGTATTGATTTAAAAAATCTGCGCTCATTGCTTGATAATTATCATTTGAAAATAGTAAATAAGCCTAATTATGGTATCAAAATTCAAGGGAATGAACGTGACCGGCGAATCTGCATGGCTGAGTATTACATGAAGAAAAGGAATGATGATACAACCAGCAATCCTAATGATGCTTATCAGGTGATGATTAATAATGTCATTACTAAAGTTCTTGTTCAGAAAAACATTCATATGTCAGACATTGCTTTGCAAAGCCTTGCCATTCATTTACTGATTGCGGTAGAACGAATAAAAACAAGCAATATCATACAATTAACAAGTGAAACGCAGCAAAAAATGGAGGCTAAAGGGGAATACTCAATTGCTCTTGCGTTAAAAGACGCCATTGAACATACGTTTGGCATTACCTTGCCGATTTCAGAAATTTGTTATCTGACCCAGCATCTCATTGGCAAAAAGCATTTTGAAAGCGATACAAACGAGTTTGATGTCGAAGTAAATGAGGAAGTAACAATACTCGTAAACGTAATTCTGCGCTCTATTTTTGATCAGACACGAATGGATTTTTATAATGATATTGATTTGAAAATGAATTTGATGCTGCATATGATTCCTTTTTTAGAACGGGTGCGCAATCAGATGATGGTGCATAATCCGATTATCAATGATATAAAAGAAAAATACAGCTTTGCTTATGAACTTGCTTCAATTGGTCTAAGCGCTGTCTGCGAGCGATTGAAGGTTAAAATCACTGAGGATGAGATTAGTTTCTTTGCGCTGCATTTTATTCTTGCGTTGGAACGTAAGCGTGAAGAAGTTGCCCCCAGTAATATTCTTATCGTTTGCAGTACCGGCCGAGCGACTTCACAATTATTGGCTTATCAGATTCAAAAGAAATTTGGTGACCGTATTAATGTAATTAGAATCATTGAAGCACATCGATTGGATCAAATGAATCTTGAAAGCTTTGATTTTATCTTCTCAACCGTGCCGATTCATAAAGAATATCCATTACCTATCCGTCAAATTAACAATTTATTGGAAGAAAAAGATTTTAATTTAATTGAGAGCTGCTTGAAAGCAGGAACAGCTAAACTGCATATCCGTGATTTAATGGATGAAAAGCTATTTTTTACGGATATCGATGCCCAAAATAAAGAAGAAGCTTTGCAGATTCTGATTCAAAAGGTTTCTGATCATGTCAGCATCCCAGATAATTTTTATCAATTAGTCTTAGAACGTGAGGAGTTTGCCTCTACTGAGCTTAACAACTTAGTGGCTATTCCGCATCCCAATTGCGCGGTTACTAATTCTACTTTTATCGCAACAGGTATCTTAAAGAAACCAATTATATGGAATTCTAAATCTGTCCAGATTATTTTTCTAATCGCGATTATGCCGAATAATAAACAGGATCTGCGTGATTTCTATGAAGGTGTCGTTGATTTTGTGACAAAAGAGAAAAATACGACAGAATTATTGCATAAGCAAACATATGATAATTTGATGAATTTATTAGAACATACTAAATGATAGAAGGACTGTAAGAATCAGCAATTGATCTTATCAGTCCTCTTTTAAATTTATGATTAATAACTTCTAAAGAACGAATCAGCAAGCATGGACATTATGATAATTATTCGCTATAATGCAGATAAAAGAGGGGGAAATCAGTATGAAAAGGAAAGTGGGATACGCATTATGCGGTTTAATTGCGGTTCTTTTATCGCTGTTTCTTATATATGATCATTTTATTGCTTTTAAACCGGTAATCATTTTCCAGCGTTTTCGGGTGAATATAGAGGAAGATTATAATTTTGAAGCAGCAAATTTGATAATGGCTTATGACGAGCAGCGGCCAGTGCCGGCAGCATTTGCGGAAAATGAAATTAATTATCTTGAGTGGAGCAATGATATTTTTGATGACCTTTATTATAATTACATGGCGCCAACGGATGTGAAATTATCTGCCGCAATCAATCAGGGCAAAGTGACTTTCACATATCAGGGATATGTAACCACAAAACAAGGAGAAAAGCTGGATTATTTTAAGGAAGCAACTTTTGATTTTATCAAAGTACCGGAAATGGAGAATTTTGATAAAGTTTACGATTAAAAGGACTAATGAATTTAGTCTGTTTCTGTATTATATTGAGGGGGAGATTTAATATGAAGAGGAAACTCGGTTTTTCACTGTGCGGATTGATTATAGTGTTTTTTCTTGCCATTCTTGCCTATAATATATTCAATTCTTTTAAACCTGAAATAACCTTTCAGCGTTTTCGTATGGATATAGAAGAGAACTATAATTTTGATGTATCCCGTATGATGATGTCTTATAATGAACAATGGCCGTTACCCGCTTCATTTATGGACAATCAAAACGCTTATGTTGACTGGAATCATGAGATTTTTGATGAACTTTATTATGATTGTATGGCGCCAACGGATGTGAAATTGTCTGCCGTAATCGATAACAGCAAAGTGACTTTCACATATCAGGGATATATAACTACAAAGCAAGGGGTAACGATGGATTATTTTGAAAAAGCTACTTTTGATTTCCATGTCCATCCTGAACTGAAGAATTTTGATGATGTCATTGAGTAAAGAAATGCGGGTATTGTATTACTTGCTTATAAATGACATGTCAATGTCCTTTTTAAACTAATTATCCGTATTATTTATATTTTTACGGATGTTTACCAGTATCTGTTTCCACTTTTTAAATCTTTTAGGTGATTGTGCGAAAGCTCACAAACAACTGATTTCTAATATAAATTTTTTAGTCCTTATTTATTTTTATACAATCAGATTCATGATTTCACATAAGCCGTCAATTACAACATCACTTCCACTTTGATTAATTTTAAATCTTGGATGTTTTTTGGCCGCCACAACACAGCCCGCACGTTTTGCCGCTTTAATACCTGCCGCAGAATCTTCAAGTGCTAAGCATTTCTGCGCATCTACATCTAATTCTTTAAGTGCCAGCTGGTAAACCGCCGGATCAGGCTTACCCTTAGATACCATTTCCATGCTGATTACAGCATCAAAATAGTTCAAAATACCATTTTCATCTAAAGCTTTACGAAGCCTTTGCGTGTTGCTGTTAGAAGCACAGCCAATTTTTAAACCTTTAGCTTTTAAACCCGGCAGTACCTTAAGGATATCAGTATCAAATATTTGTTTGTAGTCAATTAATTCATAATGACACTGTGCATAGTATGCCTTTGCCAGCTCATCACTATTTTTTAAATCAGGGTAACACAGCTTTAAAGCTTGCGGAAAGGCAAAACCAATCATACTTGCCAATTCATCATCAGTGGGAATGATACCATTCTCTTTAAGGTATGCTTCTTTCTTTTGCAGATAAACAGATTCAGTGTCAAACAGTACGCCGTCGCAGTCAAAGATAACGGCTTGCAGATTATTCAATGGAAACAAGCTTGGCATTGCTCACCCCATGGATTGCGGCTAAAGCGGCGATGATTTCTTCAATCGATGCAGCAATATCCGAGATATCTAAAGATAATACGACACTTGCCTTGCGATTGATTGGCAGACTCTGTGTTATCGTCAAAATATTTGCATTCATGTTTGACAACTGATTCAGCACTTCTGATAAAATTCCCTTTTCATGATTCAGCATCAGTGAAATTACAGCTTTTCGGCCGCTTGTATTTTCCCCGGGCGCAAAAATATAATCCTTATATTTATAATAAGTGCTGCGTGAAATACCTACCTGTTTAACAGCTTCACTGATTCCTTTAACCCTGCCCTCATTGATCATATTTCTTGCTTCCACAACCTTCTCGTAATAATCTGGCAGGATCTCTTTATTAACAATTAAAAAATTTTCCAGCATACTTAGATTTCCTCACTTTCAACACCTTTTAGATCTGCTTTTAAATCAAACGCCTGCCATAAATGCCGGCATTGCTTTAGATCCTCCGCAAGCCGCTTTGAAAAATCCGCATGTTTTGATAATGCGATGCACGTAGGCCCTGATCCGCTGATGAAAAAAGCAACCGCGCCATGTTTCAGACAGATTTGACGGATTTTATCATATTCATGAATCAGCTGTGAGCGATAGGGTTGATGCAGACGGTCATTAAGTGCAATAGTCAGTAATTCTTCATCCCATGTCTCAAGCGCGCGGCATAGGACAGCTGTACGGGAAACATTATATACTGCATCTTTGAAATCAACCTGTGCTGGCAAAATTTTCCGTGCTTCATGCGTTGATGTCTGAAAATTTGGAATCAGCACACAGAAACAAGCTTGCTCATTTATTGGATAACGAACGCTGTATGGTTTATCTGCTTCCACCAAAGAAGCTGTAAGTCCCCCATAAATGGCCGGTGCCACATTATCGGGATGCCCTTCAATCTGATTACAGATATCTAATATTTCACCCTTATCAAGAGTATTGCCATGCAAAACATTGGCCGCCATACTGCCTGCCACAAGCAATGCCGCACTGCTGCCAAGACCACGGCTGATTGGTATATCGGAATGAAAGCGGATATGCAGACCTTTACGCTGCATATTTAATCTTTTCATCGTTAAATCATAAGCCGCAACCATCAGATTTTCTTCATTCTGATAAGCCGGTTCACAGCCATCAATCAACAAGCCCGCGTCTGTTTCTTCAAAGTCAATCACTGCATATAAACTTAACGCGCAGCCCAGAGAATCAAAACCCGGTCCGATATTGGCTGTCGTAGCCGGCACTTTAATTCTTACCATTGCTTTTCACCCAATTTCTTTTCTACAAAGGATTGAATTGCTTCTTTCGCTAAATGATTTTCATGACGAATCGGCAGTTCATTAAGATTTGCCAGATTTAAAGGAATTGTCACACCACATAAATCCGCCAGTTTCTGCATAAGTGAAAATTCATCGGTTTCCTGTTTGCCAGTAAGTGCTTCATAAACACTGCCGACAAATTTATAAGGTGAAGCTGTTGATAAGACAACGGTTTTCTGATTATTGATCTGCTGATTCGCAAACTTCATCGCAGCCGCATAAGCAACCGCGGTATGAGTATCTAACACATAATGATTTGCTTCATAGCACTGCTTGATGATTTCCTTTATCTTATCATCATCCGCACAGTCAGCCCAAAATTCACCCTGTAACTTTTCAAGCAGCTCTTTGCCGATTGAATAGCTGCCTTTTTCTTGTAATTCATTCATCCATAATCTTACCTGCTCATTGTCATACCCGCACAGCATGTATAGATAACGTTCCAAATTACTTGAAATTAAGATATCCATTGATGGTGACAATGTTTTTTTAAATGCACGATTACGATCATAGATACCAGTATTCATAAAATCTGTAAGAATATTATTTTCATTAGAAGCACAGATAAATTTAGCTACCGGCAAACCCATCTGTTTAGCAAGATAACCAGCCAGTATATTACCAAAATTTCCCGTCGGCACCGCAAAATTAACCGCTTCATAAAGTTTAATTTCACCGCGTTTTACTAAATCCGCATAGGCTTTAAAATAATAAACAACCTGCGGCATTAAACGGCCTACATTAATTGAGTTTGCACTTGAGAATTGCTGATGATTCTGTTTCATTCTCGCAGCCAATTCATGATTGGTAAAAATCTGTTTAACACTGCTTTGCGCGTCATCAAAATTACCCTGAATTGAAGCCACGCATACATTATTACCGGTCTGTGTCTCCATCTGGCGCTTCTGCACTGCACTGACTCCCTCTTCTGGATAAAAAACCATGATTTTAGTATTCTTGACATCCTTAAATCCCGCTAAAGCCGCTTTCCCAGTATCACCGCTGGTCGCTGTCAGAATAATGATTTCATCATCAACGCCATGTTTTTCAAGCGCAGTAGTCACCAAATGCGGCAGAATCGATAAGGCCACATCTTTAAATGCGGAAGTAGGGCCGTGAAACAGCTCCAAAAGATGAACATCACCCACTTTTACTAATGGAGTAATATCATCCGCTGAAAATTTACCCTCATATGCCGCATGCACACAATGATGTATCTCCTCAGCTGTATAATCATCTAATAGTTTGCCTAAAATCAGTTCCGCCAACTGATAATAATCTAAATCCAGAATTGAATTCAAATCGATTTTTAACTCACTCAAATCACGAAGCATATATAAGCCGCCGTCTTCAGCAAGTCCATTTAGGATTGCTAAAGAAGCAGACGCCTGACATTTTTTATCCCTTGTACTCTCAAAAATCCTCATAATTGACCCTCCGTACTTTCAACTTGCAATTAACATAGCACTATGATACAATGTTTTCAGTTTAAATACAAGTGTTTTTATTTTAAAGACATAGCGCGTTAAATGTATGTCTGTGAGGGAGGATAAGCATGAAAATAGGTTTACTGGGCTGCGGTACGGTTGGCAGCGGAGTTGTAGAAATCATAGAAAAATTAAAGGGATCGCTTGAAATTCAGCGCATTTTAGTCAAATCACCAGAAGACTGCAAAGATGCACGTTATACATGTAACTATGCTGATTTAGTAAATGATCCTGAAATAGATATTATTGTTGAAGTAATGGGCGGTCTGCATCCGGCTCGCGAATATATTTTAGAAGCTTTGACCAAAGGCAAACACGTTGTATCCGCAAATAAAGCTGCAATTGCAGCTAATTTTAAAGAATTTGTTGAGACTGCAAAGGCTCATCATTGTTATTTTTTAATTGAAGCAAGTACCGGCGGCGGTATTCCTTGGATTAAGAACCTCCAGCGTTATGCCAGAATTGATGATATTTTTGAAATTACCGGCATATTTAACGGCACAACTAACTATATTCTGGATCAAATGCATAAGTCCGGAGCTGATTTTGACGCAGTGTTAAAAGAAGCGCAGAAGCTAGGCTATGCGGAATATGATCCAAGTGCGGATATTGATGGCATCGATGTTCAAAATAAAGCCATTATTTCTGCAGGTATCGCACACAACACCTATGTATATAAGGAAGAGGTTCCGGTTTTTGGCATTCGTGATCTGACCTGTACAGACATTGATTATTTTCACCGCAGAAAGAAGGTCTGCAAACTCTTAGCGGTCATTCGCTGTCTTAATGATGAATTGGCAGTATATGTAGAGCCGACACTCTTAAATGAAAATTCTCTGGAAGCAAATGTTCCTGACAATTTTAATATTTGTTCATTAAGCGGTGTTACCATTGGTGATTTAAAATTTTATGGACAGGGTGCGGGCAAACTGCCAACAGCGAATGCAGTGGTTCAGGATCTTCTTGATATCGCATCTGATGAAGCTAAAGACTATGAAATTGTACTTGATAAGACACTCAAAGTTAATAATGAAAATGAAACACACGCTTATTATGTGCATACCGATAAAGCTTGTGAAACCTTACAGGAAATTAGCCGCGCCTATGAATCAAATGCTGATGGTGTTTTCTATGAAACAGGTAAGCTTTCTGTTGCCAAGATGCATGAGCTGTCAAAGCAGTTAAGGCAGCAGGGATATAAGCTTTTCTTTGCCGGTATCCGCGAATAAGAAAGTCTGAGGGGAAAATCATGATTAAAGTATCAAAATTTGGCGGCAGCAGTGTTGCCGATGCAATGCAGTTTGAAAAAGTGAAGCGAATCATTGAGAGTGATCCGTCTCGGCAGTTTGTCGTTGTTTCAGCTACTGGCAAACGATTTAAAGACGATAACAAAGTCACAGATTTATTATATTTATGCCATGCGCATTTGAAATATGGGGTTTCTTACGAGAATATCTTTTCGCTGATTGAAGAGCGTTATTATGCGATTCAAAAGGATCTGAAGCTGAAAACTGATTTACAGAAGGAATTTGCGGAAATCCGCTCAAAAATGAATCGTGATATGAGTATTGATTATCTTGTATCAAGAGGCGAATATCTGACTGGTCTTTTAATGGCCGAGTATCTTGGTTTTGACTTTGCCGATGCTGCTTCCTTTATTATTTTTAATTATGATGGATCGATTAATTTTGAAAAGACACAAAGCGCTCTTGAAAAGATTTTGGAGGAACATACACGTTTAGTTGTTCCGGGTTTCTATGGCGTATTGCCAAACGGTATGGTTAAAGTAATGTCTAGGGGCGGATCAGATATTACCGGTGCTATCCTAGCGAACGCGATCAATGCTGATGTTTATGAAAATTGGACAGATGTATCCGGAATTCTGGTAGCTGATCCAAGAATCATTGAGAACCCTCGGCGTATTGAAAGCATAACTTATAATGAATTGCGTGAATTATCTTATATGGGAGCGAATGTCCTTCATGAAGAGGCTATCTTCCCTGTTAAAGAAAAAAATATTCCCATCAACATCAGAAACACGAATGAACCGGATAACCCTGGAACGATGATCATGGAAGACTGCAGTGCTTTAGATAAGAAAAACCCGCCGCATTTTATTACCGGGATTTCTGGTCGCAAGAATTTCACTGCATTTACGATCAATCGCTCACATATGTCCAATGAGATTGGCATTGTGCGCCGTGTGCTGCAGGTATTTGAGAATTATAAAATCAGTATTGAAAATATCCCATCAGGCATTGACTCCTTTTCGGTCGTTGTTGCCAGTGAAAAGGTAGAGAATTGTATCTATGATTTGATAGCTGATATTAAAGAGAGTGTAAATCCCGATTCAATCAAAACTTATGAAAATCTATCACTGATTGCCATTGTTGGCCGCGGCATGGTCTATCGGCCTGGTATCAGCGGCAAGGTCTTTGGTGAACTGGGTAAACATGATATTAATATTCGTACGATCAATCAGGGTTCCGATGAAATCAATATTGTGGTCGGTGTTGAGAATAAGGATTTTGAAAAGACGATTCGCGTAATGTATGAACGCTTCATCGGCTAGAGGAGAAATGTGAACTATGAAAACTTATAATGTTGCGATATTGGGATCAACGGGTGCGGTTGGTCAAGAGATGATAAAAGTGCTGGAAGAGCGGAATTTTCCCGTTAAAGAATTAAGGCCGCTGGCCAGTCAGCGCAGTGTTGGAAAGAAAATATTATTTAAAGGAAAGGAAATCGATGTGCAGCTTGCATGTCCTGAAGCTTTTGTGGGAATGGATATCGTGCTGAGTGCTGTCGATAATCAATGGGCGAAGGAATTTGCGCCGGCGATCATAAAGGCAGGTGCTGTAATGATTGATAATTCCAGTGCTTTCAGAATGGCTGAGGATGTTCCTTTAGTTGTACCTGAAATCAACCCTGAGGATGCAGCACTGCATAAAGGCATCATTGCTAATCCAAACTGTTCAACAATCATCGCTTTGACAGCAGTAAACGCATTGAATAAAATATCTCCGATCAAAAAAATGATTGTTTCAACTTATCAGGCCGTATCGGGGGCCGGTGTGGCAGGAATTCAGGAGCTGAATCAGCAAGTAATGGCTTTAGGCCATGGAAAGCCAGCTGAGGTTAACACATTTCCTTACCAAATCGCTTATAATTTAATTCCGCAAATTGGCGATTTTAATGAGTTCGGTTATACCAGTGAAGAAATGAAGATGCAGAATGAAGGCCGTAAAATTATGCATTTGCCTGATCTTAGGGTTAATTGCACTTGTGTACGAGTTCCGATAATGCGTTCGCATAGTATTTCTATCGCCTTGGAGTGCGATGCGCCAATCAGTGTTGAACAAGCAAAAGCCGTAATCGCTGAGGCAAAAGGCTGTGTTTTAAAAGATGATCCAACTAATCGTGTATATCCGATGCCGCTTGATACAAGTGATCAAGATCTTGTTTTTGTTGGCCGCATTCGTGAGGATATCGCGAGTGATCATGGTGGTTTGTCACTATGGTGCTGCGGTGATCAGGTGCGCAAGGGAGCGGCAACAAATGCTGTGCAAATTGCCGAGATATTAATTAAATAGAATAACTATAAAGATGGCGGGTGAAATACCTGCCATTTTTTCACTTTTTGCGCATTATTTAATTTCTATTAAAGCAAAAATATTTCACAGCTTTGGGAAAAAGGTACATAGTATGTTATAATGTTTTCCAATTACAGGGTAGGAGGCATACATGAATAATACAACTGAAGAATACACAGCAGCGATTCAGATAATTACTTCAACGATAGCCAATTGTGAGAAGGCACAGCTGAAATTTAAGGCTGGCACCTCACAGCATTCATTATTGAAGAATCGTCTTAAGGCTTTAATAATTGCCAAGTCATTATTAACTGATGACGATGCGTGCAAGTATCAGGATGATGAGATAAGACAAGCACTGCCGCCAATCCTATCTATTATCAGTAAATGTGAAAAGGCGCAGCAAAAGTATGAAGAAGGAAGTGTACAATACAGAAGGTATGTACCGTTGCTGCATGCGATGAAGCTTTCACTATCGCTGATTGAGGAACAGCTTAAACACACAGGATAAACAAAAACGATTTCTCAAGCTATTGATTAACACAATAGATACTGAAATCGTTTTATTTTGAGATCTAATTGCCATGTGACTGATTTAAAACATATTTAATATTTTTACCTTTCCCTTGTAGTGAAAGAGCATTTTTATCTGTCATGCTTCTAAGTAATCTTGAAGCCGTTGAACTGCTGACATCTAATTGACATTCAACATCAGCCCTTGTAACAAATCCTTTTTCTTTCGCAATTGTAAATACTATCTTCTCATTCTTGTCTATGAAATCAATGTTAGTTGGCGTATTAACATTTTTATTAGGAAGAATTATTTTAAAAGCATGACTTGTACTTTCTATTTTTGGCTTATCTGCACAATTCGAATAAGCATTCATTATTTTTTTAATACCTGTACCATACGTTTCAATCAATTGCAGTTGATAAAATATATTAGCCAGATTTTGATTTCGGCAGACAGATAAGCCTAACATCACATCATCAAGCGTAATACCAGGTAAAAGCCCCCCAGCCGAAACAAATTCAATACGATCTTTATAAATACTGATTAAGGTACTAGCCCGCAAAGCATAATCACGATGTATAACTGAATTTAGAAGTGCTTCTCTTACTGCTACTTCTGGATAATCTCTTGAATCAATGCGCAGCAGTTTATCAAACGTTGAGTAAGTTTGATTGTGTAAATCAATATAATTATATACATCATTTAGCTGCTGCACTAACGAACCGGTGAATTCTTTACGATCTTTAAAAACATTCTGGTCTGACCCTTCAAATACAGCGATTTTAATTGTGTGTACGCACTGTTCAGACAACAGAAATCCAAGATTTGTATAGATACCATCTGCATTTATTATCTTTAATGTCTGCATCTGCCGCAAGCCAAAAGCCAGTTCACGTTGTTTGAATTCTTTTGAAGTTGCCTCAAAAGTCAGACTTTGTTCTAAAGAACGTTTTTCCTCATAGCTATCACCATCTGTTTCTTTTATCATTTGCCTAATTGCAGTATCTGTAGCAGGCACTGATGAAGTGCCTTGACGAACATAAACACCCTCAGGTCTTAATCCCTTTTTTGTGTAATAATACGGACGATTGGTTCCTCGCTGAATATTTACCGAAATAATTTTTTTATCATCTTGTTCGAGTATATCATAACGCATAAACATCGTAATATCTGGCTTGATAGTATCTCTAACCATATTGCTGATTTGCAGCATTGTTTCATCAATATTACTCACACCATAAATTGAGCCATCATTATTGACTCCGATATATAGTGTTCCACCCTCCGAATTAGCGAAGGCAATGATTTCCTTTCTTATATCTTCGACGACTTCACGTTTAAGCTCTACATTATAACTTTCTTGGAAATTCATAAATAAGCCTCCTCTTTCTCGTCATTATCATATCACATCTCGTCATTCTAATCAATATTTGAAGAGAATATGATATGATAAGAAGAAAATAAGTCAGCAACTCTCACAACTGTTGATAATTCACTCATTGAATTGCATCATTTCCTTTTAAAACCAGCCATGATATAATGAGAAAAATCGGCATTTATCCAAGTGGCCTGATGTATTTATTTAACTGAATAATAACACAGCGATGATGCTGAACGGAGGTTAAAATGATTTTAACAATTGTATTAGGTGGAATTGCTGCCATTTCCATCATTTTTGGAATGATTCGCTTCATTAAAGCGCAGAAATATAAAATACGCACAGCCGCAGGAATTCAAAAAACAGATTATGTTGTACTTGGCGGTATCGAACAATACATCCAGATTCGCGGAGAAGATCGATCAAACCCGATAATCATCATGCTGCATGGCGGGCCGGGGAATGCTATGGCTTTTTATTCTTATTATTGGCAAGCTGAATTAGAAAAGGCATATACGATTATCAACTGGGATCAGCGTGGCTGCGCAAACACTTACTACCGAAATACAGAGGCTGATAAGCCAGCCCTTGAATTACTCTTATCTGATTTAGATGAATTAGTAGATTATGCCTGCCGAGCATTTGGTAAGGATAAAGTAGTAATAATGGGACATTCATGGGGGACATTTTTAGGTGTAGCCTATGTCAGCAAGCATCCTGAAAAAGTTGCCGCATATGTTGGAGTTGGTCAATTTCATGATGTTTGGAAAAGTGAACAGCATGCGGTCGATGAAGCCATTCGTTTAGCAAATTTAGCCGGTAAAAATCAAGATGCAGAAAAGATTAAAAAACAATTGCAGATCGTGCATACAAGCCAAGAAGCAGATTTGCAAGAATTTATGAAATTGCGGCAGTTAACCGGAAAATATTTGCCAAGCGGTGAAAATACACCCTTTGTTGTTGAGCTATTTTCACCCTATTTATCTTTTAATGATTTCAAATGGTTCTTAACTCTTCTATTTAATTTTAAGAAATTCATTCACATTCAAGAAGAGCTCTATAAAACACTTTTTTCAAAGGAGGAATTGCCGGAACATAACATAACCACATTTGAAGTTCCAGTGCTGATTATTGCAGGCGATTGCGATTGGATAACACCTTATGAAATGGCTCATGCCTATTTCAAACAAATTTCAGCTCCTAAAAAGAAATTCATTTTAATTGAAAAAGTGGGGCATATTCCATTTAAACCAGGACATTTTACACAATTGGTGATGAAGTCATTGGATGAATTAAAGTAAATTCATAAAACTTATGCATGCAAGAACTCATGGCTATTATGGTTATTCATGAGTTTTTCTTTGGTTAAGCATAAAAAAAAGAGAGTGATGAAACTTGGGGGAAAACATCACTCCCTTTACCGGTGGAGATTCCATCTTTCGACTTCTTCTCCATAGTGAGGAACAGATCGCTCTGTTCCTTTTTCTTTTGTTTATCCTTGATAGATCGGACTTTGATAGATGCCTAAGCTGTTGATCCAGCAGCCTTCTACCATCGCATTGCTTACCATCTTTCCATCACTTCCGATGTAGTACCAATAGCCGCTGTGACTTGGTATCCATGTGTTATAGATCATCTTTCCATCCAGATCCACATAATACCAGTTGCCGCTGTTGTCCGGTGCCCAATGCTGACGCCATAGTTTGCCGTCTTCCGGTCCCATGAAGTACCAGTCATTCCCATCTCTGATCCAGTCCTTCATCAGATGTCCGTCCGTTGGATGCATGTAGTACCAATCACTTTCGATCGGCAGCCATCCTTTCGCGATCACACCGTCGGCATAGGCATAATAGCGTTTTCTTGATTCTTCAAACCAGCTTGCTTTCTTCATGACTCCCTTTTGATCAAAGAAGTAGGTCTTTGAGTTGATGTCATTGAAGCCTGTCACCAGCTTTCCTTCATTATTGAAGTAATAGGTCTTTGCTTCGATCTCTTTGAAGCCGGTCACCAGCTTGCCGTTTTCATAATAATAGGTGCCGTCCTTTTCTTCTTTCCAGCCTTCATTCTTGCTGCTGCCGCCGCCAAAGCTGCCGCCGCCTGTACCACCGCCGCTGCTTTCTTGTTTCTTTGGTGTTGCTTTCACAGCGACTGAAGGTTGACTTACTTTTCCACCACTGTTAGTTAATACAACTTGAATGTCATAATATTCAGTTCCATTTGTCAATCCTGTCAATGTCACACTCTTCGCATTGTCTAAGTTTTCGAATGTTTTAGTAGCTGATTGTTCTGTCTCCTTTTCAGTACCGTCTTCATTCTTTCCTTTTTCTTTGTATTTATAAGAAACAACGGCTTTGGTGATATCCGCACCGCCATCATCTGTCACATTCCAAGACAATGAGATACTGCTGTCTTTAGCGGTAGGTGTAACTGTTCCAATTACCGGTGCTTCTGCAGCTGATGTTTCTGGCTTATATTCATCAGACCAATCAGAATCACTGCTTACATTGGCTACTCCCTTTTGACGCTGAACGAGGATATATTCAGTATCTGCACGCAAGTTATCAAAGGTTAAGGTACTTCCATTGCCTTTTAAAGTTTTGATCTCTGTACCATTTGATTGTTTCAAAAGGTATTCAAAGTCACTCCTAGAGGCATTGATAGTGATCGATTTATTCGTTACTGTTACATCACTTGAAGTTAATGCATTCGGTTTAGTAAGCTTATTCAATACGACATTGATTGTTACTGTTGTTTGAGCTGATGAACCATTTAGATGTGTCACCTTGACTTTGAAAGTCTGACTTCCTGTAGTTTGTGGAGTAAAGGTAATGACACCGGTTGAGCTGTTAATACTTGCATTTTGCACTGTCTCCATAAGAGTGAAAGTATAATCACCACCATCAATACTTACAGGATCTATAGTTGGTGTTCCTGATGTATATTGTTTGCCTACCTCAGCACTATTTTGAGTTCCATATGTAATACTTTTGATCGGTATAGCTTTCCAAACAGCATATAGATCAACACTCTGATTGCCTTCCTTAGTCTCATAAAGCGCATTGTCTTTATATGCAATATTTCCTGATTCTGTTAATGACCAGCCTTCAAACGTATAACCTGCTTTTGTGAAAGTGTTTGCTTGTAGTTTCTCAGTAGTCTTCTCAGTGATTGATTGTGTCTTTGTTCCAGTACCTCCATCATGGAAAGTAATAGTTGTCTTAGGCAGATCATTCACTGTGATCGTATACTCTGCATCACTTAATGCATTGTATAAGTCACTGCCTGCTGTGCTTACTTTTACCTTTATTGTTCCTGATTTAGTAGGGGTTATGGTTGTTTGATCACCTGTTGCAGCGCCTGCATTATTTGATTGAACGTCATATGTTACAGCTCCACTCTGCGCTATATCAATCGTTTCACCTTTGTTGTTCTTTAAGATAATCATTGAACCTAAGTTTACCTCAGTATTGATTGAAGTTGTACCAGGGTTTTCTGACAATTTCAATGTTCCTTTATTGATCGTTACTTCAAATTCCTTTTCTGCTTCGTTATAATCATCATTTCCTGATGCTTTCACTTTGATCTTTAATGTACCCGATTTTGTGATATTTGTGATTGTTCCATTAGCATTGATTGTCGCTTCTGCATCTGAAGAAGCATCTCTTTCATACGTTATGGCTCCCTGTGCGTCAGAAACACTCAGCTTAGGTGACTCATTTTCACCAACAGTTATCGTATTATCAGTAGTACCGCCAAATAGTGAAACCGTAAAGTTCTGCACAGCTTTATATTTGATCGTTTCTGATGGTGCTGAAGCATCTGAATCATCATAAGAATCAGAATTGTTTGATATTGCTGTCACTGTCACATAATAACTGTGTCCTTCTTGTGGTCTAACATTCAGTTTAGTCTTAGTGGTACCACTTATTGTTTCAGATGATTCTTTTGTATTATTATCATAAATATCAACAGTATAATCAGATACCTTGCCTGAATTACCAGCTGCATCAGTAATCGTTACATAAAGACCCTCATCACCTTTTTCAAGTACAACACTAGGTGCTGCCAATTTCACTTTACTTGCTTTAGCAGCGGCTGAGAAATCACTTTGTGCTGATTCAGCATAGTCTGAACCGTCAGCTGGATTGGCTTTTACCTTTGCAAAATATTCTGTATTGGCTGTTAAATTAGATAATGCAATGTTTCCCGTTTTAGCTGTTACTGTTTTAGTATAATCTGCATTACCTTCTTTATCAGAATATAAATATAAGGTATAATTATCTACTTCCTTACTATCATTAGTATCTGTGACACTATATTTCAAACCACCATTCTCAGTATCTGAACTGAGTGTTACAGATGGTGTTGACAAAGTTGGTTGTATTACATTAAATCTTATCCACAAGAACTCAGTATCTATAGGAGTTGTTTTAGTAGCTCCATTATGCAATACAGCATTCGTATAGAAAAACAATCCACCACTTAAATCATCTCCTTTAGCGGAGAATGTATAAGTTGCCACTTGCAAAGGTTCTGTTATTCCAGATTCTTTTGTAGTCGAAGCACAATCAAATGTTACTTCTTTGTCATGGCCGGTAATTACATCTCCTTGCATATATGGATTACTATATTTATTCTTTAATTGCATTGAACCTATTGTGGATGAGGTTGCTTGCCCAAGTATAGGCGTACAATCTTTTAATTCAAATTGTTCATCATTATATGCAATATAAGAAACAATTCCTGTAACTTTTGGATTTCCAGTTACAGCAACCGTAATAACAATATCCTCACCTTTATTGATATCAATTGTTTTATAAAATACTTCTTCATCTGCAGCCATAACTAAATCTTTTCCTGCAGAGTCTTTGCCAACAACAACCGATTCTGTTAGTTGTGTTAACGTTTCTTTATTTAGGTCATCAATCCCATTTACTGAAATAATCAGCTGATCATTCTCTTCTGGCTGCTCTTCTGCCTTTATTGAATTAATTGGCAATATCAAGGAGGCTGGAATCAAGAGCAATAAAAAGACTTTTACTATTTTTTTCATAATTTTCATCCTTTTTTAAATTAACTCCAATAAGATAGCTACATCGATTGCATTTACGACACCATCACCATTTAAATCACCTTCAATGGCAGGTCGTTTCATTTCTATTGTATAAACCGTCTGTTTATCATTTTGACTTAGAACAAGTTCAATTGGATTTCTTAAATCGATCGTATCTCCATTAGATAATTCTTTTTCATTTATAGTTACAATAATTGAATTAGACTTATCTTGGGATGCAGTATCATAATCCACCATCAATTTACGAAGTTTAGTTCCAGAAATACTGTTAGGTATAATTACAAATATTTTTTTGTTCTTATTATCAATCAGACTGCTAAGCGTTCCTTCGTCAGTATTCACAATTTCAAATCTTGAAATATATGGGCCATCTATAACACTAGATGTTATCACCTCATAAGTGATCACTTCACCATTCTTCATAAATGTCACATTCACAGGCTTACTGAGATCTAACGTTACAGGTCCGTTGATAAGCTTTCCATTGACCAAGATCATGTCTGCATCTGCTTCAATGTCTAAAGTCATTGATGTGAAATCTTCCGTATAATCAACAAGTACATCCAGGTAAATTTGTTTGCGGTCATGATCAATGCGGCCATGAATCATTCCTACCTTTGGTACATTGATAAGGTCAAACTTCTTGATATCGATGCTGATTCCGGCTTTCTCTATGATCTTCATCGTATAGACGCTTTCATCAGCTCCATTCTTCAAGATGAAGCTCTTTCCTGATGTACTCAGAGTTATAGTTGTTCCTGAAGGAATAGCTGCTCCTTCTTCATACAGTGTTGAACCGTCTGTTGCAGTGTAAACAATAGTAAATGGTTCAGCGAAATCAAATTTACCTGCTTCAGCTTCAAAAATGACAGTTCCATTCTCGTTATCCGGTGTCGCAATTAAGGTAATCGTTTCACTGCCTGATTCACCCTTGATTTCCTGACTGATCGTGATCTTGCCTGTGAACTGCGGCCCTTGATGAATGACTGCCTTGATTAAATAAGCATTTTTGATTCCGTTCATCTCCACAGTTATCAGCAATGGTTGAGTGCAATCAATTGTTCCTGTCGTATATTCACTGCCGCTGACCATTACTTTTGCGTTTTTATCACTTAAAGTGAATACTGGCGTAACGGCACTTAAATCTGTTCCCTTTGGCAGACTGACTGAAACTTCATTACCATTGATGATACCCAATACGCCATTCAGGCTTATGCCAGTTAATTCTGCTCCGCCCGTTTCCTTCGTTATGATCAAAGTATAGCGACTCTGTGCATGTTCTGCTTGACTTGCGATGATCACGGCTTTCTTCGTCAAGTCATAGATCGCTCCACTCTGTCCTTCTACACTTAACGTGATTCCTCCATTGCCGCTCATCGTCATCGCTGTCAGATCCGTGCTGCTTGGTACTTTCACTAAGATCAGATCGCCTTCAATGGACACGTTCTGTCCTAAGATTTCCTTGCCTTCTTTATCCATCAGTTTAAATACCGTCAGCTGCGTCTTCGGTAATTGAACGATCTGTGTGACCTGCAGTATATATGTTACGGTTTCTTTGCCATTGCTTAATTCAACTTTTCCCGTGTACTTCAGTTCTTTCGTATCACCAAAAGTCGTCACTGAAGTCAGCATAACTGTTCGATCCTCAGCATCGGTCATATAAGAGTCGGTAGTGAAGCTCAATGACAGACTTTCATTTAACTTGAAGCTTTCATCGACTGTGAAGCTGACAACCTCGCCTTCGATCGTTCCTTCGATCTGTTTGCCGCCTTGACTCAGACTCATCGTCTTCGCATAAGGTCCGCTTTCGACCTGAAGCACGACATCCTGTTTTTTGCCATTCTGACCGATCAAGGTGTAATGGATCGATCGTTCTGCTTTGACCGTACTGATACCGCTGCTCTGTAACTCCGCACCGATATACACATTGGATGTATTTTCTGTTGTATACGTCACATTCATCGCGGCGCCAGACTGATACAGCGCATAAGGGATCATGACACGATATGTCTTGTCATCGATCTTTTCTGCTTGATAGTCAGTTCCATTGATCGTTGCCTTCTCGATCACCATCACGGCATCTTCACTTGGTGCATCACTCAACAGTACACTTACCTGTTCATGAGTTACCGTACCGTCTTGGGCAGTTAACTCATACATCACCGAACCGCTGGTGAAATCGATCTGATTGCCGCTGACCTGTGTTTCATTTCCCAGCTTGACGATTGCTTCCGGCTGATTCAACTCATAGATCACTTCGATCGCTTTCCGGCTGACCGTATTCTCTACTCTGAATACATAATCCTGACTTTGCGCATAGATCGCTTCATCATAATCGTATACCTTTCCATTTCCGTCCTTGATCTGCAGCTTCGTGAATTTCGCCGGTTTTGCTTCCGGCTTCACGACACTGATGGTTATACTTCCTCGTACATCCATATCCTTCTGCGAATAGGCCGTGATCACGGCTTCACCTTCTGAAATACCGCTCACCATTCCATTTTCGCTCACTGCGGCTATATTCTTATTGCTCGTACTGTAATACAGTCCCGATTCTGCACCTTCCGGCTTGATTTCTGCTTTCAGCTGCAGTGTTTCACCAATTTCGACCACGTTCTTCCCGTTTTGACTGCTTAAGCTGATAGAAGTTGGATAAATGCTTGAATCCTGACTTTCCGTGATGTTTACCGTGATCACGACACTCTTGCTTGAATCATAAATGCTCGTGAACGTGAGGTGCACAGTCCCGGCTTTCTTGGCTGTCAGCGTCACTTGATCGCCTGCTTTTGATATCTCCACAGCACTTGGATCACTGTTGTGGACGTTGGCTGCCTGCTTCTCTGCTGGTTCAGCTGCGAATGTGAAGCCGATACTATCACCGCTGTTCATCGATATATTATTTGTGCTGTCCTTTGTATAGACCTCAGAATTACTGCCTACGACCCAGAAGTCACTCAATGCTGCATCTTCAACAGCTCTGAGTTTCACTTGCGCCGATGCCGGTTCATGTCCTTCAACCACTGCCGTTACTGTCACAGTATATTCAACACCGATTCCTGCACTCTCTGTTAATGTCAGCGTTGCTTGTGACTGATCTGCATTCTTGATCGTTATTTCGTTACTTTCCGTTTCCCATCGATAAGTGAGTGAAGTTCCTTCTTTTACCTGCGGTGTCAAGACTGCCTGTAAATCCACTGAATCACCCTTTTTCAGACTGAGATCCGTTTGATCCAACAGCACCTGATAGCAGATCTGTGGGATCACTTTGATAAAGACTTGTTTATAATAAGGATTCTTATCGCTCACCGGCCGAATCGTAATGATCACAAAGCCTGCTTCATGGCCGGTAACCATTCCGTTCTCATCCACACTAGCAATGGATTCGTCACTGCTTTGATAGATCAATGAAGTATCGGTAGCCAACGCATCTGCTTTCGCCTCTAAGAAGATCGTTGGTTCCACAGGTCCTAATTCTAATTCCGCAAAATCATCACTGAGAGCAGTCGTGATCTCACTGACAGGCGTTTCAAACTGAGTGCTTACGGTTACCTTACAAAATGCCAGATAGCCGTCGAGGTCTAATGTGATCATCGCGGTTCCTTCTGAATGCGTACTTATATTTCCTGACTCATCAACTGTTGCGATCGATTCATCACTGCTCGTCCATTGGATTGATCGAGGTCCTGAATAATCCATCGGTTCGATATCATATGTCAAAGCATGGGTACGATTCACTGAGAGACTCAAACTTGTTTCACTTAATTGTATGTATTCAAGTTTGGATGTATCTTTTTTGACAATCACCAGAAGGGTCACCGGTTCTCCTGCCGGCTTAGCACCGATATATGGCTGATAGCTGATAACAGCACTGCCGCTGTTCACTGCCTTTAGGATTCCCGTTTCAGTATCGATCGCTGCGATCTGTTCATCGTCACTGCTCCAGATACCGTAGACATTGACGGCATCCGTTGGCTCCGTTATAATTTCTGCCAATAAGCGCAGCTGTTCACCGAGCATCAATTCTATTGGAGATGTGATGGACACTCCATCTGTGCCTTTTATGTTCACACTCGTGATCGATGCTTCAGTTCCTTCTTCCTTTTTGATTTTTATCGTCGTTTCAGCATTCATCGCAGACTCATCACTGCCGATACTTGCCGTTACCTTCAGCGTGATTTCGCTGATAGGAGATTCCTCAGAAGATAAGCTGTCAATGACCCCTGCCATTGTCGGACTGATGTTAAATTCAGCATCGATGATGCCGGTCTCGGTTTCATCATGGTTTCCGGTTTCATCGATCGTATATCGAGGAGCCAATGTGAACTGTTCAAGGATCAGTGCCTGCTGTTCAGGATCTATTGATCCTAAGACTTCCACGTTCCAACGGATCAGTTCATCCTTGAGATCATAATTCAATGGCTCGCTGATCACCTTGAGACTGCCGCTGTCTCCCGGCAGCAGATTCAATGTCGTCTTGTTCATGGAGATCTTTTCAAGCGTCGGTGCCGGCTGGGCAGCGATCACTTCGATCTCGATCTGATTGCTGGCCACGTTGCTGCCATCCGTACTGAAGGCCTGCAGGAACACGGTTCCTTCACTTTTTGCTGTCAATTGGTTGTCATGGATGCTGACTGCCTCAGGATCTGAACCTGTGACGTTCCATCTCAGTTCGCGCTGTGATGCATCCGATGGTTCGATTTTGATCGGCAGTTCGATGGTTTCACCAACGCTGACCTGAAGCTTACTTCTTTGGATCAGTAAGCTTTCCACTTTCTTTTCAGTGATAGCCACGATGCATGAGGTACTGATCCCATTGGTCGTCGTCGCTGTCACTTCGACGAAACTATTTGGCTGTACGCCCGGCATCGGATAGAGAGTGATGCTCGGTTTTGTACTGTTGATCGGCTGGATGATACCCGGTTGACTCACGCTCCAGATCACTTGTTGATTCTGTACGGTACTTGGTGCGATCACTGCCTTTAGGCTTTCTCCCGGACTGCTCGTACTCATCTGAATCAATCGTTTATCTAAAGTGATTCCTGTTGGTGTATTGCCTGCCGTTCTGATTTCGATGCTTGCCTTAACGCCTGATCCATCATTAGCTGCTGCTTCGATAGTCACATTTCCCTGCGCTCGAATCACCTGAACTCGTGTGAATGTTCCGGTTCGATCGAGAACTCGCACGATGCTTTCATCTTTACTGGTCCATGTCAATGTTTCATTGCTTGCCATGTCCGTATCTTTATTGATCACTGCTTTGATAATCACGATTTCATTCAATTCGACCGCTTTATCAGGGCCTTGCAGTTCGATCGTCTGAACTAGGATCGGATCTTTTACGACCTTCACCTCACAGTTCGCTTTTTTACTCTCATCCGTATTCCCCTGCTGCTGAACGGTGATCGTTGCCGTTCCCGCCTTCAATGCTTTGATTTTGATACTTCTCGTCGTGCTCATGCCTATGATTTCTAATACTGAGCTGTCACTGCTGGTCCATTCAAAATCATTAGCACTGCTTCCTTCCGGTAAAAGCAAGCGCAGTTCTTTATCCTCACTGCCTGAAAGAAGGACCATCGATGCTTGAGATAGAGTCAAACTATCCAGAGCCGGTTCCTTTACCGTCAGTGTGATCTGTTTCATTATCTTTTCATCTTCTTTTGCTCTTGCCGTGATCGTCACCGCTCCTGCTTTTAGTGGCTTTACCGTTCCCGCCTTATCGATCTTCGCTATGCTCGGATCACTGCTCTCCCATGATACTTCCTGGGAGGAGGCCGGTGTCTTACCGTCGGATGCATAAATCTTCGCATTCAGTTCCAGACTTTCACCGCCCGCTATCAGGGTTCGTGTCTCATCATAGGTGATCTCGAGTCTACTGCCGGCCGTTCTTAAGATCATGACCGGGAATGAAGCTGTGATCGTACTGCCTTCTGCTTTTGCCTGTATCATCGCGCTCATGCCCGGCATCGCATCTTCGCTGGCTTTCAGATAGACTTCCTGATTCGTTGCTTCCTTGATCTCCTTGCCATCCTGATCCACGATCGTGATGCCGGCATAGCTGCTCGTCCATTCTACATTCTGATTGACGTAATCCTTTGGCTGCACGATGGCTTTTACCACACCGCTCGTTCCGCCTGCACTCAAGGTGATGGAGGATACATTGAAGCCGATACTTTCGATCTTCGCTTCTTCTACCGTTATCACATCTGAAGTGTAAGAAACCGAGGTATTCCCTTCACCCTCTACAGACACTCTGATTCTGAATGTTCCGGGCTTATTTGCTTTCAAAGTTCCTGAATTCATTTCAACGATATCACTGATCGTTTCGTCCTCAGCATTGATCGCTTCCCATTTGAAGTCGATCTGGTTTGCATCTGCCGGTTCAAATACAGCATTGCACTGAAGCTGTCCACCTACTCGAAGAGGCATATCATTCAATAGTTTAATTCCAGTAATCTTCGTTACATATTTTTTAACGTCACTGCAAATAATTGTAATTTGAGCACTTGCTTGATTATCGCCTTCTTTTTCACCGCTTACCTTTACAACAGCAGTTCCTGGCTTGTTATTGCCTTCATCACTTAAATTGAAACTTATCAATCCTTGATCACTGATTGATTCAATAATGCCATCTGGATCATTTATTTTCTCATAAGTGAGTTTTTTCTGAGTTGTATTAATTGGCAGATAATCAACTGTTAACTGCAATGTTTCGGTTTTATAAAAGCCTACAGTTTCTCCCTGCTTGATGATCAGTGAGGTTGGATAGATCGCTTTTACTGTGAAGGTATGGGTCGTACTCACTGTCCCATCAAGGCTTTCTGCTTTTACTGTCACAGTTCCTTCACTTAAGAATCTGATCTCGCCATTTTCCTTGATCGCTGCGATCGTTGGGTCATCGACGCTCCATTTCACTGCCTGATCACTGGCCGTCTTTGGCGTTGCTTCTGCGATCAGATTCAGTATCTGATTCACGCCTACCTCACTTGGCAGCTCCTCGCCTGCTTCCTTATTCTTGATCGTCAGGCTCTTCAACTCCGTTCTTCCGATCACTACTTCGATCGTATCGCTGAGTTCATTGCCATTCTTATCTTTCAGCTTACTCTTTGCACTGATGAGGACCTTCTCCCCATCCTTCACACTCTCATCGGCACTTAATACCGTTCCGTTCAAGGTGAATCCCGGATGGCTCTCGGCTTCCATTAATTCGTAGCTCACTCCTGCATAGGTTTCCATCGTTACGTCACTGCCGCGATTCTTCACCTCCGGCAGTACGACGGATCGTAATTGGACGCTCTCACCTCTTTCAAGAGTGATCACACTGCTTCCTTCGTCCGGCTGGATCTTCAATGAATCGAGCACGGCCTCACTGATCGTGATCGTATATGTTTCTGTGAAATTGCCGTCCGCAGAGCTTGCCTTGATCGTATACGCTCCAACTGAGCTGCCTTCGAATAGAACCGTTCCTTTTTCAGAAGTGATCGAACTTGTATTCTCTGTTGGTTCTTGGATCACTTCAAAGCTGACAGCTTTATCATCCGCATCTTCATTGACTGTATATGTCAGCTCCAATGGATGAGCTGCATCACTCTTCAATTCTTGATTGAAGCTGAGTTCATGAACAGCATTCTTCACATTCAGTTCGATAGCACCGATCACGCCGTTCTCGCTCTCTGCTCGAATGATCACCGTACCGCTGTCATGAGCCGTTACGGTCGCTTTTGTGAAATCGTTTTGATCCGCTTGTATCGAAGCGATCGTTTCATCACTGCTGCTCCAAGTCAAAGAGAGTGCATCAATTGGTTTGACAGAAGCCGAAAGATTCAATCGACTCTGATCTTCCTGACCTTCTTTTGGGATATAATGATTGATCAACGTTCTGCGGTCATTTTCCGAAGTGATCGTGATCTTCGTCGGCACGGTACCGACAGTCACGAGACAATTATCGGAATTACCGTCAACGGTAGTCGCAGTGATGAGAGCCGTCCCCGGGATCAGACCTGTGATCTGACCCTTGTCATCGACATAAGCGACAGTAGGCTTAGAAGAAGACCATTTCAATGTATTGTTGGCATTTTCAGGAAGCACGGTCGCAGTCAATGAAGCAGATTCATTAATCTTGACGGAAAGCTCATGCTTATCGAGAGAGACGGTAGTTGTTTCACCAAAGGTAGGCACACCCTCAACGACTGTCCAAGTACGATATGTATTAGGAGAAGACAGATTCTCTTTATTGACCCATTGATTCAGTTTATTCACCAAACTGTCTGATTCACTGGCCGGTGCACTTACTTGGCTTGGTGTTACTTCGATGAGTCCTGTTTCTAATGCTTGCATGCCATCTGTTAAATTACCGTCTGATACTCTAAACCATGTATTAAATTTATCATTTAGATATGAACTAGTATCGAAGTAACCATTAAATATTGTTTGCCCACCTATGTGCTTATCATAAGTTCCAATCACCTTACAAAGTCGATATATATGAATATCATCTATATTTGAATCAATTTCAATTTTAAGATAATTATTATTGAAGTCATGTAATGTATCCCGCCATATCGTACCAATTAAACAGCCAATTCGTGTTGTATACTGATATTCACCTTTTACATCAACTGAAAGCTTTACCAAATTATTTTCTATTATGAATGGACCGCCACCAGCTTCACCAATAACACCGCCAAAATGCTGCCCCGTCTCGCTGTGATTTTCTCGTGTACCAATCGCTATTGTGTAGTTATTAACATCCATATTTATTTCATTATTAATAACTGTCATTTCATGATCGTAAATCTGAGCAATTATACCGCCGTTATAAGTAGCATTTGTAACATTATTAATTGATAAATCAACACTGCATCCTTCCACATATACTTTGATTTTTTTCTTATTTATGTCAAACACATCAAAATTGACAACACCTATCATTCCAGAAACTACATTGTTATAATCGTGAATGTTATCAAAATCAACGTTAAAATTTTGCACACTGCCTGCCGTATGAACATTAACGATGCTTATATTATCTGAGACCGCAGAAGCAAGCAAACTTCCCGCTTTTCCTTCAATATTGATGTTATCTATCGTTAAATTAGAAATACTTCTGCTTCCTATACAACCAAACAAACCACCGATACCTTCATTCGTGTTATCCGTATAGATATTTTTGATACTGTGACCTAAACCATTGAAGTTACCCTTAAATTCATAACTGCTGGTTCCAATTGGTTCCCATACTGGCTTGCTTTTCTCATTACCTCCCATGTCGATATCATTATCCAGATACAACGTATATCCTTCAAAGCCATTATATTCTCCGGCATTCGTTTTTTCAGAGATCCATGCCAATTCATTTGGGTTTTGAATATGTATGGTTTTATTTGCTGTATTCATTAACACTGGTTCTGAAGCTGTACCATCCCATACTGTACTGCTGAGCGGTTCTTTCACTGTAATAGTTATGCTTCCCTTGATTGCCGAGTTGGCTTTTGATGAAGCTACTATTATTAATGCTCCTGCCGTACTGCCTGCATTCAATGTTCCTTTTGAACTGACCGTGGCATTGGAGCCGTCAGGTTTTGATGTGATTTGCCAATTTATTGCCGTTTCATCAGCTGTATCAGGATACACTGATGCAGTTAATTTTACTGTTTCATTTGTATATACTTCATTCTTTCCTGATAAGACGATACTTTCAATCGCATCATAGGCTGGTACGATGGTGATCGTACATGTGCTTTCAGGATAGCTGGCATCATTCGGTGTCATTGTGATTTTGATTGTTTTACCCACTGGTGCCGTTTTAGAGACAGAGATGAAACCGTTGCTGTCAACTGTCGCATAAGCAGGATTGCTGCTTGTCCATGCTACTGCCATGTCTGGTGCACCAAATGGTGTAATAACCTTATCAAGCTGAGCGGTTTCACCTGGACGCAGAACTAATGCCGAAGGAGTTACTGTTATATTTTCTATTTCAGTAACGCCTAAAGTCGGCAAACCATCTGTTCCTAACTTCCAATGTTTTAACTCCACTCCATTGTAAGTAGGATTAGAAATAACATATTCATTAAGTGATTTCACAATTGATATTGCATCATCTTTACTAAAAGATTTAACCATTGTGTCATCTGGACGACTTTCTGTTCTAACAGTACCAACTGCAATAGCTGTGGCTAGAGTTGAATTAATCTTAAATAATGAGTCTTGATAGAAATAGTTATTTTTAAAAGTTCCATCAAATGCCATTGATCCAAATAGTGATCCAACACTTCCACTATTCTTTTTAACATCCAAATCTGTTATTGAAACATTATTTTCAAATTTAAAACTTTGTGTATTTTGAGCAACTGTCGCTCCTGTCAGGCCTCCAACACCAATTAAATCTCCTGTATAATCAATGATTATTTTTGATCTATTAAGACAGTTGATCATGCCTACTTCAAAATTATCTCCACTTGTATTAAAACCAATTAAGCCACCAATACTATCTGCTTTACTATTTAATTTTAGAGTACATCCATCTACATAACAATTTATAATGCTCCCGCCAGCGTTGCAAATGGCTATCAGACCTGAATTAGTAGCTCCAATAAAGGTAGAATTTAAAACTGCACAATTACTTATAATCCCCCCTTTTCTTATATCGCCAGTAATGGCACATCCAGCTGACATATCAATTCCATTTTTATAAATAACAGAATCAATCCTGCCAACAGTATATCCAGACACAAAAGCATTGCAATGATCTAAAACAAGATTTTTTACCAAACTGCCTTCTTCTATACTGGGAAACAAACCAAACATTGTACTATCTAAATTACTTATACTATACGATTGACCGTCAAATATTCCATAAAAACCAATATCTATTGTGTTATTTTGCCAGCTGTCATAATAAAGGCTTGTCCAATTTTTATTATTAACATCGATTGAATTTAATAGAACAATTACATAATTTTCAAAACCATGATAGGCACTATCAGCTTTACCTTTACCCAATTCAGTAGCTATCCACGCTAATTCCGATGCTTTTGAAATATAAATATATTTACCTTTTATTTCCGGCTCCTCGATCGTTTCACCATCCCACTTACTTCCTTGTTGGATCGTGATCGTACATTCTGCATGTTTGCCGCCGATACTTGCCTCTATAATCAATATCCCGGCTTTCTTGGCAGTCAGTTTCCCGTCAGTTGTGATACTTGCATATTTCTCATAGCCTTTTTTGATTGACCAGATCACTTGATCCTTTACTGCGTTTGCCGGTTCTATTACGGCTTCTATCTGTACACTGTCACCCGTTGAGATCGTACCTGGATTTTTAATACTCAGCGCTGTGATCTCTGTTTCTTCCGGCATGACTGTTACCGTGATCATATCTGTGTATTGCTTCCCTGTCTCATCACCCGCTGTCATTGTGATCGTTCCCATTGAATAGGTAACTGCTGTTTCTTTAATTGTCAGCTTATTGCCTGATAATTCAAAAGAGTCTGTATCGGCATCCGCATTTAAACTCCATTTCACATCTAGTGTCTTGGTAGAATTATACGGCTTCATCACAGTTTCCAGTTCAACACTTTCATTCCTTCTTAAATACAAGTCCTCTTGTTTAATAGAGACCGTAATCGGTGTAGTATTCGTGAGTCTTGGTGCTGTATTACCATTACTTGTCCAAGCGAACCAGCCACTTTTTCCTTCAGCATTCGCATTTAATGTATCAGCTAAGCCGCCTTCCGCCTGCACTAATGTTTCGGCGTTTACCGATGTTGTTTTATTGGTTGCTGTATTTGAACTATCACCTACGCCAAATGCTTTAATGCCCGACGTTATTAAGCTGCTGCTATTATAATGATCGGCATTTTTATTCCAGTAAACATTGTTTATTAAATCAAAATTTAATCCTTCTACATTAATATATCCAGCAATTGCACCTGGCAGATACCCTTCACCTATTGAGTATTGGTTTTTAATTGTTCCATTCGCATAGATATTATTTAATGTAATTGTATCTATTGCTGTGTTTGTGCGTAAGATCGAACCAATAAGGCCTCCTGTATATACAGGTAATGACCGCTCATTTGTTTTTATTGCCTGTACATCGATATTTGCATAAGAATTGCTGATAATAGTATTGCTAGATGTCTCTCCAATCAAACCGCCTATCGACATCTTTTCAGTCTCTGCAACAGGTACAATGCTATTCACTGCCTGTCCGCTGGCAGAACTATTCGTTATAGAACCGCCATCAATATAGCCAATCAAACCACCTGCAATCTTGCCATAAACATTCACATTTTCTACATGACAATTTCTTACTTCACTTCCATAAATCAAACTTACTAAACCACCCGCATACATTTTTGAATAGATTGTTCCGTTGGATACAATAATATTCTCTAAAAGCGATTCTGATCGCACATAGCCAGCCAAACCGCCCATTTTTTGCTCAGAATTAATATTTTCAGTTGAGCCGCCTATAAAATGTTCAACCTTTAAATTTTTAATCGTTCCGCTTACGATCCAACCAAAAAGTGAATTGAACTCCTGATTTTTATCTGAAGCAGCATAAATATTTGATATTGTAAATCCCTGACCATCAAAGATACCACTAAAATAACTAGATCCGCCGCTGCCGATGGCAGTCCATTCTGCAGGTGTTGCATTCTTACCACCTAAATCAATGCTGTTATCTAAGACAACTGTTTTCCCTGCAAATGTATTACCATTATTACATTGTTCTGCGATCCATCTTAGCTCTACCCCGCTTGTAATATGATATGTATTGCCTTCTACCTTTGGCTGTAAGCTTGTTACCCCATCCCATGTACTTGATTGTATCAATAAATTTATTTCATCAAGCATCATGTCATCAGCCCACAAAGATATAGTTACTTTACCCTGAGCTTTTGGTGTTAATAATCCACTTTTACTGTTGATTTTAGCTATTTCATTTTCTTCAACATATAACTGCTCTCCATTTAATTCTTTACCCTTTATCTTCCATATTAAATTGGATGAATCTGCATTGCTTGGATACACATTGGCTGTTAATTTCTTCGTATTTCCTAATTCTAATATGCCAGGATTATTGATAGAAGCCGATATAGGATAACCATTATCCAAAACCTTCAAAGTATATGTCATTGTATTGATGCCATATCCTATATGAAGCAGATAATCACCAGCTTCAGCATCATTAGTCTTTATTAAACCCGTATTGCTGACAGAAATTTTACCTGCATCTATATCAGCTTGATGAGAATTATCAAATTCCCATGTGAAAGATAAATTTCTGAAAGCAGAAAATGGAAACGCTGCTGCATGCAGTTGAATTTCATCAGTCAAACTAACACTAATAATATTTGCAGATCCTTGATTTGATGGATAAACCTGAATGGATTGAACCTCTGGTTCTTTAAAAATGGGATATTTTGATGTAGGTGATGCTTCCCAATTCAAATAAGTATATGCATTTCCATTATCATCTGTAGGTAAAATGGAAGCATCAAGATTACCTGCATTTAATAAAGCAGCGAAACTTTCACCTTGCATTTGGTTATCTTGTTTAGAAGTAAATCCTGAAAATGAACTTACGTTCACCAGGTTCCCTATGTCAGCCATTTCACTGTCTATTACATTCCATTTTGAAGCGTCTTTTAACCAATAAACATTATCTACAGAGATTTCATATGCCACTTGCCCTATAACAGCACCTGAAGCTCCGCCCTTCTGATTGATAATTGTTGATGTTGTATAATTACTATACAAATTTACATTCTTTATCCGTGAGCCAATCTCACCGATAAGTCCACCGCATGCGATATTTTTTAATTCTGAAATCACGGATATCATTACTTCAACCTTGCTATCAGAATAATTGTTACATATATAATGATATACACTCTCATTAATATTCTGATCCTCAGTTCCAACATATCCAATTAGACCACCGCCAGCTAAGCTGACAGGATTCATGTAATCAATCTTAATATAATTATCTTTCGAGACTGAGTTAATAAGTCCTGATGATGAATGATTCCCAAACTCTGAACTGGTGACTGGCTGTATCAAGCCCAAGATGCCGCCAACAGTTCGGCCTTTAATAACGGAGTTTTTTACAAAAGAATCAATTACCCAGCTGCCATTACTCAGCCGTCCTGCTAAACCGCCTACTCTTTCTCCGGATAAATCAGCATTTTCAATTACAATATTTGAAACAATGGTGTGTATCAATTGAGCTGACAGCGTACCGCCATAATTACTTGTATTATTATTTGCAGCAATTACTGCATCTATAAATATTATATTTTTCAAATCCGCATTCTTCGTTACACCAAAAAAACCACTGAAAATTTCATCAGCTTGTTTTACATATAAGTTTTTTATCGTTCTTCCCTGACCGTCAAAGGTCCCGGCAAACGCATGCTCCAAATCTATACCAATTGGTGTCCATGCGATATTATCTAAATCGATGTCCCTTTCCAGTACGATTTTCTTATCCGCAAAGCTATACCCTTGATTTACCTGCTGCGCGATCCATGCCAGTTCTTCTCCTGTATAGATGTGATATGTATCTCCATCATTTCTTGGTTCAATTCCGCTTACTGTGCCAGTCCACCGTTCATCTTTTATCTGACTCGCTGCTTCTGTCGCTTTTACTTCTATTTCACTTTCAGGCACATAAGCACTGATGCCGACAGCCATACTCAGCGCGATCATCACCTTCAGTATTTTTCTTATTTCTTTCATCATTTTTGATCCCCTCGCTTTTCCTCTTCGCTTCTTGCTTTCTCTTGATTCCATTTCCTGTTTAACCATGATTGATCTTCACCTGCCGTTCCGCGATCCTTTTTCTTGTTGGTTCCGCCCAGCTATAGCCATACATGTATTCATCGTCATAGGGATACTGCTCAGTATTTCCCTTAATGTATTCATAGTAATCACAGACGACCTTCTCTTTATCGATCTTGACGACACCATAACTGACCTCGATCAGATCAGAAAAACCCGCTTTACTCAAAGTCTCCCGCAAGAGACGAAGCGTATAACGGCATGTCCGCTTAGCACTGATATCATGATCACGCTGCGGCCATAAAGCGCTGATGATCTTCTCATTGCCGACAAAATCGCCTTCGTTATCGACTAAAAAGGCCAATAGCTCCTTGACCTTGAGATTTTTGAAAGGTAAAACATAATTATCGATAGAAATGGCAAAACGGCCAAAAGTTTTAATAAAAATCATAAGTAATAGCACCCCTTAAGTAAAGAATGTCTCGAAAGGTATACTTTATAAGACAGGAGAAAATGAACGAAATTGTTCTTAAAATTAACAGTATTTGTCAAAAATATGTTTACAAATGTAAAAAAACGCCCTATAATGAGCGTGAACAAACTGTCTCATAAAGTATACTTTTTGACACAATATCACTTTCTGATAATTTTCGCTAAATAAAAAAAGATAAGCGTCATTCAAAGAATTCTATCTCATCAGCATATTCATAATCATTTCTTAATCTGAAAAAAGCTTCAGATCTTTTTTACGTCCTTACGTTAAACAGGAAAACAGGTTCAAGCATGTGCCTAAACCTGTTTTTTTTATTTAACTAAATACCAAACACAAAACAAACCGCAATACAGATTACCAACGTGCCAATCAAAATCCACGTTGTCTTAACCTTCTTGCCAAGCAGCCAGTACATCAAGCCAAATAACGCCAGCTGTGTCAGACAAGGCATAATCATATCAAGATAATTAGATAATGGCTCCGCAAACTCTCCAGAACCAATCATAATTGGCAGATCAAGCCAAATATAACTTGCAACCATACCGCCAATCGCCATCAGGCCTACAATTCCAGCCACATAAGTAACCTTTTCCATAATGCCGTTCTTTTCAGCACCGGTAATAAAAGCCGCACCCTTTTCATAACCAAACTTAAGCCCGTAATACCGAATGATAAAACCAGGTACATTATAAATCAACAGAAACAGAATCGGTCCCAGCACATTCCCCTGAGATGCAAATCCCATTGCGATACCTGTCGCAATAATTCTCAGTGTACCAGCAATCATTGAATCACCAATACCTGCCAGCGGACCCATTAATGAAGTTTTTACCGCCGCAATCGTATCATCATCAAAATCTGGATTATTCGCGTTTTCTTCTTCCATGGCGGCATTAATGCCCATCAGCAGTGTTGAAACCTGCGGTGTAATCGCCATAAAATCAAGACCTCTCGCATACGCCCGCTGCTGCTTCTCACTGCCTTTATCGTGAAGCTTATTAATAACCGGTGTCATCGCATAAGAATAACCTAAATTCTGCTGCCGCTCATAGTTCCACGAAACATCTAACTGACATGACCGCCAGAATATCTGATTCAATTCCTTCTTCGTCAGTTTTTTATCCTTAGAATTCGTTGTCATCTACAGCTACCTCCCTATTTTCCATTCCATTTGTGTTAAAAATTAAGATGGCGGCAACCACACACGCGATTGCGGTAACGCCTACGATACTTAAATTGAAATAAGCAACTAATAAGAAACCAAAGAATAAGAAACAAGCCAGTTTTTTGTTGACAATCATTCGTGCCAGCATCGCAAAACCGATAGCAGGAATAATACCCATTGCATAATTTAAACCGTTGGTAATAAATACCGGAATTGAATTTACCAAGTTTTCCATAACTGATGAACCAACATAGAAACCAATAGCTGTTAAGACTGAAAGGATACCAACTTGAATGATAATCGCGATATAATGCATGCGGTCAATGCCCTTATTATCACATTCGAGTGCATACTTATCGGCCTTAGCAGCCAGCATTGGAACAATAATCATCATCATTAAATTCCACAGTGACTGCATCAGCATCGATACTGGCACTGCCAATGCTACTGAAGCCGCCACATCAGAACCAGTCACAATTACATAAGCTGTTCCGATAATCGATCCGGAAATCATATCCGGCGGATTGCTGGCACCGATTGCCATAGCTCCCAGCCAAACTAACTCAAGCGTAGCACCAACCATGACGCCCGTCTGTAAATCACCTAATACAAGACCTACCAAAGTTCCCATTACCATCGGCCGGCAAATCATCGCACTGGCCAGATAACTATTCAAATAACCAAGTACCGCAACTACGAATATCATCAGCGTTTGTGTCATCATATTCTCATTTCCTCCCTATATTAGTTTCATGACATTTTCTGCAATGTCATCCGGAACCATCTGAACTTCAAGAGAAAGTCCCATGGCATCCAATTCCTTCAGCATCTGACAATCCTCTTCAGACACAAACATCGCCTTGGAAATTTGTTTTCTTCCGGCCGCAAGCTTTGTGCCGCCCAGATTGATCTTCTTAATCGAATCGATATGCTTTGCCAATTCATAAGCATCCTTAATTGATTCACAGATAATAAATAAATTATATTTATCCGTCGCACCGCTTTTAATTGCTTTAATTGAATCCTCAATACTCTTAATCACCAGCTTTGTATTATCCGGTTTTGCCATTCGAAGCGCTGACATCCGCAGCTCATCCTTAGCAACACTGTCATTGGCTATCAATATGCAATCAGTACCAATCATTTTCACCCAAGTAAAGGCTACCTGTCCATGCAGCAGCCGATGATCTACTCTTACCAGTTTTATCATACTTGTTCACCTCTGATGCGCTTAACGGCATCCATCATTTCTTTCACATGATCGGCGGATAATTCACCGTCATCCTTATAACTATCCTTGAAGAAGCTGCCTACAATCGCACCATCCGCAATCTTAAATTGTTCCTCTACATTCGCAGGCGTAACACCGGCACCGATAATCAAAGGAAAGTCGCCAAGCCCCTCTCTGAATTGTCTGATTTTAACCATTGATGTTTCTTGACCTGTCGCATCCTGGGTTACGCATACGGCGTCACAGCGTGTCATCGCAATCTTCAAATCCTCCTCAACACTGTTCTCTGATAGTACCGGCTGATACTTAAACCGCACACCGCCCAATATCATACCCTGATATCTTTCACGAACTAATTGAAAGAAGGCACTCAGCGTTTCTTCATCTCTTGGTCTGACATGTCCCACAACAGAATCAAGCTGAACAAAGGATGCATGATACTTCTCTGCCAGCTCAAAGCCCATTTGATCCACATTCAGACAATTAACTCCATAAGGAATATCGAGCTTTGCCTGTTCTACATAAGCTAACGCTTTTTCTAAATTATTGTATCGGCCAAAATAATTCTCTACAATAATCGCATCAACGCCGCCCTTCACATAGATATCTAATTCTCTTTTAAAACGTTCAAATACATCTTCATCATCACTGCCCTTTAGATGAAGCATTCCTAAAATCGGTTTTTCATTTTTAAATATTGATAAGAAGCCTTTTTCCTTTTTCATAATTTCCTCCTAGAAATCCTCAGCGTCCGCCGCTAAATCGGAAGCTGATAATGCTTTGATACCTGATCTTGCATCGAGTACGATTTTTTGGATATCCTCATCTCTCAGTTTCTCAGGATATTCCAAACAGATTACCAGCAGCATATTGATATTCATCCCAGTAAAGAGTCTGACATTGGGATAAACCAACAATGCGCTTAATGCACTGCATACACTGGCACCGTACAAATCACTGAGAATCACGAACTCTTGTTCAGGTTCTGCCAATATTTCAGCTGTCAATTCTTTGGCGAATGAATCAGCGGTTTGTCCGGGCTTGAGACAATAACACTGAATCTCTGCAGCCACATTGCCAATAATCATCCGGGCTGTATCCGCGAGTCCTTTTGATAATTCCCCATGTGATGCCAAAATTATTTTCCTTTTCATTTTACCTCCGCAAGTTGTATTAACTTGTATTAACTAAATACATCATAATACAATGTACTCAACTTGTCTACACTTTTTGTAAATTTTTTATTTTTTAAGTGCAAAGAGATTATAAAATGGTAATATATAAGGTAAGTAAGGGGAGGCGCCAATATGTCAAAGCTTAAACAGCTAAGTGCAGTCACGCTTCAGGAACAGTTGTATCTTGAACTTCTTGAAGGTATTAAAAAAGGTAAATATAAACCAGGCGAGAGAATCCCCGCTGAAATGCAGCTGAGTCAGATGTATGAAGTCAGCCGGGTTACGGTAAGAAAAGCGCTGGATCAGCTCGTAAAAGATAATATATTGATTAAAAAACATGGCAAGGGTACTTTTGTACGCATACCGGCCCATGTTGAGAATGTCTTTTCAGGCGGCAGCTTTACCGACACATGTCTGCGAATGAATGCTGTTCCTTCAACGAAAATTATCAGCCGATGTATCCAGCATGTTGACTCAGAAATCGCTGATCTGCTGTCAAACACAGATAATCAGGCCATTACTATCACTCGTCTGCGTTCAGTCAACGATACACCATGTATTGTGGAGATCGATTATTTCCAAACCAGCTTTGCGTTTTTGCTTGATGAGGAATTGGAGAATAGTTCAATTCTTCAAAAAATCAGTGAAAGACTTGGTTTGATTCCATCTAAATTTGAAGATCACTTTCAAATTAAGCGGGCAACAAAAGAATTCTCCAAGCTGCTTCTGCTGCCGACCGCCACACCGATTTTAGAAGTAACGCAGACCGTCTTAACTGAAAATGATGAAGTAATCTATATCAATAAGCAATATATCAACAGTGAGAAATATGTCTATGCGGTTAGATCTTCTAAATAAATCAGACATGTTATCCGCAATATCACGATTAATAACAGAAAATTTAATCCAAGTGAAAACAAGAAATTGTAAATGGGAGGCTTTGTAAAATGAAGTTTCAATTACCTTTATTAGCAGTTCAAGATGTTGAACGCTCTAAAAAATTTTATCAGGATCTTTTTGAGCAAGAAGTTATTTTAGATTTAGGAAAAAATGTAACTTTTAGCGGTGGATTTGCAATACAAGAGGATTTTGCATGGCTTACAGATATTGATCCGGCTTCACTGGTTAAAAAATCGCATAACATGGAGTTATACTTTGAAGTAGAAGATTTCGATGCATTTTTACTTCTTTTGAACGATCATAAAGATGTTAAACTTGTCCATCCGCCAAAGATTCACGAATGGCAGCAGCGCGTTGTCAGAATTTATGATCCCGATTACCATATGATTGAGATTGGTGAATCAATGGAAGTAATAGCGAAGCGTTATTTATCACAAGGATTATCTGCTGAGGAAGTTGCCGAAATTATCCAGCATCCTGTGGAATTTGTACAGCAATGTCTCTAAATAAAAGCTTCATGATGTTTTAGCAATTCTAGTTTACATTTAAGAATCATAAAATTCGAGGAGGTTATGATGGCAGAATTATTTGATGTTTTTCCATATTTAGAAAATGACAGAGTTATAATAAGAAAAATGGAACTGAATGATGTTGCAGCGTTAGCAGAAATAAGCAGCAATGATAATGTATATAAGTTTTTGCCCCCCTTTTTATATAAGAAAAGTAATAAAGCCTTAGAAACGGCAATTAAAAATTTGGGTGGCAGAGATTTTGAAAAGAAAAAGCATATAATAGCAGGTGTCTATCTAAAAGAGAATCCTAATAAACTTGTAGGTTTAGCAGAAATGTTTGACTACAAAAAAAGAGAAAATAAAATCACCGTAGGCTACCGTCTAAATGAAGATTATTGGAATAAGAAAATAGCAACAAATGTCTTAAAATTAATGATTGAATATTTAGTAAGTGAAATTAACATTTCGACAGTACAAGCTTTTGTCATGCCAGAGAACATATATTCATCAAAAGTATTATTAAATAATGGCTTTGTGAAAGAGGCATATACTTTGCAAGAAAAGAATTGGGGCGGTCAAGATACAGTAACCCTTGATGTATATACATACAAAAAGGATTAGACAACTTTTAGTTTATCATGCAGTTAATTTACAATTGACTGCTTTTCTTTTGCATAAAATAATTTAATCATTACTTCTCCAAGGTAAAACACATCATAAAGCGCAAAAAAAGTGTGCCTAAGCACACTATAGTATTTCCTCATTCTCATCTTCGACAAGAACACTGCATTCATCACAGCTGACATCCTTCATCCTGATTAACTTACTCGACACCAGATTCCCCCATGTCAGGATGGCAGCCAAACTCAGCCTCAAAAGACACGCCAATCTCTTATTTCTGGCTCTTTTTCTTGCCGGTATCAGCATATTATCGGCATTAATATATACGCTGATGAATTGCATAATAAACAATACAAATAGAAACTTCATCCCTGCATCAGCATATAGTCCCATAAACACCCCTCCTATTCTTTATTTAAAAACTCCAGCAGCTCATCTTTACTAATATCAAGTCGCCCTAGTTCAATCTTAAAGGCTTCATAAATCTGCGTTGCTTTCTCCAAATCCTTTTTTCTGCAGCTGCCCTCATCAACGGCTTCCATCGTCTCCGCCAGCACTTCACAGCTTTTAACCTTTACAATATCTGAATTGAGATCATAGCTTCCCTTTTTGGAAATTGTAAATACCCCATCATAGGATAATTCATAGGTAACCCCAACCATTTCTTTAAAATATCCCTGATCATTTAACTTATAAAATTCATGAGCCAGCCGCTCTTCTATACTCATCGGCTTGGCATTAATACATCCGCTCATGGATAATAATACCATGCTCACTACCAGCAGCATTCGTTTCATAGTTCTATCCAAGCTCCTTTGTGTACCTCAATTATAAGATTGATCTATTAAGAACATCTTGAGGAACATCTTAAGATTTTCTTAATTTATACTTTAAGTGTACACCGAAACATCATACTCTGACCTATCAATTTTGTAAGAAATGGTTTTTACATAGTAAAAAAATCATAATACTCATTGCATATTGGCTAATCGCTTCAATTCACTTACTTCTTCAGGTGTGCATTCACGCCATTGTCCCACCGCTAATCCCTTTATGGTCAGATTAAGGAAACGGATTCTGCGCAATGAACGAACATGATAATTCAAAGCTGAACACATCCTTCGGATTTGCCGGTTATAACCCTGTGTCAAAATGATTCTGAAATGCCGTGGGCCAGTTTGATGAATTTCACACTTCTTAGTAATAACATAGCTGTTGGTAACTGGGTTATAGATTCGAATCCCAGCTGCCATCTTTGCCAAAAACTCATCATTGATCCGACCGTCTACTTCAACCTCATACTCTTTTGTATGCCCGTTTTCTTCTCTTAAGGTCTGATTTACAATATCACCGTCATTTGTTAGAACAATTAATCCGCTTGAATCCTTATCCAAACGGCCAATTGGGAATAAACGTTCAGGATAGTTGATATAATCAATAATATTCCCCTCGACATGTCTTTCCGTAGTACAGGTAATACCTACCGGTTTATTCAAAAGCAGATAAACATAATCCCTAAGCGGTTCAACTCTTTTGCCATCCACACAGACAACGTCACCCTCTTCAATCGGGGTGCTGATTAATGCCGGCTGACCATTTACCGTAACGCGTCCGTCTTGGATAAATTGCTCGGCAGCCCGGCGGGAACAAAAACCGGTTGAACTGATATATTTATTGATTCTCATACGTTACCCTCGTCTCTATTATAACCTGAACACTATCTATTTTGAAATCAAAAGCCTTCGACAAAACCATGCATAAACTTCTAAAATAAGACAGTCTGTTTAACTTTCTGCCTTTTATCGACTAATTTATCCTCTGGTTTAAGATGACCTATAAGCATTGTAGACATCGGATCATGCTGGTGCAAATTCATTTTGACCTTTGCCTCATCATAATTGGCATAGCAATAGCTGCAGCCATGGGCACAGCAGTTGTACGCGCCAAGATCAGTATATGCCAGACAATCACAGCCGTCACCTCTTGTTTTAGCAAGCGGATATGCGCTGTGTATGCCATAGTCAGCAAGCAGCTTTGAGGATATACAGCTGCCTTTTTGAATATTTAGATGCTGTAGATCAATTTTTTCACCGCAAGTCTGCAGCCGGATACCATAGCTTTCCGCAATCTGAGCCATCCCTCTGGCAAGCAGCAGCATTTGACTCTCACTGATTGGCATCAGCTTTAACTCAGCTTGATGAGCACGGGTATTTTTATATTCATCGACAAAACTAAATATAATTGTATCGATTGCAGATGACAATTGTTCACACAAACGCTGAAAAGCCTTCATGTGGTAGTCGATTGTATACCGCTGATTAAGCAGAATCGGATCATAACGAACAATTACAGCGTGCGGACCATATCGGCGGCTTAAAGTGCGGACAGCTTCTATAATTAACCTTTTATCCGCGACATTTTTCTCAATATCATGAGTATAGGGTGTAATCGTAATTTGAAAACAGCAGTTATAACCATTTAATTGATCCAGCTTTGCCATCATCGGCAGTGGATTTTTACTCATAAATACGATTAAATCAACATTTTCCCGGCTTAGATTCACACGGTGAACAAGCTGAGGATTAAAAGGCGCGCGTACATCGGCAAAGCCTTCCTTGATTCGCTGATAAAACCAATCAGAAAAATACGCAGGAATATCACAGCGCTGTGACACACTGAGGATCATAATTATACCAGTTGTGAGCGCAGCTCGTCAATTTCTTCTTCACTTAAGCCGGCGGATGTCAGATAACCGCGAATCGTATACCGCTGATTAAAATAAGCTAAGGTTTGGCGCATATTCTGCGGATCAGACTCAAATACATGCAGCGGCAGCTTCATGTGAATATCTTCCAATGATTTTTGAAGGCGGTGAATATAAGGCAGTAAATTCTGATAACTAGCCGCGTAATCATTAATAATCGTTTCTTCATCAACATCCGCCAGCTTCAGCAGCAGCATTGCCAGTACCCCAGTACGGTCTTTACCCGCGGTACAATGAAATAAAACGGTTCCCTTACTTGCCAGCATGATTTTAAATATTTCACCGATCATTGCCTGACTCTTATCAAGAATACGGCAATATAATTGATCCATTGAGGAAATCGTCAAATTCTGCATCTTTCCTGGTTCCGCATCTTCAGATAATGAAAATGCGTAATTTTTTATATCTTTATAATTAATCAGCCGGTCAGGTTTAGTCGCTCTTTCATCCGCTGAACGTAAGTCGATAATTGTACGAACACCGTAATCATATAAATAAGCGCAATCTTCATCACTCAATTCAGATATCCCGCCTGAGCGTATAAAATGCCCTTGTTTTAAAGTTTGCTTATCAATATTTACATAACCGCCTAATTCACGAACATTAAATGCTGTCTGAATCGGCAGCGGTTTATTTGCTTCCATTTAGTTCCTCCTTTAAGACAGTGAGTGCCTTTCTGTATAGATATGGCTGAATTGCCGGATAGGTAAGCTTTTTAGGCAATTTATCTAACAGCACAATTGATTCAATTTCATATTCCGGCAAGGGTTCCAGCTCTTCAATATCCGCAAAGAATAACTGCCCCCATGATGGCTCTCCCTTACTTTCTACACAATAATTAAATAAAGGTTTGCAAGTACATTTCACCGCACCGGTTTCTTCAAATAACTCTCTAACCGCCGTTTCCTGAATCGTTTCATTCAGCTCCCGTTTACCGCCGGGAATTTCCAGTGTATCGCGGTTTTTAGCTTGGACAAAGATCCACTTGCTTTGATAACGTGCCATAATGACCGCATACCGCACAGCCTCATGATCGTTTGGCGCACTGAAAGTAATTGTAGGTTTATTCAATATTTGCGTCTTTAAATCTAAATAGCGCTGACTTCTTTCAACCTTCATCTGATTCTCTCTGAAATCACTGCCGAAAGCGCCCCGTGACACCATAACGATCGGCGGCGTCTGTAGACGTTTAAATACACCGGCAGAAAATTTAGAAAGTACCCATTCAAGATCTTCAATAAAAGCCGTTGGCTCCTCTAAATGATACAGGCGCAGCCATTTGCCAAATTCACCCTCCATGATTGAGCCATCAAGATAATCCGCGAGCAGTGTCTCAATCTGATACGTTGGATATTCACAAAGACGCTGTACCAAGTAATCATGGTAAAACCATTTCATCGGATCACTCTGATTACTCTTTAACTCAGCACTAGGCGGCATCTGCCATTTCAGCTCACCCATAACCATTTCAGGCAATAAATTAGTTGGAATCACTTCTTCATGAAGGGTTTCATTGATGCTTCTAGCAAGCTCAAATAATTCTGCCTTGGTCACATCACCTAAAGGTGCAATGCAGCCAATCGTATCACCATATAGTGTACAATAACCCAATGCCATTTCAACCTTATTGCCATTATTGATTATGACACCATTTTCAAGCTGTGAAACGGCGCTTAACACAGAGCCTCTGATTCTGGCTTGTATATTTTCTAAAGCAAATTCTGTAACATCCTGTGTTATATATTGTTTCAAAACTTCCTCACTTGCTGTAACCAATGACTGAATCATGCCGTCCCGGCATTCAATACCAAGACGTTTTGCCAACTGATGAGCATTATCAATCGTTGTCGTACTGTTATATTGAGTTGCCATATTTAAACCGATGATTCTCTCTTTGCCTAATGCCATCGTCAGTAACGCGGCATTCACACTGCTGTCCAAGCCGCCTGACAGACCAATGATCCATTTTACTTTTCTATCAAACAGCTGTTCATCAAACTCCTTTAATGAACAAAGCAAGGCTTTCAACAGCTTATGTTCTGTTTTCTTAACAGCGGAAGCTTCATCAAGATCAACAACCTTCAATTCTTCCATAAACGCGTCATTGCATGCGTGAATAACTTCGCCAGCTTTATTCCAAATCGTAGAATCACCATCAAAGACACATACAGTTTTAGAGCTATTCTGCATGCCGCACGCATTTACATAGACAAAAGGCACAAATGGATAAATATCCAAGCAATGCCTCATAATCTGTTTACTTCTGCCAATTTCTTTATTTCTAGTCCATGGAGAACTGGAAATATTAACAATCATCGATACATGCTCCCGCAGATATTCTCTGGTAGGATCAAAACTGTAATCACCATTCCACATATCTTCACAGACTTCTAATCCGATCCGCTCAACATGATTATTGATTTCAAACAGAAAGGGACTGGTCATGAAATTACGGTCAACGACCAATTGTTCACATAATTCAAGAGCTGAAAGAAAGTAACGGCTGTCATCAAAAACACGGTAATCGGGATTAAGGTATTTGACATACATTCCATCATACAAGCCATTTTCACGTTTAACCCATTCTCCGTTATAAGCAAAGAATGCCGTATTTAAACGAACCTTACGCCCATCACGGCCGCGAATCCCCTCAATCGTTCCCAGATTTCCCCAAATCACGCCAATCCCCTGTGAACATTGACGGATCTCTTCATTATATGCTATTAAACTCTCACACCAGTCATTATCCAGCCATTTATCTGCCAACAAGTAACCTGAAACACATAATTCAGGAAACACAATTAAATCCGCATGATCCTCTTTTGCTTTTTGAATCATGACTTTCATCGCCGCTATATTCTCTGAAGGCCTGCCAGCCTTTACATTCAATTGTCCCATTGCAATTTTCATATCATCAGCTCCTAGCTTATGGTTTTATTTTAATGCGGATTCTATAATTTATAAAGCTTTTCTTACTTAATTCATTATACCATAGCAGTCAGCATAACCATCCATGAGACTATTGAAGATATAGCCATCGATTACAATAAATCACTAAACGTACACCAGAAATCGTTTATTTCCATTTATTACCTTTAGTTGCTTTTACCTCTCAATTCTCTTACAATTAACTAGTAGTGTAAGAATTAGATTATCCATATAAATATCCAGTTTATTCATACATTTTGCAGTATCAGACGCAGTTTCATTAATTCATCGCCTATTTATTCACTGCAGCTTTTTAGTGATATAAATACCAAATCATTTATGAATTAAAAAAATTATGCTTGTTTGAAATATTCATATCAGATAATCTAATGAAAAAAACATTCACAGTCCGATAGGATTTTTCTCATAAGGGGGGGTTCTATCATGAATAAAATCTACGGGTACATACGTGTCTCAAGTAAGGATCAAAACGAAGATCGGAAGCGTGCTTCTCTGGCTGAATGGAATATTAAACCAAGAAACATTTTCATGGATAAACAAAGCGGAAAGGATTTTGAGAGACCGCAGTGGCAGCGGCTGATGAAGAAACTTAGTCTGGGGGATTTGCTGGTTGTATCAAGTATCGACCGGCTAGGCAGAAACTACGATGAAATTCTCGAACAATGGCGAATCATAACTAAGGATATCGGCGCTGATATTGTCGTCCTTGATTTTCCGCTGCTTGATACCCGTGTTTCTGACCGTAATCTGACCGGTATTTTTATCGCTGATCTTACGCTGCAGATTCTTGCTTATGTTGCACAGATTGAAAGAGAAAATATTAAGAAGAGACAGGCTGAAGGAATCGCCGCCGCTAAAGCGAGAGGTGTGAGCTTTGGCAGAAAGAAAATGCCGCTGCCGGATAATTTCAATGAGGATTTCCATAAATGGCGGCTGAAGGAGATATCGACAAAGGAATTAGAAGAGCGGTGCGGAATGAACAGAGCGAGTATTTATAGAAGACTGAGACAGGCAGGCATACCATTAAACAGTTATCTTCAGGATGCTTTTCTTTTAAATGATTCGGAAGATGAGTGAAATTATTATTTCTTTTTACTGCTGGTTTTGATACTGCAACTAAGAGAAGGATATGATATACTTATAGGTGTTTGACGATTAAAGATAAATAAATTTGCTTCTGACCGGTAAAAAACTTGGGAATTTTTTACGAATAAAGGCAGGATAAGCGAATGAAATTATTACAGATTCTATTATTATTTACAATTGTTTTAGTCATTGCCGCAGCAGGCTTGTTTTATATGCCTAAGCGTACTGAGGCAGAACCCTTAACAAAACCAGCGGCAGTACCGATGTGTGTCAGAGATCTGAATGTTTTTTATGTAAAGGAATATGAAGCTCTGGGCGGCGGTATTTATATGTATGGGAATAGTGGTTATTTACTTTATCGTCCTGTAGAGTCCATTGATTTTACTAATTATGAAAGATTTACAGATAAGTTTAATTCAATGATCGAGGTCATGAGTGATGTCGATTTTTTTGCTTACTATATTCCTACTTCCGGAGCTGTAGATTTCAGCAGACTTCCGATTCATGATGATTATTATACATTTATACAGTCACATTTACATGTGAAAGAGATGAAGCGGCTGGATATGAACAGCTTTTCAGATTATAAAAATTATTTCTATAAAACAGATCATCATTGGAGTTATCAGGGCTCTTATCAAGGGTATGTGGATATATTAGGAATGCTGAAACCAGAAGCTGAGGTAATAAAGCCGCTTGATTTGAATTGTTTTGATAATTTACAGTCTTTAGGATCAAATGCTAGACAGAGCGGCAGTAATATGACAGAGAATTTCTGTGCCTATGAATTTGAAAGGAATCCTAATATTACGGTTAGGATCAATGATATTGAGAGTACATATGGCAATGAAGAAGCTTATCGTTTAAAAATGTATGATGAAGCATTAGGCGTCAGTCATTATGGCATTTATTATGGCGGTGATGATGGCAAGCTGGTATTTACGAATCCTGATCAAGAGGGAAAACTGTTAGTCATTGGTACTTCCTTTGATAATGCAATTGTGAAATTACTTGCGGAGAGTTTTAATCAGGTACATGTGATTGATATGCGCTATTATGAAGATGATATGCAGATGCCTTTAGATTTAGAAGCTTATATGAAGGAGAATAGCATTAATCAGTGTCTGCTTGTTGGTGATAATTGGTTTTATAAGCTGGCTGGAGAATAAGCATGGTTTTTTCAAGTCTGAGTTTTTTATTCTTCTTCCTGCCGCTTGTTTGCTGCCTCTATTTCCCAATCAGCAATTTGAAATGGCGTAATTTAGTCTTGTTTACTGCTTCAATTATTTTCTATGCCTGGGAAGAACCAATCTATGTTCTGGTTATTCTGGCAACGATGCTGGTAGCGTATCTGTTTGGCTTATTAATTGAAATATATAAGGAAATGCATTCAAAATTAGCACTGTTTTACTTTATACTGTCAATTTTTACTTGTATCTTCTTTCTGTTTTATTTTAAGTATCAGCGGTTTATTTTTTCTAACTTAAATCTGATTCTGCCTTTTCAGATACCAATTAAAGAATTGATTTTACCGGTTGGTATCAGTTTCTATACATTTCAAGTATTGTCTTATTTAATTGATGTATATCAGGGAAAGGTGCAGGCTCAGCATAATTTTATTCGGCTTGGCACATATATTGCGCTATTTCCTCAGCTTGTGGCAGGGCCAATTGTCCGTTATGAAACGATCGAACAGGAATTAAGAGAGCGGCACAGCAGCATTGCGGATATTGCGAATGGTCTGCGTCGATTTATTTTGGGCTTAGGAAAAAAGGTGATTTTAAGTAATAACATGGCTGTCCTTGCCGATTTTGTATTTAATCAGGCACCGTCAGCGAGCGGTACGGTTTTGATTTGGCTTGGGGCGGTTGCTTATACGTTTCAGATTTATTTTGATTTTTCCGGTTACAGTGATATGGCTATCGGCTTGGGACAAATGTTTGGTTTTCACTTTTTAGAGAATTTCCGTTATCCGCTGATTGCGAAAAGCATCACCGATTTTTGGCGGCGCTGGCATATATCGCTAAGCAGCTGGTTTAGAGATTATATCTATATACCTTTGGGCGGTAATCGATGTTCTAAGCTCAAATGGATACGCAATATATTGATTGTCTGGTTACTTACCGGACTGTGGCATGGCGCAAACTGGAATTATATTCTCTGGGGTCTATACTTTGGCTTATGGCTGATGCTTGAGAAATTATTTCTGCTTAAATTAAATGAGAAGCTGCCTTCTATTTTACGTTGGCTATTTACTTTATTTGTCATCATTGTCAGCTGGGTGATTTTCAGGGTCGAGGATATGCAGGCATTGTTGGGCTTTCTGCATCGCATGTTTGTATATGCGCCTGCGGATCTAAGCAGGATTGCCTATGAACAGCCGGATGCCGTGTATGCCTTATGTTATATGCCATTGGCTTTTTTAGCGAGCCTGCCAGCTTTCAATAAGCTTTATCGGCGTTATTTTGCCCAGAGTCAGCGGCTTGCCGGTGTTATAGCGGATCTGATGTTTGTGATAATTTTATTCATATGCATTATCATGCTGATGAGTAATTCCTATAATCCTTTTATCTACTATCGTTTTTAGGAGGTTCGCATGAAAAGAAATATTTTATTCTTATTGATGCTTGCGGGATGCGGGTGGTTTGTTTTGGGTATTCCCATGCGCGGTCAGCTTGAATTTTCACTGATTGAAAACAGATCACTTCAGAAATGGCCTGAATTTAGCTTAGATGCGTTCGCACAGGGGACTTATCAGGAAGCGATTGACAGCTTTTTAAATGATCAGCTGATGTATAGTGAACAGATCAAGGCTGTCGTAAAAAAGGTTCAGCGGCTGCCTGCCGACTGTTTAATTCAATTTAATGAATCGCAGAATGCAGAGGCGCCAAACAGCGAACCTGATGTCGAAAAGCCAAAAGAAACTTTTGAATACATTGCATTGGGAAAAGGAATTTATCGATATGGTGACAGCGGTTATCTGATTTATCGGCCGGGTGAGACGATTGATTTCACAAGCTATCAGCGGTTTGCCGATACGATGAATCCACTGATTGATCAGCTTAATGATATTGATTTTTATGCCTATTTCATTACTACTTCATCCGCCATTGATTTTAATGCTGAAACGCCGGCTGATCGTTATTTTCCTTTCGTCAGTCAGCATCTGAATGTGAAACAGATTGAACGGTTCGCGGTTAATGATTTTGATGATTACCGGAAATATTTTTATAAGAGTGATCATCATTGGAATCATGTAGGTTCATATATGGGATATCGGAATTTACTGGCTATGCTGAAGCCTGAAGAAACACCGATGAATCCCCTTGATGAAATTTGTTTTGATGAACTTGATTTCCAAGGTTCAAGTGCCAGATTAACCGCATATTTTGATACCCATGAAACCTTTTGTGCGTATCAGATGCCTGAGGATTCAAATATCACTGTCATGATTAATGGCTTAGAAGGCAGTTATGGACAGGAACAGGAATATTTTAATCATGAATATGATGCCGAAAAGGGAGCCAGTCATTACGGCAGCTTCTATGGCGGTGATAATGGTGAAGTGTTATTTATTAATCCGGAAAAAGAAGGTAATTTATTAGTGTTAGGCAATTCCTTTGATAATGCGGTTGTTAAACTGCTCAGTCATCATTATCATGAAGTCAGAGTGATTGACTGGCGTTATTATGAAGCTGAGACAGGTCAGCCGTTTGATTTGACAGAGACGGTTCGAATGATGGAGGCTGATCAAGTATTGTTTATCGGAGATAATTGGTTCTTTAAGATTGATGAATAGTGTATTTTGATTTGTTATTTGCAAGCATGTCAATAGGTTAAAATCTCTTGACAGCTTGCTTTTTTGTTCAGCTTTGCTATCATCAAACATCGGGTTCTTAAGCATAAAAAAAGAGAGTGATGAAACTTGGGGGAAAACATCACTCCCTTTACCGGTGGAGATTCCATCTTTCGACTTCTTCTCCATAGTGAGGAACAGATCACTCTGTTCCTTTTTTTTGTTTATCCTTGATAGGTCGGACTTTGATAGATGCCTAAGCTGTTGATCCAGCAGCCTTCTACCATCGCGTTGCTTACCATCTTTCCATCGCTTCCGATGTAGTACCAATAGCCGCTGTGACTCGGTATCCATGTGTTATAGATCATCTTTCCATCCAGATCCACATAATACCAGTTGCCGCTGTTGTCCGGTGCCCAATGCTGACGCCATAGTTTGCCGTCTTCCGGTCCCATGAAGTACCAGTCATTACCATCTCTGACCCAGTCCTTCATTAGATGTCCGTCCGTTGGATTCATGTAGTACCAATCACTTTCGATCGGCAGCCATCCTTTCGCGATCACACCGTCGGCATAGGCGTAATAGCGTTTTCTTGTTTCTTCAAACCAGCTTGCTTTCTTCATGACTCCCTTTTGATCGAAGTAATAGGTCTTTGAGTTGATGTCATTAAAGCCTGTCACCATCTTTCCTTCATTGTTGAAGTAATAGGTCTTTGCTTCGATCTCTTTGAAGCCGGTTACCAGCTTGCCGTTTTCATAATAATAGGTGCCGTCCTTTTCTTCTTTCCAGCCTTCATTCTTGCTGCTGCCGCCGCCAAAGCTGCCGCCGCCTGTTCCACCGCCTGTATTTCCTGATCCTTCAGCTTTCCATTGCGCTGTCAGCGTGTATGTCTTAGAAGTTTCCGGACTCTTGATCGTACCATTCTTTGCATAGCTGATACCATCGTCGCCCTTCCAGCCGGTGAAGATATAATTTTTTCTTATTGGTTCTTCGCCATTCAATAGGATCTCACTGCCAAGACTCTGACTGATTGAGGTAAATTGCCCTGTACCGCCATTCAGTTCGAAGTTTACGACATATTTTGCCTCGGCATTAGCTGTAACCTTTACCTTGCCGGCCGTGTATTCAGTGGCTTTGTTGTCACCCTCAGTAACAGTCACTTTTAATGTGTAATATTTAGTCTCATCATTTAAAGTCACGCTGCAGACAGCTGTATTGCATACTGAATCACCTAGACTATCGCTGTCGCTTGATGCGTACCATTGATAAGTAATTGCCGTGTATTCATCAGCATTGATCACATTGCTCGTTAATGCATAACTGACACCATTGTCGATCACTTGATCATAGAATGCAGTGGTTTCTGGCTTCTTAGAATCGGTAACATAGAGAACGTTTACTTCTTTGCCATTGCCGCTTAATACATAACCAGCCGGCACATTGATGATTTCAATTTTAATACGGCCGCTCTTTTTCAGGTTATTGAGCGTTAATTCATAGTTATTCCCTTGTGCCCTGAGATTTCCTATGACTGCGCCGGTACCGTCAAGATCGGTTATCTTAATGTTTTCTGCCGTTAGGGAAATCGATAAATCGAATTTTAATGTAACGGTAGATGTAGATGTCTGATTTTTGATGCCGTCTGCTTCTACTGCAGTTAAGCTGACCGGTACTCTCGTATCCTTATGTAAGGTTACCGTCTTACTGTTGCTGGCGATCGTATAACCGCTAGGCGCAGTCACTGTCAATGTGGCCGAGCCTTCTGTCGTTACGTTAGAGATATTCAGGATATAAGTTTTACCGCTGCCGCTGATTTCTGTCACAGTCGCATTGGTCAGACTAAAATTATCTTTTGTCAGGCCGATGACAGGCTGATCAAAGGTTACTGTAACTTGGGTCGTATCTGATATGTTTGCCGTACCGTTTGCGAAGACTTCAAAGGATACCGCGATATCATCTTTAGTCCATTGAGCCGTTAAGGTAATCGTCTTTGATTCTGAACTTGTGATTTTTGCTCCCGGCTGCTTGATGCTGCTGTCTGTTGATAACTTCCAGCCAGTAAACGTATAGCCAGACTTCACAGGTACAGTATTGGGAATCGTAATGTCAGCATTCAGTGCAGCCTTTTGATCCGGATAGCTGCCAGTACCGCCAGCTAGATCATAATGAATGGTAAATTGCTGAACCGGTGCTGGTTCAGTATAATGATGAATCACTGCAGATTGATTACCGGTGATGTTGTATCCTTCAACTCTGCTTACTGAAACATTCACTGTTCCACCAGTTGTAAAGCCGCTGATTGCTAAAGTATAAACACCGGTTCCGGCCGCTTTTGAAAGTGAACCTTTGACGATATTATTTATACCTGTTAACGTGATATGATCAGCACTTAACCCTGTGATATCTTGGTCAAAGGTTAAAGTTAGCTGAGTGCTCGTATGTGTAGAATCCCCATCCGCAGTCACGTTTGTTAATACTGCATTGATTGGGTCAGCTTTCTTATGTAATATTACCTTTTGACTTATCGGTGAAATGGAATATCCAGAAGGTGATGTGACTGTTAAGGTCGCCTCTCCTTGTGTTGTTACATTACTGATCGCCAAACTATAATTGCCGTTGCTGCCGCCTAATGAATCAATCTGAGCGTTTTCAATCGAGAAGTTTTCTTTTGTTAGATTGGTGATTGGTGTATCGAATACGACATCGATTTTGGTCGAGGTAGTTTTATTTGCCACACCATCGGCTGCCGCACTGCTCCATACTACATTGGTAATCGGCGCAGCATAATAAATCGATACCGTATTTTCATTTGGTGTGATTGAATATCCATCAATGGATGCAACCGTCGCTTTCAGTGTGCCTGATACACTTACATTATTGATTGCAAGCTTATAAACACCAGTACTTTCTTTAGTCAGGTTACCTTTTGTGATACCATTAACACCGCTGAGCGTGATCTTATCCGCTGTCAAGCCATCAATATCATCACTGAAAGTAAAGGTCAATTCACTTGTAGTCTCAGTAGAGGAGCCATTGGCTGTCAAAGCAGTGAAACTTATATTCTTAACAACAACTGGTTCATTAGCAGCTGCCGCTGAAACAGCAGGTGTGCTTAACGGTGAATCTGAATAAGCAACACCGTCTCCGACTGCTTTAACTTTTGCGTAATATGTATTCCCCGCAGTGATTCCATTTCCTAAAGAGATGTTTCCGTTCATTGCTTCTTTTGATACATTGATCGGATTACCCACTTTAGTATTACATTCCGCATCACTGAATAAATCAATGGCATAACTGGATGCATTACCATTATTAACAGTATCTTCTACGGTATACTTCAGACCGCCATTGTCGGCATCCGACTCTAACGTAAGAGTCGGTGCCTGCAATTGAGTGGTGGTAGAGGTAGGTTCAATTACATGGAAAGTAATGTCAAAATATTGTATTGCATTGATACCTTCTGTATCCTTTGAATCAACTGACTTTATGAAATCTAAACGAACAGTAAAAGTATCACCTACATTTTTATCTGTTTTTATTTTGAATCCTTTAATATCCAAAGCATCTTTTGAAGCTGCTCTTGATGTAACACCGTAATTAATTACTTTATTATAGCCATATTGACTAGTATTTACTATTTGACCACTTACCAATGTACCATCAATATCTGCTCCAGCGCCATTAACTACACTAGGTACATCAAATACAGGATATTCAGCGTTTAAGTCATCTTTATTAAAGAAAAAATGAATTTTTATCTGTTCATAATTAATAGCCTTATCTCCTGTACCAACACTAATATTGATTGGATAATCCTGACCTTTTTCTATATCTAAGTTTATCTTATATGGACCTGCTGGCGCTTCAGTATCTAAATCAAAATCTTCTCCTGCTGCGACTTGATTGTATGCACATTGTAAATCACAAGTTTCATCAACAACATAATCATTAAAGTATTGATTCACTTCATCTCTAACAGGTATAAGACTTAATAAATCAATACCATTAAAGGTGGAGGTAGATTCTCCATACTCTTTAAAAAAATTATCCATTGTCACTTCTCCTGCAGAATAAATTATCCCGCAAGAGAATGACAAAGTTAGAACGCACGCAATCATGGTTGCTATTATATTCTTTACTTTATTTTTCATATTTTTGTCCTTAATTTGTTGAATTCATCAAATTGATTAAATATGCTATATCTTGAGAATCAATAGTGCCGTCATCATTGAGATCGCCCTCTTGTTGATATAGCTTAACAATAACTTTATAAGTTGTTGATTTTGTAGAATCTGATTTATCAGATACTTTAAAATTCACTGATCTACTTGTAAATTTATATGTAGATACTCCACTTTCTTGTAAAATTGTGCCTCGATAAACGGCATAATTTGAATCAACATTAAAGTAAATTAAGCTTTGTTCAGACATATAATTCAAGCCTTTTCCCAAACGTATAGTTATTGTTAAATTCTCATTATCAATTTTTCCATAATAAATATTGCCGTCAGATGCAGTTATACCAAATTGATTAATCATTGGCATATCCATATCTTCAATCGCCATTACTCGATAGGATTTTGTTCTTCCATTACCAATCAAGAGATAATCGATACCTTGACTGAAATCATGAACGCTAACTCCTGATATCTGTACCTGTGTTCCCACAAAGACCATCTGTGCATATTGATTTAAAGTAAATTCTGGTTTCAACGTGCTCATGTCAGTTCCCGGTTTTACCTTAATTGTGATAGTTCCGCTTACATGATCGATCACAATGCCTGTAACATTTGGATCATTTAATACAAAGGTCTCGAACTGCGGTAGATTCATTTCTTCATACAGTTTCAGTTGATAAGCATTTTCAGTACCATTTTCGTCTTCTAAGCGAAGAACTTTTATATCGCTCAAGCTTGTGAAGAACAGCGGACTGCCCGATTCAAAAACTTCTCCATTCATCATAAGGCTTACGCCCTCAGCAACTTTGAAATCAAATACAAATGGCTCAGAAAAATTGATTTCCTTATCCGTTACATCAAAACCGATCACACCGGTTTCTGAATCAATGCTGCCGGTAAGGATTATATCTCCCTGTGTCAGAGTTATTTGTCCTACAAACTGCGGACCATAATCGATCTCCGCCTGCAAGGTATAGATTTCCTTGTTGCCGTCCAGTTCTACTACGATCAGCCTTGGTCTGCTCACATCGATGAGGGTGCCGCTGACGGTCTCCTCATGATCGACATACACCTTTGCCCGGCTGTCGCTCAACTGGAATTCTGCCCTTACCTGACTCAGATCCGTTCCCTTCGCGAACGTGAACTTCAATTCATTCTGCTCGTTCGGTTCCGCCTCTGTGCCATTCAGGATGACTTTCTCTATCTTCGCGCTGCCGCTCGCCTGGCTGACGATCAATGTGTATTCTTTGCTCTTCTCATCATTTTTGATCGTCACTTCTAAAGCCTTCTCTTCGCCGAAGACTCTGCTGCCGCCATTGCTGATCGTCGTTTCTCCGATCATCAGCTCTCCCGGCTCACTGCTCGTATATTCCACTTTCAGTGCTTCGCTCAGATCTCTGCCGTATGGCAGGATGACTTCGATGATCCGGCCTTCGATCTTACACTCGATGCCGCCGATCTTCATGCCCGTCAATATCAGTTCACTTTCCGGTTCCGTCTCTTCAAACATCAAGGTGTAGGTATAGCTTCTTCCATTTCCATCGGTGATGGTCAGTGTCTGCGTTCCGTTTTCGAATTGGATCGTCGTTTCATAGCTGACGCCCTGCGGATCGAGCGCTGACGTTTCCGCTGTCACAGTGAATCCCGCTGACAGATCGGCTTGGCCTTTCAATGCACTGAAGCGAATCGTATCCTGCTGCGCATCGATGATGCCGCTGTAATGTTTTCCATTTTGGCTCAGTGTCATCGTCTGCACGGCCGGTCCGATATCGACGAGGATCTGATAGGTCACACTGACACCGTTCTTGCCGATCACCGTCATCGTCTGTCCGTTTCGATAATCGTTTTCACTCTCGCCGCTGACCTGCACTCCCTGCGGACCGATCAGTTCCAGCGCATCGCTCATCGTGAATTCTGCGATCAGCCGGCTTCGGTCTTCACGCTTGTCCAGTTTGACGATGACCTTCTTCGCCTCTTCATCGATCTCTCCCTCTACGCCGTTCAATTTGAACGTCTTCAGGGCTCCGTTGACGGATGGGATCGTTTCATTCAATACCAGTACCGTATAGAGGGTATGACTGCCTTCCGGATCGATCACTTCGTAAGCTACTGCCTCCTGATAATCGTTCACACTGATGCCGCTTTGCTGTTCGATGCCGCCGACGTTGACTTTGCCTTCGCCGCTCAGCGTATATCGTGCTACTAAGGAACGTTTATCGTGCAGTAACGGAACCGTCACGAGGATCGTTTTCTGTGTCGCGTCGATCACCGTCTTCGTCGATACCGCTTCGCCTTTCTCGTTCCATAACGTGAATTCCTTGAAGAGCAATGGCTGGGCCGGTGCTTTGCTGACGATGATCCGCAGCGTATCCTTCTTGCTCAGATCATCGGTCGCTACCACCGTCACATCGACACTGCCTTCGCTGAGTCCTTTCATGATATAGACTCCCGAACTGCTCTTTTCGATACTGAGGATGCCTTCCTTGCTGGTCGTGAATAAGACTTGATCGATCTGTGATTCAGGATCGAGGCTGACTCTCAGTTCTGCACGCTCGCCGATCATCAATTCCTGAGTCTCGGCTTTCAATTTTATACTGCGGATCACCACTTCTTCTTTGCCGCTGTTGGTGATCACACATGGGATGCTTGCTTGTATCTTACCGTCCAGCGTTGTCGCGGTGAGTGTGACACTGCCTGTTTTATAAGCCGTGACGATCGCTGAATTGCTTCCCTGTACGGATGCGATTGCCGGATCACTGCTGGTCCAGTTCACATACTGTACTGCCGTTTCCGGTAATACATGGGCCGTAAGCATCGCCTGCGGGGCGGTAAGATCCAATTTCAGAAGATCGAGGATCTGTCCCTGATCATCGAAGATCTCGATCTTTTCTGCCGCGTCTGATTGGGACGGCGCTGGGATCAGAGTCAGTAAACATTCTCTTGTGATCTCGTTTCCGTTGACCGTCACGCTCAGAGTCAGCACGACATTCTTTACTTGAGTCGTCATAGTCTGGATGGTGACGGCCGCTTCATCCGCATTCGTGAGCGTTACCGTATCGTCTTTACAGCTCCATTGATAGGTAGCTTCCAGGATCGATGTCGCGCTCACACTGCCAGCCGTACCTGCCACGATGACCAAGCTGTTCTTATCCAGCGTGACTTCCGGTTCCGGTTCAGGCATGACTTTTACGAAGATCTTGCGCACGACACTGCTCGCTGCATCGTTTGGCTGGATCGTGATGACCGCGATCCCTTCGCTGATCGCTTCGATCGTCGTGCCGTTGACCGTCGCGATGGTTTCGTCACTGCTGGTCACGGTCAAGTTCTTATCTGCCGCGTCTTCATTCACATGGATCGTGAGTTTCTGACTCTCGTTCACGCTCAGCTCGAGATAATCACGATTGCCTAATTCATCGATCGTGATCGTGGTCACCGGGATCGTTTCCGTTTCCGTTACCGTGATCGTCTGTGTGATCATTTGATCCTGTACCATCAAGTAGATGACGGCCGTACCCTTCGCCAAGGCTTCGATCTCAGCGCTGGCCGTGTCATCGTTTTTAGCGCTGACTGTGATCACTTCAGGATTGCTGCTGCTCCAAACTGGTTTGAAGCTTGTTTCCTCACCGGTACCCGTGATCACTGCCTTCAATTCACCGATCTCTCCCTTTAATAAGGTGCTGATCTCATTTTCCCAGCTCAGGGATGTGATGCCTGATCGTTCCATGACGGTGATCGTCACCGCATCATAAATCGATTCGTTTTCTAAGCTGGTCACGGTGATCGTTGCTTCACCGGCACCCACTGCTTCGATCAGACCGGTCGCTGCCTCAACGCGGATCACCTCCGGCTGATCACTTTCCCAGCGGACAGCTTTATTCGTCGTATCCGATGGGTCAAAGCTGACTGTCAAGTATTCTTTATCATCGATCTGCATCGTTGTCACGGCGGTATCGATGCGGATCTTTTCTGCTTCGATATCCTGCGGTGTGTCTTCGATTGCATAAACGAAGATCGTGAAGGAGGCTTCGATGGCCCCGCAGCTTGCGATGATCTCGGTGCTGCCGCTGCCTACGGCCGTAACCAGACCTTCCTCACTGACTTCCGCGATCGTTTCGTCTTCACTACGCCATGTCAGTGAATCGATCACGGCTGAAGCCGGCTGTGCCAATGCATACAGCTGAGTGGCTGAGCGCTGTTCATCGTTCAAGACCAGAACATCGTTGCCGATCAGCTGCAGACTGCTCAATCCCTCATCCTTCACACTGAGATGGATCGGATTACTGATGATGCCTTCTTCATTGACTGCCTGCAGAGTCACTTCACCGGCTTTCAATCCGACTGCCGTATAGCCGCTGCCTTTTCGGCTGATCAGCACGGCGGTTCCGTCACCGTCAAGGACCTGCCATTCCAAAATCGTATTCGTTGCATTTTCAGGTGTGAATGCCACCTGGATCTTTTGTTCTTCATCCACATTCAAGAGCATCGATACCGGCTCCAGCGTAATGCTTTCAGCCGCGATCTCACTCAATAAGACGACGCATTGTGCCTGGACGTCACCGCTGCTTGCGGTTACGATCGCATAATTGTCATTGCGAACATCGACGCCCGGCTGCGGCCGCACGATCACGGAAGCTCCTTCATTGCTGCTCAAGCTGATCAGATCACTGCGGTCCGTCTGCCATGTGATCGTACCTTCCGCGGTGATTGGCAGAAGTGAGGCCCGCAGTAAGGTTCCTTCTTGATCCTTTGCACTTAAGCGGATGAAATTACTGCTCAGCTCGATGCCGCTGATCGTACTTGGCATCGGTGTGATCATGATGCTTGCCTTCGTACCGCTGCCATCCATCGCTTCCGCGGTGATCATGACCGGTGTGCCAGTTCCTTTTCTGACTTGCAGGACGCCCACACTGCTGTTCTTATTGACGACATGGATCAAGGCTTCGTCACTGCTCGTCCACTTCAGGATCTTATTGCCTGCATCCTCCGGTGAGACGTCTGCCTGAATCAGGAAGGTCTGACCGGCTTCTACCTGTGCCGCTACGCTGCTCAGATCGATCGATGTGATCTTGATGTCCCCGTTGACGACCTTCACCGTACAGCTTGCTTCATATTCAGAGACCTTTGCCGTAATGACTGCCTGGCCGCTCTTCAATGCCGTGATGGTTCCCTCACTATCCACCTTGACGATGGCAGGATCACTGCTCGTCCAATGGATCTCACCCAGTTCACTGCCTTCATTGGCAAGGACGTGCAGCTGTTCATGGCTGCCTTTGATCATCAGCAGGCTCGTCTTATCGATCGTGATGCCGCTGAGATCAGCCGGTTCGATCCGCAGATGGATCTCTGCTTTGATGCCGCCGTCATCACTGACTGCCTGAATCGTTGCTGATCCGGTGCTCAGGGCCTTGATCGTACCGTCAAGACTGATCGATGCAATCGTCGGATCACTGCTTGACCATGTAACGTGCTGATTGGTGGCCAGTTCATCACCGGCATATACCTCAGCGCTCAGCTGCAACGTTTGATGGACCTTCAAGACTGCCGGCCGGTCACTGCTTCCGTCTTCGATGCCAAGGATCTTAACGGTATCCGCATTGTTCTTGATGATGAACACGCTGACCTCTGCACGCAGGGAAGCATCGGCTTCACTTTCTGCGATCAGGACGGCCGAAGCTCCCACCGGCGCGTCTGCTTTTACTTTTACTTGAACGGCTGAGCCTTCGAGCATTTCTAGTTCAAGGAATTGCTCACTTCCCGGCTGCAGCGTCCATTTTACTTTCTGTGAAGCTGAATCAGGCTGAATCAATGCACTGACCGTACTGCTCTCACCCGGTTTCAGACTTAACGTCTGCGGTGAAACGCTCAGTGAATCCACCTTGCTTTCAACGATCATCAGACGAACCGTCCGTGTGAACTGATCCGCATAGATGAACTGAACGCTCTGCATTTCATTCAGGTTCAGATTCAATGAACCGCTGTGAGTCAGAGTATCCGGAGTCCATTCCAGAATGAATGGCTGATCATAATCGATCTGAACAAGGGCTGGAACGGTAAACACATAGCATTCCCGTTCGATATCCCATTGTCCTTCCAGACTGTTTTCTCCCTGTTTCAGCTTGATGCTTGTCAGCTCAGGGCCGGTATCTACCTTCACCGTGTAGCTGATACTCTTCTTATTCTTACCAAATAAAATATACGTTAACGGCTTACTGAAATCATTGACACTTTCACCGCTGATCTGCTCACCATTGGCCGTCGTTACAGAAAGTACGTTCTCTGCTTCAAATACAGCGACTAACTGAGTCAAATCAGTCGTTTCATCGACCTTCACCGTGATCGTGTTTCCTTCAATGACCGTTTCACATGGCTCAACACCCTTAAAGGTGAAAGACTTCATCACTGCATCCTTATCCGGAATTGCTTCATCGACAACCAGAACCATGTAATCTTTTGTATTCTCTTCATTTTCTTTATCTTTCACAACATAAGTCAATGTATTCGTATAATCATTAACCGTAACCCCGCTTGATTGCGGAACATTGGCAACTAATACATCGGCTTTATTCATATCGGCTTCACTGCCTTTATAAGACAAGCCAAATCTAGCAATCAAGGCTGATTTATCCGTCAGCAGCGGCACTGTGACAATGATCTTACCGCTGAGCGAATCAATTTCTGTATGTGTAGATATCACTCTGCCTTGCCTATCTAATAATTCAAACTGATTAATCAGATAAGGCAGAAGGGCTGGTTTGACAACCGTAATATCAGCGGTAACCATTTTATCCGGGGCTGTCGGCGACATTGCAATAATTGTTGCTTTACCTTCTTTTAACCCCATAATCTTGATTTTTCCAGTTTCATCTACAGCCACGGAAGCAATATCCGGATTGCTTGACTTAAATTGAACTTTGGCTTTTTCACTTTCATTCTTGTCAGAAGGATCAGCATTCAGTACCAAGAAGCCCTCAGTGACTGCACCTACTTCGATCTGTCCGTCATTTAAAGTGAAATCAAGACTTTCAATAACTACCTTTCTTACCGTAACCTTGAGCGTTTTTGTAAATCCGCCCTTAGCGCTGGTCATTGTAATATCGGCAGTACCTGGCTGATAAGCTTTTAATACTGCGCCTGATGCATTGCCGGTGACGGAAACGATTTCCGGTGCTGAGGTTGTCCAGTTTACATAAGCTGTTCCTTCACCATCCGCAATGATCTTGATGCCGATTTGTTCCTCACAGCCTTGATCATCAAGGATCATCGTTAATGCGTCATCAACAATAAGATCACTTGTCCACTGAATATCCGTGATTGAAGCAATAGCTTCCATGATGTGAACAGTACAGCTTTGTGTCAGTACCTTATCTTCATTGCCAGCCTCACTGATTGTCGCTTTCAGATTCACAATAACATTTGTTTCCTGACTGACTGAATTAGCTGTCAAATGTACAGATTCTGGATTTTCCGATGCAGAATCGAGGGTAATCGGCGCCTCAGTTAAAGGATTGCCATCCAGATCACTGATACTCCATTCATACTTGATGCTGGCCTGTTCGGTTAAGGAAGGAGTTAATAAAGCAACCAGCATCGCATCGCTGCCGCCTTCCATGGTAATTTCAGTTTTGTTTAAGCTGATCTTATATTCCGGAATTTCGTTGACCTGAATGACCAATGTCTTTGAAACACGGCTCTCAGTATCTGCCGGACTAATCGTAATCATTGCGACACCTGGACTGAGTGCATGAATCAAGCCATTCTCATCAACACTTGCGATCGTATCCTCAGAAGTGCTGAAGATTAGGTTAGGATTGCTTGCTGCTTCATCCGCTTCAGCGATTACTTGTAAGGTTGTACCCTGCTTCATTTCAAGGATACCGCTCAAATCGTTTCCTAATTCATCCTTTACCGAAATGCTTGTGACTGGTGTTTTAGCTTCAGCGCTGACGATAACGTTGGCAAAAGCTGTCGTGCCGTTTACAGTAAGCATGATCACGGCTGTTCCTGCTTTGCCGAATGTTTCGATACTGGCCTGCAGCGGATCTTCCATCGGTGTAACCTTAACGATTGTTGGATCGCTGCTTTCCCATTGAATGCTTAAATCTTCTTTATTTCCCGTGTATGAAGCATAAGCGGTCATGATTTGCTTTTTATTGAAAGCCAGTGAGGTTGCTGATGGGTCAAGGGAAAGACTCTTGATTAGACCGGCCTGTTCATGGATTGTTACCGGAATCGAAGCCAGCACACTGATGGTCAGATCCTCTTCTCCTTCAATCTCTGAAGGAATTTGTTTCGTATACTTGCTGAGTGCTGTGATCGTGATCGGTTTTGGACTAACTGCTTTAGCAGTGATCACACCGGTACGCGGATCAATAGTCAGATAGTCGCCTGTTTCATCACTGCAGCTCCAGATGATTTCTGAAGCCTTTGGATCAGAAACAAGCGTTCCGTGATTATAGAAAGCAACGCCCAGCTGTTTTATTTCACTGCTGATCATTTCCAATGAATCGATCTCGATTCCATCAGGCAGTTTTTTAATGCGAATCTCATCCACTGAGTCTGTAATTTCAGGCGGTGTCATACTTGAAGTAACAGTTATTTCAAGCTGAGCGCTTATACCATTACCCGTTGACACCTGAATCACGGCGCGTCCTTCTTTTATACCTTTTAATACGCCCTCCTGAATGATTTGGACGATATGATTTTTTAATTCAGGATTTTCATCCTTATCATCAGGAACGTACTCTGAGCCGTCCGGATTCATTTCCTCGATCACTTGCCAGCTGACATCGCTGATTAAAGCATCATATGGTACTGCCAATAAGGAATAATGAGCCGAATTATCAACTAACAATTCAGTAGGTCCGATAATTTCAATGGATACCAGAGGATCTTCTTGAATTGTGATCTTACATAGATTACTGATTATTTCAGTATTTGCTTTCGCTCTGGCTCTGATCGTTACTTCTTTTGTGTTCATGGCTTCCGGAAGCGGCTGTGCTTTGACTGTATAAATACCGTTCATAGTGCTAATTTGGACAGCACTTGAACTATTTACTTCTTCATACATGCCGTTGCCTGTCTCATCAATTTCCCAAATCAATTCAGTATTGGTGGTTTCTGCCGGTTTGATCTGTATCGGCAGTTCCTTTTCATCACCTTCAATAATTGTGATGGAAGATTTTCCTAACTGAATGGCTTCCAGTTTGACTTCAGTAATCAATACAACACATTGTGCGCTCTTGCCATTGGATGTTTTTGCCGTAATGATCGCATAACTGTTTTCACCAGGTACGACACCGGCGGCAGGACGGATATGAGCGCTGCTGCCATTCGCTGTTAGTTCAATAATATTTTGTTTATCAACCGTCCATGTAACTGTTTTATCAGCGACACTTTCAGGTGTGATTGTTGCGATTATGTCAAAACCGGTCATATCTTTTGAGCCGAGTTTGACGAAGCTGTTGTTCAGTGTCAGACCGCTGGCAGTAATTCCAGTTGTCTTCAATGTGTACTGAGCACTGACCTGACTGCCATCGCAAGCTTCAGCGGTGATAATGACGTTCCCTGCTTCTTTATTAATTTTAAAGCGGCCGACGCTGGATGTTTCATCAAGTACCGTTACTGCATTGTTATCAGAAACATGCCATTTTAAAGTTTTATTAGTTGCTTCATTACCATCTGTACCTTGTATAGAAGCGGTTATCAGAACTGTTTCACCGACTTCACCGCTGGCTGGTCCGCTTAACTCAATCGATTGAATCAGAACTTCGTTATTGACAACGCGAACAGCGGCTGATGCCTGTTTATTGCCGGCGGTGACGGTGATGACCGCGCTGCCCGGCGCTTTGGCGATCAGCTGGACTGTCTTTCCTGATCCCTTGATTTCCACAATGGATGGTTCACTGCTTTCCCAAAGGAAATCTGTAATACCGCTGCCTTCATTTACAATCGCGGTCAATTCTTTTTCATTGCCCTTGATCATCGTAATAGAGGTTTCACTTAGCTTTAATTCTTTCAGACTTGCGGCAGTGACCGTTACGGTACATACTGCGCTGAAGCCGCCATCGGCAGAAGTTACTGTGATTTTAGCCGTACCTGCACGATGCGGAGTCACGGTCCCGAAAGCATCAACGCTGGCAATTTCAGGATAATCGCTGCTCCAAGTAACATTTTGATTCGTCGCTTTTAAACCATTGGCACCATATACTGTTGCCCGCAGCTGTTGAGTATCACCCTCAGCCACCATGGTAATCGCTGTGCGATTAGGCGTCACGGCGGTTGCTTTCACATTACCGATGAATACCTGCAGTTCTCTGCGCAGCGGATTGCCGTCGATATCCAAGGCTTCACTTTCTGCGACGACGGTAATTGTCTGACCGGCAATAGCATTTTCATTTGCTTTGATCTTAACCGGTCCTTCAATGGCGCCATTCAATGCCGTGCCCTGCAGATCCGTAAAGATGATTTGACTGTCAGGACTTGACCATTTTATCTTTTGTGATACCTTGCCAATCGGATTTACACTTGCGGTAATATTTTGACTGACACCCGGCATCAAGGTGAGGGAAAGCGCGTCGAAGCTGATCGAACGTGCAACCGCTTCTTGAATAACGACTTCCCGTTCAATACTTAATGTTTCAATCGTTCCATGATCATTCTTACCTCCAACACTGCAGCGGATCGTAGCCGTACCAGCTTTTAATGCGGTCAGCTTGCCGTCATGAATACTGGCCAAGGCTTCTTCACCTTCCGGCGTTACAACTTCCCACTCAAAATTGCGGGCGCTGGCATGAGTCGGCAGGTATGAAGCAATCAGATTCAGATCATCACCGACCCGCACGATTGTATCGGCAAGCGGCAGACCTGCACTGGTTAAAATCTCATCAATCGATTCGACATAAATGACCTGATCGCTGACTTTGATTGTGATTTTGATCGGTTTAGCCTGCAATGCTTCGTCTAATCGGCTGTCAACTTCAGGAGTGATCGTGATTTCTGTATCACCTAATACGTTTTTACCTTCACCCTTTACAAAGGTGATTCTACCCATTGAATCTACACTGGCAACAGCAGGGTTGCTGGAAGTAAAGATCAATTTCTTATTCGTTGTTTCAGCGGGTTCGAAATTAACTGTTAATTGTAAGTAATCGATATTCTGATCGACACCGATTTCCTTTGATCCCTCAAGAATGGAGATGGAAGTCGGATAAATCTCAACAATATTGATACGGGCATTGGCGATGATTGTCCCATCTTCAAGGCTGGTTGCTGTAACACGAATTTCACCTGGTGTTTTTAATGTCAGATAACCATTCTCGTCAATTTCTGCCAGAGGTGTCTGAAGCGTATCGTCAACATTTTCAACTCGCCATGTAACTGAAGGATTCGTTGCTGCCTCCGGGGTTGGTTTAGCTTTTAATTTGATGATGCTGCCTTTACCTAAATCCGTTGGTACTTCTTCAGAATATGCCTCATTCGTTTCAGTATTGATAATCGTTAAGCTTTCTACTTTTGTCCAAGCAACCATGACCGTTACCGTATCCATCACATTGCTGTCTTTACCGATACCGGATGTCAGTGTAATCTGCGCTAAATCGCCGATCTTTGCTTGATCACTTATTTTTACCTTTGTTTGTCCATCTTCTTCAATGATCATAAAACGCGTCGGATCACTGCTTTCATAATGGAGCTGGGCATCTTCTGCCAATACCAGCGAAGGTGTAACTTCTGCTTTCAAATCAATAGATGAACCAATTTGTCCGCTTAAGTATCCCTGTCCTTCCGGCAGGATGATTTTAACCGAGTCAACGACTGCTGGTACGACTTCAATAGCAAATACCGCTGTCATATCGGTACCGTCCATTGCCGCGGCTGTTACCTGATAACTGCCTAAGGCACTGACTGTCACAGTTCCTGTTTCACTGATAACAGCATCGCTGGTATCTTCATAACTCTCGTCAACTTTTTTCTTGATTGACCAGCTTATCCGCTGATCCGTTGCGTCATCATTCACAAAACCTTTTAATTTTTGCGTTGGATGCGCTAGATCCATCGTATTATTTCCTTCGATTTGAATTGATGTGACTGGGTTGCCGACAGTAAATTGCAGCATTCCTTTCACACCTTCCGCTGTTTGCGCACTCACCTCGGCAGTCCCTGCTTTCAACGCGGTGATTTTTGCCAGTTTATCATTTTCACTGTCGACCTGAATGGCAATGACACTTGGATCACTGCTGTTCCATGTCAGGGCTTCATCGATTGGCTGCAGCGCGGCTTGTAGGTCAACGCTGTCACCAACCTTTAATTGCGTTGTATGTTCAGGATCGATGAAGGATAACACGACGCTTGTGGTTAAAGCCTGAACTTCTATTTTTGCCTGAGCTATCTGTCCGTCCTGAGAGGTTGCGGTTATGACTGCACGGCCAGGGATCTTCGCTGTGATCTTGCCATTTTCATCAATGGCTGCCACACTTGGCTGACTGCTTGACCAGTCAACGATGGAGTTGATATTTTCACCGGTGATCGTTGCATTCAGTACAGCTGTTTCATTTGTTTTTAAAATTAATTGATCTTGATTCAATGTGATTTTGGATTTTGGTCCTAATTCTGGTGTACTGTCATTTACACGCCATGTGAGGTAGTCATCACTGTTTGGCTGAGCCTTGACCCAGTCATTGAGTTTGTTGACCAGATTTGGTGTCTGTGTGATGTTGTTTTTGATTACAGATGAAGACATACCTATAATATTAGTTTCTGAAATAGTTGAATTTCCTGTATATGCTACTTTGCCATCATCGTTATCATAATAACAATTTTCTAATTTTGTATTTCCATTAATTGAACCAATGATTCCCTTAACTGTTTTAGCCTCTGTATTTGTATTTTTTGATGATGTTACCGAATAGCAATTTCGAATAATTTTCAATACTGCTCCATCTGTTCGGCCAACCAATCCACCAACATTTACATTCGTATTCACGAACACTACATTATTACTGTAACAGTTTTCCATCAAATGACTATCACCAGTTACACTTCCCCAGTAACCAATAATAGCACCCGTATGTGTACCATTTACAAGCGTTGTATTGCTGACAGAACTATTTGTTATTTTCAGATATTTACCAGCGCCATTACTTACTTCTGCAAGTAATCCGCCTGTACTGTTAGGATAACCTTCAACATAAGCGTTATCAACTGAACAATTATCAATTTCAGCCCTGCCATATACGATCCCTATCATTCCTGAAGGAAGTGTTACTCTGCTGCTTGAAGGACCATATACCTGAACATTGGACACATGAACATTGCTGATTATATAAGTTGTATCATTACCATAAACATTACTTACTAATGTACCATATCCAACCTGATCCGTTCCTGCGACATTAAATTTATCCAGCTTAATATTCACATCAGTGAGGTATAAATCGTGAATCTCTCCATTTTTAACTAAACCAAACAACCCTACCATTGTAGTATCGCTTAAAGATGTAATTGTTAAATTTTTAATTGTATGGTTATTGCCATAAAATTTACCCATAAAATTACCATATTCAAGGCTCCCGATCGGTGTCCAGTTTTTATTACCTAAATCAAGATCACTATCCAGATAAATACTGATACCTTCATAAGTAATACCTGCCTTTGTTTGCTGGGCAATATAAGCTAATTGTTTTGGATTTACAATATGTATTACATTATTTACAGGTTCAATTTTCTCAGCAGAACCATCCCATGCTATGCCAAAATCATGTTTAGATTTTATATTTAATGTAATCACATCATAGATATTTGGATTATTAATTGATTCAGCTCGAACAGTTATGCTTCCTGCAACCGAGCCAGTATCTAATAATCCTTTATCACTTAAAATGGCTTGGGTATTTACATTATTGATAATCGACCACTTAATCTGATTTGGATCTGCATCTAAAGGCAAAATGGAAGCTGACAATGAATATACTTTATTTGTCTCTATCTCTTCTTCTAATACTGTTATTTTTATACTTGTAATTTCAGGCTTAGGCTGCATTACTATCAACGTAGAGGTAGAAGAAGGATATTTGCTGTCAAGAGGTGTCATCGTTATAATGGCAACATAGGTATTAGTGAATTCATTACTAATTTTCACCAGACCATTGTTATCTACCTGTACTTTCGGGTTATTACTTGTATATTTAACAGCAACATCAGATGCACCAAAAGGTAAAATCTCTTTTTCTAATTGCAATGTCTCACCAGGATAAACTTCCTTAACAACAGGTAAAACTTTAATGCTTTCAACATCAGGCAATCCAAAATAAGGATAACCTTCTTTTTGTATTGTCCATGTATTAAATTTTTCTACAGAATTACTCACCCATGTATTTAATTTATTAATTAAATTATCAGCCGATGAAGAAGGACTTTTCATAACATCCGTTGTCATGCCCTCAACATTATTTCGTGTGACTTTACCCTCTTCTTTCATATCAATAGTTAAACCAGATGTTTGAGAATTATAGTAGACATTATTTAATTTTAAATCTTGAGATTTCTCAATACCTACAAGATTACCGGCTATTAGTTTCTTGTCTACTGAATTATTAACTTTCAATACCGAATATACATTTTCAATTAAAACTGGATATTTAGTTTGAATGATACCAGAAATAGCTCCAACATAAGATGTATTAATTAAATATTTATTTGTAGTATTATATATTACTTCTGCATAACAATTCTTAATTATAGCCGTTCTATTACTGCTATCTGATTGGTTAATATAGCCAACCAGACCCCCAATATAACAGCCGTCCTGCATCGTTACATTTTTAGCAAAACAATTTTTCATACTGAAATAAGTTGATGCGCCAGTTACTTCACCGATAATACCACCGAGACTATTCGTTTTTCCTATCACTGTAGAATTTTCTACTGAACAGTTATCAATATTCACATTGATAACATCACCGCCTAATCCGCCGATCATTGGTGTATTAACCTCAGTATCGTCAGCTTTAACATAAGCATTTTTTACTTTTATATTTGTTATATTGCTGTCATATGCATAAGCGAATAAGGAACCAGCTCCAAAATTATTGATTCCGCTAACTTCATCTAAATTCATATTTACAGTGTCAAGAATTAAATTTTTTATTTCAGCATTTCGTACCACACCAAATAAGCCAAACTGATTGATACCAGGGCTAGCACCAATAGAAATATTTTTAATAGTATGTCCTCTGCCATCGAAATTACCCTTGAAGATTAAAATAGGCATCCAATTTTGGTTATTTAAATCAATATCATTTTGTAATATTAATGTTTTTCCTTCAAACCAATTGTACCTATCTTCGTAGGCTTGCTGCGCAATCCATGCTAACTCACTTGGTTTTGTGATATAAATATAATTTCCATCACTATCCGGTTCATCAACCGTAACTCCATCCCATTTGGTTCCTGACTTTATAGTAATGATTCGTTCCGCAATTACGCCATCCAATATTGCCTGAACCGTAAACGTTCCGGCTTTATAGGCTTTTAATGTACCATCAGCTGATACTTCTGCGAAATCATTGATTTTTTTAACTTTAAAATATAGACCGCTTGTATCAACAGACTCTGGTTCAACTTCTGCTTTTAGCTTAACTGTATCACCAACTTTGATTACCCCAGGGTCCTTGATCGTCAGACTCTGTACTGCTGCTTCATCCTCTAATACGACTATCTGCGCAGTATCTCGGCATATCTCTGCACCTTTTTCCTTTACGATCATTTCAATAATTGCACTTTGATGTGTAATGGCACTGTCACTAACTGTAACTCGTCCAAATTGATCAACACTGATCGTGTCATTGCCGCTTAGTACATGCCATTCATAGCTGAGATCCTTTCCTGCTACGTATGGACGCATGACTGGCTCTAGCATAACACTTTCATTTCTTCGCATTTGGATATAATCTTTCTTTAATACGACTGTAAATGATTCAGAATCACTTAATTGCGGATAACCCTCTGTTCCATTAATCCACATACTGCCATTTTCAGGAAGATTTTCATTTAAATCATTCACTAATGCTTTTTCTTCACTTGAAGCTGCTTTCATATATGCATCAGAGCATCGCTTCATCATATCTTCAAGTGTTGTGGAGTTAATGATGATACTTCCTTGATTGCCGACGCTTTTCTTATTTTCAACAGCTATTTCACCGCTTGCATTTTCGAAGCGCTTTTCTTCATTCCATGCATTATTCACAATAGATGTATAGTATCCACTCGTAGGCTGCGCATAACCAATAATGCCGCCAGGACGATTTGCATTTACATGATTGGTTATATCTGAATTTGAATAGTTATTTTCTAATGCGATGTAGGAATTAACCTGACCCACTAAGCCGCCTGTATATACCGTAATTTCTGGATTACTCAGTGTTGAATTGATTACTGAATGCGTATATGAATTCTGAATCGTAAAAGCCGTAGCAGCCGTTGATTCTAAGGAGGAATTATCAGATCCAATGACTGTACCGATGATACCGCCAAGATTGACTAGAGCTGAACTTGATTGGTGAGCAGTAAGTTTACCTTCTGTAAAACTATTGATTACATTTCCATTATAGGCAATTGCTTTACCTATTAAACCGCCACCGATTCTCGATATAATATCACTATTTAACACCGCTGTATGATTCAGGCTGACGTTATACTGTGATAAACCGATTAAGCCACCAGCTGTTCCGGTTGTATTGATGGATACATCAACGGCAGTGACACCATTAATTTCCGAATCCTGTGCCTGTGCGGCTAAAGCACCATTATAAGAATCAGGCAATTCATTTTGAATGGAAATATCTCTGATTGTTAGGTTTTTTATCGCTGCATTATTGATCCAGCCAAACAGACCATTTAGAACGTTTGTACCATCTAATAAAATATGGCTGATTGAATATCCCTGACCATCAAAAACACCGCTGAAATAATTACCGTTGCTTCCAATTGGTGTCCAAACAAATGAGTTATTCTTACCAAGATCAATATTTGTTTCTAATAAGATCTTTTTATCGGCAAAAGTATTGCCGTTGTTTACGCTATCAGCAATCCATTTCAATTCACTGGCCATCGTTATATGATAGGCATCATCATAAAAATCAGGCTGACGGCTCGCAACACCATCCCACTGTGTGTCCTGAATGGTCATTGTGTAACTGTCTCTGATTGATGTGCCTTCTATTTTTGCTACTACTGTAACTTGTCCTGCTTTTAATCCTTTTATTATTCCTGTATCTGAATCGATAGAAGCAATTTCACTTTCAGTTACAAGATTTTCTAAACCGGCAGGATTTAGATCAATGTACCACCTTACAGATGATTTATTTGCATTGATTGGTGTTGTGGTAACACTCAATCGTTTTGTCGTACCCACCAATAAATCACTAGGTGTATTGATTCTTAATGAAGTGATTGCATCTTTTTCTACGATTCTTACCTTAACCGTTTTAGTGATTTCACCATAGGATGCAATTAAATCTACTTCTGTTCCAACGGCGGAGTTATTGGCAGATACAAGTCCATTAGCATCTACACTTACGCCGCTCGTATCAGGTGAAACTCGCCATGTTGGATTGGCTTCACGACTCGCATAATAAGGCAGCAAGGTAGAATGAAGCTGTACACTACCATTTTGATTCACATAAACGATTTCTTGTCCGTTATCAGACAAAACAGGATATATATCGATATCAGTAACTGCCGGTATCGTAAATGCCGGCCATACACCCTCGGCACCTACCCATGGATTATATGTATATCGCTTGCCTTGCGGATCTAACGGCATAATCGTTGTACTTAGAGAATCAATATTAGCGGTTAATGATTTTGCAAAAGATTCATTCTTCATGCTTTCTTCTGTCTTACTCATCATTGTTGACCCATAAGAGCCTGCGTCTTTGCCAATTGCCGGTAATCCATTAGCTGCACTTCCAGAATAAAAGATGTTATCACTACTTAGTTTGTTTGTGTTATTTAAACCAATTACCGCTCCAGTCGTATCTTTACTTGCGACATCATTAATTACTGGGGAAGCAGAGTAGTTATTTTTCATCTCTAAGACAATTGGACTATCAACTAATCCGATTAATCCACCAATTCTTATTTCCCGATCAGCAACAAGATCAGTTGCCGTAATCGTACTAGTTGAATAATTGTTAAAAAGATATAAACTGCCAATTACACTAAAATCTTTAATTCTACTTTCAATATTAGAAATAATTCCACCAGCAATTACAATATTGTCAGTTGGACTCGGATAAGTGAGCTGCAGCTGATTATTAATGGATGCACAGTTAACGATACCACCTGGACCATATTTGCCAAACACTGTTTCATCAGTTATCGGTTCCCAATCGGAAACAATACCACCTATGTTTCTTCCTTGCAGCGTTGAATTTTTCACAGAGCAATTAATAATCCAACTACTGTTGGATAATACACAAGTAATACCGCCAACTGGGGCAAGACTTGTACCGCTTGCCAAGATTTCGGCATTCTCAACATGTACATTGATAACCTTCGACTGTAGTACATCAGCACTGACAATACCCAAATTATGGTAACTAATGTCTGAATCTTTAAATTTAACATTTTTAATTGAGAAGTTCTGAAGTAGACCATTTCGAGTAACACCAAAGAGACCTTCAAATAATCCTTCTTCATTATTTGTTAGCATGAGATTAGTAATTGTTTTACCATTTCCTTCAAAGGTACCCTTAAAAGGCTGTACTCTATCTACTCCTATTGGTTTCCATGGAATAAAATCAAGATCAATGTCATTCTCCAAGATAATAGTTTTACCTTCGAAACTGATACCCTCACGTGTCTGTTGAGCAACCCATGCAAGCTCCTCGCCAGTATAAATATGATATGTATTGCCATCATTTTTTGGCGGTGTTGCACTTACGGTTCCGCTCCACTTCTCTTCTGCGCTGGCTGTTACTTCCGTTGCCTTTACTTCCTGTATGCCTATTTCAGGTATATAAGCTGATAAGCTCACAGCCATACATAGAGCCATTCCGTATTTAAGCGCTTTCATCATTCCCTTTAACATATTTCTCTTCTCCTTTCTCGCCTTATTCTTTCTTGTTTCCTTTGTGCCATATTTCCCTTCCTCTTTCCTCACAAAAAAATCTGAACCATCTAATGTTCAGCTATTTTTACTTATTACTTCGGCTTTGTCTTTCCTCAATCCTTCTACGGGTTGACTCTGCCCATTCATAGCCATACATGTAATCATCTTTGTATGGATATGCCTCTGTGTTTCCTTTAATAAATTCATAATAATCACAGGTTATGCGATTGCGATTGATCTTCACTACCCCATAACCTACATCAAATAGATCATCAATTCCTTCTGCGTTAAAAGCGTCTCTTAACAGACGCAGCGTATACCTGAAGGATCGTTTTAGACTCACATCATTGATGCGGTTCTTCCAAAGTGTAGTGATGATGTCCTTGTTGCTTACAAAGTCTCCTTCATTATCGATGAGATAGGCCAAGAGTTCTTTTGCTTTAAGGTTCTTAAAAAGCAAAGGCTGACCGTCGATAAAAACAGCGAAACGACCAAAGGTTTCGATATAAATAGATTTCATTTTACACCCCTTAATTCTCACCGTCTCAAAATGTATACTTTATAAGACAGCTAGAAAACGACCATAAAATGAGTAAAAAAGATGATAAAATGCAAAAATATGTTTACAAACGACAAAAAACGACCTATAATGAGCATAAACACACTGTCTCATAAAGTATACTTTATGAGACAGTTCTCATTTTGTTCCATTTCTGATGTTCGAATTAGCATCTTTCATACATAACATAATAAAAAAGATAAGAGTCATTCTCCTATCTAATTCATATATCTAAATTCATTCTGATTTGATCCGTAAAACTACATTGAATGTCCAATATCAATTTTATTCAATACTTTTATGTAATCTTTTTATTAATATACAAAGTCTTTTCATATTTGTTGAATGATAATGTTTAGATAACTCGATGATAGTAACAGTATTCAATTTCATTAAATCACTATCATCAATTCTAAGACTATCATTCAACAACAAATGTAATTCTTCTACATTTGAGGCTGGCGGTAAAGTATAAAGAATATCACATACTGCTTTTTCAGGTGAAGCAATTCGATAATAATAGGCGTCTTCTTTCATTATTTTCAAACCTAGGGGAAAAACTTCTGAGGGTACATCCCGATAGGTAAATGTTCCAAACATAGTTTCATATTTTTTAGACTTTTTCTTTTCAAAAGTTGCGGAAGTTACCGTATAAACTGCTTCTGGGATCAAACCATAAAAGCTAAGAGCATATTCAAATGAAATATAAGATGGACCATAAATACTGCCTGCAAGCAAAAAACCTGGTGTACTCTTTTCAGTTTCATATAATCCCTTAATGATAGGGAAAATCTCACCCTTTTTTACCATACGGGACAATTTTGTGCGTGGACTTGCATAAATGCTAAGTTCATTGATAATCATATCTGTAGTTTTTATCATATTTTCACCTTATAATACAATATTATGCAATTATCTGGTGAAAATCAATCATTTTCACAGAGATAACTCCTATTTTGAAGACAGCATAATTAAACTATAATTATGTTTCATCTAGTAAAAAGAACTATGATCCTTTTTACAAATGAAAATTTCACCAAACACAATCACTAATCAAGAAAATGATTTCCTTCATCAATAAATTCAGGAAATCATGCCATCAATGATGACACCCAGCTGCCTTTCTCGCGGCGCTGTTCCT